>JAZKEZ010000055.1:0-18165 GCA_040386675.1 Bacteroidota bacterium | reverse complement strand
GCGAATAGATCATTGTAGCGGACTATCGGTCCTGTGATCTTAATGATCGCTGTTCCGGGAGTGGTCAGGGCTGCATTAAAATGAACCTTACGGTCACTTCCGCTTCCGGTGATCTGGATAACCGAAGCCGGCACCACAACGCTGTTGCTGCTGGTCACGGTATAGGTAATTCCCGAAGGATTTTCGTCGGTAACGGTAAACGGTAGATCAGTCAGGGTATCGTTCTGACAGATAAGCTGATTCTGGATGCCCGAAAGTACAGGAGCCACGTTACACACCTTGTTGGTAAACATTACCGGCGTGCTGTACGTAAAGCAATTCGCGCTCTGGATGAGCTTCACGCGGTACAGTGCATTTGCAGAACCCGGGCCAGAAACGATAGAGATCTTGTTGGTAGCAGTTCCTGAATAGGCTCCGGTATCTGCCAAAGCGGTGTAATTCGCATTGGTATTTCCATCCGGTGATTTTTCCCACTGGTAGCTGTTTACGTTGCTTGCAGTAGTAGTAAAGTTCACCGTAGACCCCTGGCAGATATCGCTCTGGTTGCTGATCGGCGGATTGATGATCTGTGCCGGTTCAGTGATATTGAATGTAGTGGATGCGGTACAACCGAAACCATCGGTAGCCGTAACGGTTTTGATACCCGGCGCCTGGTTCAAGATCTGGTTGGTAGTTGCTCCAGAAGGTGACCACAGGAGTTCTTTGTCGCCTGCACCGCCGCTTACGGTTACACTGGCTTTTCCGTCGTTTGCCCCGAAACAGCTTATGTTGCTGCTGTCTTTCACAAAAACGATCTGCGGAGGACTCGTAACTGTTGGTTTAACCGTGGCCTTGCAACCGAACTTATCGGTGATCAGTACGGAATAACTTCCCGGTCCCACTTTCGGAGTGGTGTCAACCGAACTGGTAACGCCGGTCCACACATAAGAATATGGCGCAACTCCATCAGAACCGGATGCCGTGAGGATCGTACTGTCTCCGAAACACTTCAGGCCGGTGGAAAACACGCTACCCAATAGTTTATTTACCCTGATCCTGAAGCTCACACTGTCTTTTGCTCCGAGATCATCCGTAGAAATGACGGTAATAACAGCAGATCCGTATTGATTCGCTTTTTGAGTAAGCACAAGGTTTACTGCGGTATTGGTTCCGCTATTCGACACAGACACCAGGTTCGGATTACTGCTTTTCACCTCAGTGGATACGATGCTTCCATCAGAATCTGAAACGTTGATGGCACGACTTCCAAGTGTATGATTTAAAGTGTCGTAGCAAAGCGTGTCGTTGTAAAGTGCGGTTGAGGCAAACTGCGGCAATGCGTTGCAGTCTTTAGCACTAAAACCAATGCCTGGGCTGTATTTGAAGCAGGTGGCGCTCTGAATTTGCTTTACGCGATACCTGGCATCTGCAGTTAATTCGCTCGATGTGATGGTAAGGCTCTTGGTGCCACTTCCGGTAAAGAACGTACCGTCGCTAAGCGGAGTAAAATCGGCAGATAACGATGAACTGCTTTTTTCCCACTGGAAACTGGTAGCGTTTGATCCGGACGTAAAAGTAACGGTCTGACCTGCGCATACTTCGCCTCCATCGGCAATGGTAGGATTGGTAATATCAGCCGGTTGGGTGATGTTAAAACTGATCAGTCGCTGACAGCTATTGACATCAGTAACGGTTACTGAATAAGTCCCCGCAGCTAAACCGGTGATCTCCTTGCTGGTTTTCCCGTTGCTCCAGGCGTACTCATAAGGAGTGGACCCTCCGCTCGGGCTTACTTTCGCACGACCGTCTTCCAGTCCGTAGCAGCTTATCAGCGAACTGTCTTTCACTACGACCAGTGCCGCCGGCTGTGTTACCGTGATGCTTTTCGACGCCTGGCAGTTGAACTTATCTTTTACAGTAACCGTGTACGTGCCCGAAGGTATTTTGGTGATCAGTGATCTGGTGCTATCGGTGAAAACGGTCCAGGAATAGGTATACGGTGCAGTTCCGCCCGATACGCTAACTCCTGCACTTCCGTTTTGTGCGCCGTTACAGGTCACGTTGATATTGAAAGAAAGTGCAACCACCTTATTCACCACGATGGTAAAGCTCACACTGTCTTTTGCTCCGAGATTATCAGTAGAGACTACTTTAATTACGGCGCTTCCCGACTCATTGGCTTTCTGGTTCAGGGCGATCACTACATTAGTAGCGCTTCCGGTATTGATTGCGGAAACCAGGGATGGATTGCTGCTGCTTACTACCGTACTGGCAATGGTTCCGTCGGCATCAGAAACGGTCAGGGTCCTTGAGGTAAGATTGGTGTTGGAGCTTACCAGGCATAACGTATCGTTGGCCAGAGAGGCCGGTGAAAACGCCGGTTTTGCATTACAAGGCTCGTAAGTAGTACCGATCTTGAGGATCCGCGTGCCGCTGGTAAGAAGAATATCGCCGCCTGGCAGGAACAGGAACTTTTTCGCACCACCTGTACTTGCGGTGGCCAGTGGTCCCAGAACCAGGGCGCAACCGTTATCGATCACTGTGGTAATCTGTCCTGCTGTATTGAATTTCCTTATTTTACAAGCATCCAGACCCATGTATACGTCGCCGTTACCAGGATCAACGCTCAGGAAATCCACCCAGCCTATCGCCGCCTGGGTGCCCGAACCTTCGGTAGAAGTATTCTGTCCGTTACCAATGATTGTAGTCACCACGTTCGACTGATCCAGCTTACGGACCTTGCTGTTAAAATAATCGGCGATCAGCAGGTTACCTGACTGATCAAATACAAGACCTGCAGGCGAAGAAAAGCTTGCCTGGAGTGCAGTTCCATCCTGCGACCCATTGGCACCAGAGCCTGCTACGGTACTTACCTGTGCGGTTGTCATATTGATCTTGCGGATCCTGCGGCCATTGTAATCACCAATGAATAAGTCGCCCTGGGCATCTATCACGATACCCATAGGTGAACTGAATGAGGCCTGGCCCAATGCGTTTCCATTTGTAGACGACGGAGTACCGGTACCCGCCACGAGAGATGTAGTCCCGTCGGGAGTGATCTTCCGCACACGGTGGTTCTCTGTGTCGGTAATGTACAGGTTGTCGTTTTTATCTACGATCACCTCTCTTGGATAAAAGAATCTGGCTGCAGTGCCGATTCCTTCCACATATCCGGATACGCCTGCACTACCGGCAAATGTGCTTACCACACCTTCCGGGGTGATCTTGCGGATGCAATGCGAAACTTCATCAGTCACGAAAATGTTTCCTTTACTGTCTCTTGCCATCCCGTATGGACGACTGAATTTTGCCTCTGCAAGTGTACCGTTTGCAGTTCCCGAAGTAGAGCCTGCGTATACACTTAAGGTCTGCACCGGGTTACCTATCCCGAGGTACAGGTATGCCGTGTCTTTTTGTCCTAAGTGATCTGTCGCCACTATTCCAATCGCAGCAAGTCCGGCTTGTCCGCTTACCGGGGTAACGGTAATCGATGGCGTTGCAGTCCCCGTATTCGTCAGCGCAAGGTTTGCGTTGGGCAACAGCGTGGTGTTGGAACTGAATGCGCTCAGCACAACTGAGTTCAGTCGCTCGTCGCTTACTGTAAATGCGGTGGTGTAAGTCCTGTCATCGCAAGTGGTCGGCGATGCCGGAAGACCGGAGATATCAGGCGCTGCGTTTACACATGGTCCGGCCGACATTCCGGCATCAGAAACTAACCAGCTGCGCTTTAAGGTAAGTGTATCACGTTCAGCTTTTGCACCACAGTAGGTCTGGAACCTTGATGTAATTGTTTTACCGGTGAAGCCGGTTGCAGCAAGTCCGATTAGCCAGGCATCATAATTTGCGGTCGATAGTTTGCAGGTATCCATCATAAAATTATCGAGGATCACAACACTCTTCAATTTCGCAGCAAGCGGCGAAATATCCTGGTCGAACGACTTGGTATTGCGTAGAAAACCAATAAGGTTTACCACTGAATCAACGGGCCAGGTGCTGATGTCTTTATTGAAGGCAAACGCCGAATAAAACATCCCTTCCATATTGGTCCCCAATTCGGTTTTCCACTGGCCGATGTCCTGGTTAAAAAGCTCTGCCCCACAAAACAGGTAACTGAAATTGGTCACTTTACGCACGTCCCATTTATCCAGTGGCTGGTTGTACTTGTATGCGTTGTTGAACAGCGACTGCATGTTTGAAACCTTGCTTACATCCCAGTTGTTGATGTTCTGGTTAAATATCCGGGCATTAAAGAAAGTCCTGAAAAGGTTGGTGATGGTACTGGTATTCCAGCTGCCTATGTTGGCCGGACCATCTAATTTCCAGCAATCCTGGAAAGTAGACTGAAGTGAGTTGATCAATGTAAGATCGGGAATATCTGCCGCAGTGATCTGTAGGTTATTACACCCGCTGAACATGCTTGTCATCGACGTCCATTTTACCGAACCCCATTGCTTAACATTGGTAAGGTAAGTACGATGTGTACCGCTGAACGTTATAGCTTTGAGGCTATCGGGTGAAATTTTCAGTGTAAGCACCTCGCCCACTTCCATAGCCGATCCCAATTGCAGGATCTGGGAACCACCCGTCGGACGGTGCACACGCCCGCTGCCGCTTTTTCCCTTGTTCGTGGTGAAGCTGTAGCTTACCGAATCTCCGGTAAACAAATATCCAATGGTGAGTGTGGACGGGGTAGCCAGGAAGGTCCACTCTGTGATGAAATAATCGCTCTCAGCCACTGCCGAAAGTTTTACCGGGGAAGTAACCCCTGTAAACGCTGAATTGCTTGCGCTGATGAGTGCGCGGTAAGACCTGGTACTGTTCACCACAGCCTGGTAGGCCGCAGCGGTTTGTCCGAAAATATCGGTCCAGGAATTCCCGTCTGCAGATTCCTGCCACTGGTACCTGGTATTGGTTCCGGCAATATTGGTACTCAGTGAGCTGCTGAATCCCGGTGCGCCGGAAGTAACCGTGGCATTGGTATTCAGTCCTTTTACCGAACCGGTAAGCACACCGTTGTTCACCAGTTTCGCAGCTGCGCTCTGGTCTCCGCGGATATACAGCAATTCGTTGCCGGCACTTAATGTCCCGTTTACGGTTGCCGTACCGGTAACAGACAATTGCTGCTGAAGCTCACTGCCCGTAAAAAAGGAAACATCGTTGAGTGAAGCTGTTCCGGTTCCGGAAAAAGTGGTGGCGCCGGTAGTTTTTAAGGTTCCGGAACTCATGGCCAGGGAGCCGTTGTTCACCACGCTTCCGCCGGTATACACAATGTTAGGAGTTCCGCTGGTGGTGATTTTCACACCGCTTCCCACCTGGAAAGTAGCCTGTGCATTCGCTGCGAAGAGAGCAAAGAGGGATGAGGTAATCAGTAATAATCTTTTCATGCCTGGTATAAAGGAAGTACTTGAGTAAAGTCTGGAAATAGCAATAAAGGAGTGGATCAGTTGAGTTTCACCACTTTAAAGTAGATGCTGGCATCGGCCTTCATCTGTGCACCGCCAACGTTGGAATTCGACACCATTCTTACGATAAGGGTGTCGCCGGCCTTCAGCACCAGGGTGCCCGCAGCATATGCCCGTGCTTTGTACGGAAATTTTACCGCCTGGTTCGCAATCGAAAAGTTTCCGAAGATATTCTGGGCATTATTACCGGAATTATTGAGATCGATCATGGGTATGGCATTCGTAATATTCGAGGTAGTCGCACACTCTACGAAATACAGTCCGCCGCCCTGTGCCCCAACTGTAAATACATTATCTGCCCAAGTGTTTCCCCCGGTAAGTGAAGCTCCGGGCTGGTTGGTTTTGGAGAAATAGTTGAATCGTGGTGCCACCGGAGTACCCAGGGTATCCGACAGGTTCAGCGTAGTATCTTTCGTGTTGATCACGTGCAGCTGCAAACTCGCTCCGCCTCCCGAAGCCGGTGTGGTCCACTGGGTATTGTAAGGGTCGCTGTCTATCTTAGATAACACCTGCCCTGCTGTCCCACCCATAGGTACACCGGCACCATTGGTACCATTGCTTCCGTTAAGACTGGTCCATGTTGTTCCGTTGTGAAAGTAAAATCCTTCGGTATCGTCAATCTGGTAAACCATCAATCCTTTGGCCGGCGATGAAATTAGCAAGCGCTGTGCCTGCGTCATTCTCGGGATCAATACACCTTGTGTGGTACTCTTTACATCCAGCAGTGCTGATGCGGCAGGAGCAGATCCATCGGTATTAATGCCCACTGATCCGCTCTGGGCAGACAGGTTGATTGAGGCAATAAGAAAACTCAGGAGCACCAGGGCATTCCTGCGAAACACTTTTGTCATGTTGATTTTTGGTTTAGTAGCGTCTGAAAATTCAATGGAAACAGTCCTGCGGCGAGGTAAACCGCAATGACCTCATTACATTTTCTGTTTGCAAAGGACGACAGTAAATGCCGATCGGGCGTTAAGGGGTAACCCTACATTTTAGTGGAGAGTGGAGAGTGGAGAATGGAAAGTGGAGAATTGAAAATGGGGGAGTGAGGTGGGAAGGGACAACTAACTCTTGTATAAGGAGACCAACATGAAACGAGAGACGCGAGACGCGAAACACCCCTGAACGCAAAAAGCCGCTCCGGGAAACCGGGCGGCTTTTTGAAAAGAGATTCAGCTTATTCTTTATTGCTTGAGCAATCGGATGGTTAGCGGGGTAATGTTATCAATACTTCTCAGGTGATATACGCCTTTAGCAAGATGACTGGTGTTGATGATGTTCTCGCCAACTGAGAGGTCGCTTTCATGTACAATGCGGCCGGTCATATCATAGATAAAGAAGTGTGCCTGTTCGGAAATATTGATCACCAGCTGGTTGCTGAACGGATTCGGGAATGCCGACCAGCCTGCAGACGACAGCTGACTTACGCTCACGTTGCTCACGTTGAAATCTGCCGAACGGGTATTGCAGCCGTTGGCCGAACTTACCACGACACTGTACACGCCATTCTCGCTGATCTCCAGCTTCTGTGAGGTAGCTCCCTCGATCAGCGCACCGTCTTTATACCATTGCAGGTTGTCGGCTACGCTCGATTCCAGGATGTTTACCCCGGTATTCGTGATTACAGCAGCTTCCGGCGATGGTTTCACATTCACCAGGATCATTTTCGATTTTGCTTCACAACCGTTCGCACTGATCGCTTTCAGCTGATACAGACCGGTTTCTTTCACTTCGTAGCTGGATGCGGTCGCATTTTCGATCGCCACATTCGTACGGAACCACTGGTAGGCGGTAGCCGCTTCTGCCTTTGCACCAAGCTTCAGCGTAGCCGGTGAGCAGAAAGTATTGCTGTACGATACGTTCCCAAGATCAACCGATGGCAACGCCTGCACCTTCACAGCTACCGGTTCGGAAACCGAGGCACATCCGTTGGCAGCCGTTACCACCACAGAAAACTCCCCGCTTTCGGTCACCGTAATGCTGGCAAAATTTGCACCCGCCATACGCTTGGTCCCGTTGTACCACTGGAATTTCTCGAAGCTACCGGTCTCAAGCAGCACTTTTCCTCCCTGGCAGAATTCCAGGTCGCCTTTTGCCGATACCTGCGGAACTTCCGGCGAGGCTTTAACAGAAACGACCAACTCTACAGAAGTTCCGGTACAACCCTGGTTATCAATAGCAACTACAATATAACTGCCCGGTTCGGTAACCGCGATCGTTTGCGCCGTTGCACCGTCTATTGAGCCTCCGTCTTTGTACCATTGGTAGCTTACTGCGGCATTAGAGCTCAGTATTACCGATTCTCCCTGGCACAGGGCTGTGCTGCGGTTAGCGGTAATAACCGGACCGCTGTTCTCGCCTACTCCAACTGCTGCCGAAGTTCCGGTACAGCCATTGGCATCAACCACGGTTACGGTATAGGAACCTGCAGTTCCGGCACTGTATGAAGCAGCTGTACTTACCGTTTCACTACCAATCATCCACTCGTAGCTTTCAAATTGCTGGGTAGACAGCACCAAAGCATCACCCGAACAGAAACTTCCGCCTGAAGGGTCTATGGTAGGAACCGGAAGTGCGTGGATCTTCACCGTACTCACTGTTGAAGTGGTAAAACATCCGCCGCCTGATACCTCAACTGAATAGTCACCGCTTTGCGAGGCGACATACGCAGAATCTGTAGCACCGGTAATGTCCTCACCGTCTTTTTTCCATTGGAATACGGTGTACTTCGACGGATGGTAAACGCTAAGTTCAACTGTACTTCCTTCGCAAGCCGCTCCGTCGTTGGCTGCGTTTACCGCAACTGCCGGCTGGGCAAGCACTTCAATTTCCATTTCTTCCGTACTCACACATTTGCCGTTGTCGTAGGTGTAAGTGATCGTATGCGATCCAATGCCCGCAGATTCCGGATCGAAAGTATATCCGTCGATACCTGTTCCTGAGAACGTTCCTCCAAACGGATCTACATCCGAGATGGTTACCGGAGCTGCATTGACACAGACGGTAAGGGATTGCGGCAGACTGATGGCTGTAGCCTGGTTCACCACGATGGTTCCTGTGGTTGTAGAAGTACATTCGTTTTCGGTGGCTGAGAAAGTAATGGTGTGTTTTCCGGCACCGGCAAGTGCAGGGTCAAACATACCGTCGGCTACACCCGTACCCGAGTAACTTCCGTTTGCCGGAGTGCCCTGGGTAAGCGTGATCTTGTCTCCATTCGAACACTGATCGGCGAAAGGCGCCAGGCTTACCTGTACCGTATCTTTCAATTTGAACCCTACGTTCTTCACGCTTACACATCCGTTGGCGGCAGTGTAAGTGTAGGTGGCAGATGGTTTTACTCCGGCTTGCGAAACATCCAGCTTTCCGTCGCTCACCCCGGCTCCACTCCAGGTTCCGCCCGTTGGCGTGGCCTCAAGTTCAAACGGAGCTGTATTGCGGCAAAGCGCACGTCCCTGGGATACAATGTCTTCAGCCTTTTTGACTTCAATATTCTTAGTAATGGTATTCGTACAGCCGGTTTGTGGACGGGTGTAGCTGAAGGTGATCGCATGTGTTCCGGCACCTGCAGTGGCAGGATTGAAACTGCCGTTTTCCACTCCTTCGCCGCTGTAAGTCCCCGAAACCGGGATACCCTGCTCCAGTACAAAAGGAGCTTCGTTGCTGCAAACTGAGGTAAAGTCAGAAAGACTGATCCCCGGCAGGTTGTTCACTTTGATCGTAAAGCTCACCGAATCCTTCAGCATTCCATAACCCGCATCTGTAGCGATGATTTTTACGATCGTCGTTCCCGGGTTCGCAAACGGTCCGGCAAATTCAATCTTGCGGTCTTCTCCCGAACCGGTAATGCTTACCTGGTTAGGAGCAAGTACAAAGGCATTGCTGCTGCTCACCGAGAAGGTAACGGTAGACGGTTTCTCGTCTTTCAATGATAATGGAATAGCCGGTATTTCCTCATTCTGACATATCAGCTGGTTGCTGACATCGCCAAGTTCCGGAGCCACGTTGCACACCTTCACAGTAAGTTTTGATGCTACCGACGAAACCACAAAGCAAGATTCAGATTGTGATGCTTTGAGTTGGTATAAAGTCCCATTTGTCGTTTGATTCGCGTTTACCTTAAGTGCCGTTGTGTTTACTCCGTCGTAATCCGCGGTGTTGGTCAACGCGGTAAAATCAGTACCGTCGGTGGTAATTCCCCACTGGTACGTCAGCGCGTTATTTACAGTAGCGGTAAAAGTGGCGGTCTCACCGCTGCAGACATCAAACTGAGAGGCCGGCATATTGATCGAGATCTGTTCAGGCCGGCGGACGTACAGCGACTTCGTATTCAATTTACACTGGTTCGCATCAGAAACATCCAGGGTATAATCGCCGGAACTCAGTCCGCTGATAGAATCTGCCTGTGCTCCGGTGCTCCATTTAATGCTGTAAGGAGCGGTTCCTCCACTTACATTCGCCACTATCTTACCGTCGCTCATTCCGTTACAGCTTACAGCGGTAACCACAGGAGCGGAACTTAACTGCGCCGGCTGTGCAACCGAGGTGTCTTTAACAAACGTACATCCTTTGGCATCAATAACCGTTAGCGAATAGTCTCCGGCTTCCAGGTTAGCCAGTACGTTTCTGCTGCTATCAGCTACCGACCAGCTATAAGTATAAGGAGCCGCTCCGCCGCGGGCCTTGATCACTTCGATCTTCCCGTTCGAGCCTCCGAAACAACTTGCAGGAGATACCTGTACAGTAGCAATGAGTTGATTTACCACAATGGTCCAGCTGATTGAATCTTTAGCTCCCAGGTTATCCATAGAAACCAGTTTGATCGTAGCCGAACCGGAAACGTTTGGTTTCTGGGTAAGAGTTAGGGATACCGCGGTCGCTGTCCCTGCGTTGATCACGGCAACCACGTTCGTATCCGAGCTGGTCACTATGGTAGATGAAATGGTACCGTCGGCATCCGATACAGCTATGTTTTTGGTTTTGGTTACCGGAATTGCCGAAAAGCAAACGGTATCATTGGCAATGGTTTTAGGAGAGAATGCCGGCTTTTTGTTACACACCAGGTAGTTGTATTGTTCAGGTGTATATCGGTATACCCTATTGGTCGGAGTCCGTGCGGTACGGATCATAGTACCTGTACTTGCATCGTAAGCCCCGCCGTACAATCCGTTCGCGCCACTTGAAGGGAGGGTATTGATAATTCCGTCCTTGGCCCTTACCCTGCGTGTTCCCGAAAGCTGGTAAAGAAATAGCAGGATATTGTCGTTCTCATCTACACCGAGTGCACACGGCTCGGCGATGCCCGCAAGCGATGCCTGGCCATTCTCACCGGTATTCCCTGCATTCCCGTTCCCGGCAAAGACGCTTACGATCCCGTTGCTGTCAATCTTCCGGACGCGGTAACCCGACTGGATAAAGTATAGGTTGTTCTTACTGTCTTTTACAAAAGCCTTGGCTCCGCCCACCTGTGCGGCAGTGGCATCAGCACCGTCGCCGGTGTGGCCGGCCGTTCCGGTTCCGGCTACAGTATATACCTTTTTATCGGGTGTGATCTTGCAGATGCGTGCCCCGCTGTTCACCCCGATGTACAGCGTATCGCCATTGTCCATGTAAATCCCTTCCAGCGAAGCACCGATCGGACCATTCGATACATCTGCACCATCGGCAGCCATTGTACCCGCTGCACCTGCATAATTGCTTACTGTTCCCGAGAGTACATCGTATTTTTTGATCACAGATCCATCCACGAAATACACGTTGCCGTTGCGGTCAGTGGTGATCCCTTTCGGACTCGAAACAGTAGTACCGATGTTTGTCAGCGTATCGTTGCTCACCTTCCGGATCAGTTTATTGTCATAGTCTTCAAAAAACACATCGCCATTTGGCGCTACGGTAACGTAGGTGGGTGAAGAGATTTCAGCAGTCAGCGCCGGAGTGCCGCTTGCCGAATTTCCCTGTGCACCGCTGTGGTTCACAATAGGCGCCAGCCTGGCAGCAACCGGTCCTTCATCTACACCGAGTACGAATTTCTTTATCGAGGCCTGGGCCAGCTCATCGGTTACGGTAATGGTGATGGTGGTCCGGCCTTTGACACCGGCTTCAGGTGTAAATGTTAACGTACGCGTGCCGTCGGTTCCTGAAACCTGGATCGCGGCATCTTTCACTACCGACTGGTTCGAGCTGCTTACCGAAAGAGAGGCGGTTACCGCATTCTCATCGGTAAAAGTGATCTTGCGGCTCAGCGCCAAATCCATGCAGGTTGCCGTATCGGCAAGTGCAGCGATCACGGGTGCCTGGTTGGGCTGTGTAACGGTGAGCAATGCAGTATCGCTGGTTGCGGAACATCCGTCTACCGTAACCACGCAGCGGTAGCGGTATCCGTTCCACCCGAAAGGCACCGCGGTAAGACCGAGGATCGCTTTACCTGTTCCGGAGTAGCCTTCTGCCTGTACCACATCGGCAAAGGCCTGGCCGGCTTTACTTACCTGCCAGTTGTACTGCGGCATTCCGCTTACAGAAACGGCAAATGAAGTATCGCTTCCGGTAAGAATTGTAGCATTTACCGGTTTCGATATCTCTATTTTAGTTTTTTCAGCTACTGTTGCGCTGAATAAATAGGTGTAATGATCAGCATCGGTTACGCTAAGCGAATAATTGCCCTTAGCCAGGTTCGATAAGGATAATGTGGAGTCAGAAGAATGAATGGTATCACCGGTAGACCACACATAAGTATAGGGCGGTTTACCCAGGGTCAGGGTAAAATCTACTTTTCCTTCAGCCTTCCCGAAACAGGTTGATGTGGAAGTAAGCTTTCCGTCGATGAATGAAATACAACCACCTCTTACTTCAACGCTGTCGCAGAAGTTGCCGAACCATCCATAACAAGACGGAATTGCACTGGAGACATTGGACGTAATGATCGGCGGTGCGAAATTGGCACTTTTAATGGCCCACTCGCCTTCGAACCATTCAATGGAAAGGTGCTCATATTCGTACTTCGGTTTGCCATCCGACATGCCGGTGTACTTATAGGTTCCCGAAATATCCTCGCCGACACAATCCGTTAGGGGAGTATACACTACGATATCTTCGTAAGCAACGGCCACATCCAGTTTGGTGCCCAGGCCATCGCTGCCTGATGTGCCTCCTTTGAAATAGTTATTGACATCTGATAATCTTGATTTCCAGGTAGCAACATCTGTGGATGAATGAGCTCCGTTGTACCGGATCACCAGGTAGGTACTGCTGGGCGACGGAACACCCATGGCGGTTTTACCATTCTCCAGGCTATTCTGAGCCGTGGGTGCAACAGGAATCAGGCTGGTGTTTACACCTGCCGAAGCACCGAAGTTCCAGCCCGAGGCGTTTACCACACCCTGGGCACTGTTGTTGAATGCAGTGATAAAATAAGGATTGCTGTCGTCACCCCGGTAAATGATCCACCCGTCGCCTGTAGCTGCGATCGGGTCTGCCCCGCTCCATGAAGGACTGTTTTTGACCACCTCACCGGAAATGTCGGTATTCGTGGTAATGTTGGTCAATGTAACCAGGTTTGTCGCCAGGGTCACCTCGAGAAATGTTCCTGCGGCTACCTTGCTGCCGGTGGTCCATGTAAAACGTCCGTCGGCAGCGGTATTAGCCTGGAACGATCCGGATGCCAGCCATCCGTTGTCGGTCATTTTGATCACCGTGTTCGCAGGGATTTCCACGAACGTAACGATCCGGATCGTATTGCTGTTGGCATTCCAGCCGATTACGCCCATATCGCCGGCGGCGGGCTGAGCTGCTGCGCGGAAAGAGAGTAAGGCAAATAGCAGGAACAGCACCGGGCCTGCATGGGCATTTCGGGTAAAAGAGCGTCTGAACATAAAAAAGGTAAAAGTTTGGGTGCGCAAAAGTATTAATCTGTAGAGATCACATTTTTACGCGCCCAAATTTCCTGTTTTATGCCGTGTAGGTCAATCGCATGATGATGCGATACGGCTGCAGTTTACTGTTCTTTTTCCGGGATGGTCTCGCCGGTGGGGTATTCACTGTTTACACAGATCATATAATACAGCCCGACATAAGGAGGCAGGATTGAAAACCCGTGACCGCCACCCGCTTCGCCGGCCTTGAACTCCGCAGCCGAAATCTCTGCCTGGGTGATCTCTGCTGAAAGGTAGGTAGCATTGTCGGCAGCTCCATATGCCTTGTACGTATCGGCTCCGGTAGTATCGTCAATTTTAGCAGGAACTGCACCTGGTCCCGGGGCGTATGACGTACCAAATCCCGCACTGGCAGGCATTTTTACAGCTAAAGGGTTTTTAATTTCGATGGTATGACTGTGCTTTGGCAGGTGATCCTCGCTCAGTACTGCTGCATGGCGTCCACCCGGATTTCCACGCTGATAGGCCGGCTGACCGGATACCTCACCGACGCCTATCGGAAAACGGCCGCGCAGGTCAGGCAGCTGGAAGGTTTCGCGGCCATCGCCGCCGAATTTCTTTTCAATCACTGAATACAGGACCTGATATTCACTGATCCTGAGCATGCTGCCGTCGCAAAGCAGCCAGCCATCAGGGAGTTTGTTACCCGCCATCATTCGTATTTCACCAGTATATGCCATTTTGAAAAGGTTTTGTGAGCTATCGGGGGAATTCCCGCAGCCGGGTTTCCACAAATGTTCCTTTTCCAATCGAATGTTTCAATCGCATCTTCATGCGATATAACTAAGAACTAAGAGTTAAGAACTAAGAGTTTGTTAGATCCGACTTAACTCTTAGTTCCTGGTTCTTAACTCTTAGTTCTTACTAAAACAAAAAAGAGCGGAAATCCGCTCTTTCTTTACTATATCATAATCGATAAACTTACAGACCCAGCAATACTTCTTCCGGATTTTTGCTTCCAAACAGCATCCCCGGGTTTTCAATCATCTCCTTCACTTTCACCAGGAAACCTACCGACTCTTTTCCGTCGATGATGCGGTGATCGTAGCTCAGTGCCACATACATGATCGGGCGGATAACGATCTGGCCGTCTCTTACCACTGCACGTTCTACCACGTTGTGCATTCCAAGGATCGCACTCTGCGGAGGATTGATGATCGGTGTCGACATCATCGAGCCGAATACACCACCGTTGGTAATGGTAAAGGTTCCGCCAGTCATTTCGTCAACGCTCAGTTTTCCGTCGCGGGCTTTCAGTGCAAGACGCTTGATCTCGGCTTCGATCTCTGCAAGGCTCATCACCTCTGCATTTCTCACCACCGGAACCATCAGTCCTTTTGGCGAACTTACCGCGATACCTACATCTGCGTAATCGTGGAAAACCATATCGGTGCCTTCGATGCGTGCATTTACCGCCGGGAACAGCTTCAATGCCTCTGTACAGGCTTTGGTGAAAAACGACATGAAACCAAGGTTCACGCTGTGTTTTTCCTTGAAAATATCTTTGTACTTGTTGCGGATGTCCATGATCGGCTGCATGTCTACCTCGTTGAACGTGGTTAGCATGGCCGTTTCATTCTTCACAGAAACCAGGCGCTCGGCCACTTTCTTGCGAAGCATACTCATCTTCTCGGTACGGGTCTCGCGACTTCCGCCCCAGGCCGAAGCCTCTTCTTTATTGAATCCTGCCGACATGGCCGAAACCACATCCTGCTTGGTAATTCTTCCGTCTTTACCGGTTCCGTTTACCTGTGCAGGTTTTGCACCGGCTTCATCCAGCATTTTCTTCGCCGCAGGAGAAGGAGTACCTTTTGCGTACGACTCCTTTTCAGGAGTTGCAGCCGGAGCTGATGATGCCACCGGGTTAGGATTTGGTGCCGGTTTCGAATCTGACTTAGCTTCTTCTTTAGTCTTTTCTGCCGGAGCCTCGTCTTTCGCAGCACCTTCAGGAGCAGCAGCCGAAGTATCCACAGTAGCGATCACATCACCCACCGCAACGGTTTCGCCTTCCGGCTTCATGATCTTGATCACACCGGCTTCTTCGGCAGCAAGTTCAAGTGTAGCCTTGTCGCTGTCGATCTCGGCAATGACCTGCTCTTTCTGTACATAATCGCCGTCTTTCACCAGCCAGCTGGCAATGGCAACTTCTGATATCGATTCACCCGGGCTGGGTACTTTTACTTCGAACATAGCGGGATATATTTCAGTTTAATGGTAATAGTAGTTTTATGTAGTGTACGCTAACTTATAAACTCAATGGTCAAACAGTAGTCATTCGTAGTCATACAATTGAATGACAATGCCTGACAATGTATGACTATTTATCCCCGGTCTCTTTTCAATGCATGATCTCAGGAAATTGCATACAGGTTATTATCGTTAGGCAAATACCCCTTCAAGCATAGCATTCTGGCGGATGGCATCGCGTTTCGATGAACCCGGTGCGGTTGCAGAACTTGCGTTACGACTCACCAGCGAAAGGTTCAGGTGCTTCAGTTTCCAGTGAAGGAAATACCACGCACCCATGTTCTCAGGCTCTTCCTGTGCCCAAACCAGTTCTTTGGCTTTGCCGTACTTCTTCACGATAGCATCGATCTGCTCAACAGGAGTAGGATACAACTGCTCGATACGCACAAAGGCAATATCGTCGCGTTTCTGCTCCTCGTTCCTCTCCAGCAGGTCGTAGTACACTTTACCCTGGCAGAACACTACTTTTTTCACTTTTGCCGCATCTGCAGTAGCATCGTCGATCACTTCCTGGAAACGACCTTTCGCAAGATCGGCTACTGAAGAAACACATTTTGGGTGACGCAGCAGGCTCTTAGGAGTGAATACTACCAGTGGCTTGCGGAACTCGCGTTTCAGCTGGCGTCTCAGTGCGTGGAAATAGTTGGCCGGGGTCGTACAGTTTACGATCTGCCAGTTGTTTTCGGCACACGAGTTCAGGAAACGCTCAATACGCGCGCTGCTGTGCTCTGCTCCTGCTCCTTCGTATCCGTGAGGCAGCAGCAATACGATACCCGATTGGGTCTTCCACTTGTCTTCTGCACAGCAGATGTACTGGTCGAGCATGATCTGGGCACCGTTAAAGAAATCCCCGAACTGCGCTTCCCACAGCACCAGACTGTCGGGAGCACCCAGCGAATAGCCGTAATCAAAGCCCATAACACCGTACTCAGAAAGCAGGGAGTTGTAAGCCGCAAACGTGGCTTGCTTCTTATCGAGGTTGTTCAGGTGAACGTACTCTTCTTCGCTGTCTTCCACCTTAACTACGGCGTGACGGTGCGAGAAGGTACCGCGTTCCACATCCTGGCCCGAAAGGCGAACCGAATGCCCTTCAACCAGCAGCGATCCGTAAGCCAGCAATTCGCCCATGCTCCAGTCGAGCTTGTCGTCTTTCAGCATGGCAATACGATTCTGGATGATGCCTTCCAGCTTGCGGAAGAACTTTTTCCCTTCAGGGATCTCACCCAGTTTCTCACCGATTTTTGTCAGTGTCTTTTTATCTACTCCTGTTTCAGGCGATTTCACGAAATCTTTAGGCGTAGCCTTTTTGAAATCTTTCCACAGGTATTTCAGGAACGGCTCGATGTGCGCGTTCTCAATTTTCTTGCTTTCCTCGAATTCACCGGTAAGCATTTCACGGAACTTGTCGTCCAGGTTCTTCGCCCAGGCAGCATCAATGGTTCCGTCTTCGATCAGCTTATCGCGGTAAATGTCTCTCGGGTTCGGGTGCGCAGCGATCGCCTTGTACAGCAAAGGCTGGGTGAATTTAGGCTCGTCGCCCTCGTTGTGTCCGTATTTACGGTAGCACAGCAGGTCGATGAATACGTCGCTGTTGAAACGCTGACGGTATTCCATCGCGATTCTCATGGTATGCACCAGTGCCTCAACATCATCACCATTCACGTGGAAAACCGGTGAAAGGGTAACCTTGGCAACATCGGTACAATAAGTAGAAGAACGCGCATCGAGGTAGTTGGTGGTGAAACCAACCTGGTTGTTGATCACGATATGTACAGTCCCTCCGGTTTTGTAACCGTCAAGCTGCGCCATCTGGATCACCTCGTACACAATACCCTGTCCGGCAACAGCAGCGTCACCGTGAATAAGGATCGGGCACACTTTATCGTGATCACCGTCGTGTGCCTTGTTGATCTTCGCACGACTGATCCCTTCCACAACGGCGTTTACCGTTTCAAGGTGAGAAGGGTTCGGGCAAAGCGTAAGCTGTATCTCATGACCTTTATCGGTCTTCAGGTTTTCGTCGTGACCCAGGTGATATTTCACGTCACCATCAAAACCTTCTTCGAGGTAATCTTTCGAAACAAATTCGCTGAATACCTGGCGATATGGCTTGTGGAAAATGTTTACCAGCGTATTCAGGCGTCCGCGGTGAGCCATACCCACCACAAATTCTTTCATCCCAAGATCGGCACCGTGCTCTATCGCGGCATCAAGTGCAGGGATCAGGGTTTCGCCACCTTCAAGCGAGAAACGCTTCTGGCCAGGGAAACGTGTGTGCAGGAAGTTCTCGAAAGAAACGGCCTGGTTGAGTTTATCAAGGATGTGTTTTTTCTGATCCGGCGTGAAACTCGGGTGATTATCGTTCTCATGGATACGGTCACGGATCCACTGGATCTTTTCCGGGTGACGGATATACATGTATTCCACACCGATCGATTCGCAATAGCTGCGCTGAAGGTGATGGAGGATGTCTTTAAGGGTGGCAGCGCCTATCCCGATCTCTTTACCGGCTTCGAACACGGTCTCAAGATCCATTCCCGAAAGGCCGAACT
>JAZKEZ010000054.1:8220-8790 GCA_040386675.1 Bacteroidota bacterium | reverse complement strand
TTGGTGATGAATTGGCAAGAGGTGCATCGATCTATATTGCCATTGCGTCTGTGCTGGCTATTCTTGCTATTGTTTTCCTGCAATCTGCGTTGGATAAGATCTTCGATTTTTCGGGGAATTCGAGTTGGCTGAAGTCGCACTTTTCGTCTACGCCATTAAAATCTGTTGTTAGTACCTTACTGGTCATTGTTACCATTTTTGAAGCGCTTGCAGGATTGTTCTGTGCGCTTGGTTTTTTCCAGTTGTTCTTTTTCGAAGACCTTTCTTTTGGGGTACTCGGACTGATATTCAGCTCGTTGTCACTGCTGGCCCTGATGTTCGGTCAGCGGGTGGCCAAGGATTATCCCGGTGCCGCCGGACTGGTTCCTTATTTCATCGTGGTGATGATGGGGTTTATGATGGTGTATAGTACGACTTGAGGTCGAGGTTACTGCTGTGCCCGGGGTCTCTCGCTGCGCTCGAGATGACCGCTACGCTCGAGATGACGGCTACGCTTGAGATGACAACTTTTTAAGGTTGATATGACATTTATCCAGGAATTGATCGGTGAGCTGGTTGCAGAGCTGGAGC
>JAZKEZ010000054.1:6414-8210 GCA_040386675.1 Bacteroidota bacterium | reverse complement strand
GGCACGACTTCCTGCTTCGGGAGGGCGAGGTGGAACGCTACGTGTATTTCATTGCTGAAGGTCTGGTAAGGGTATTCCTGGTTACCGAGCACGAGGAGCACACCATTCGGTTTGGTTACGGACAGAATATCATCACTTCGCTTGGATCTTTTATTACCGGTAATCCTTCTGAGTTTTACCTCCAGGCCATCCGCCGTTCTTCGGTGTACCGCATTCCGAAAGAAAAATTCCTTGAACGGGTATATGCTGATGAGCGCGGGGTCAGGGAATACAATGCGATGCTTCAGGATCTGGTACTTCAGCAAATGGAACGCGAGGTCGATCTGCTTACGCACTCACCGGCCGAACGACTGAACCGGGTGCGGAGAAGAAGTCCGCAGCTGTTCCAGGAAGTGCCGCTGAAATACATTGCTTCTTATTTGAGGATGACGCCGGAGACGCTTAGCAGGCTGGCGTAGGCGTTTGGGGTTTCGGGTTTGGGGTCTCGTGTTGCGGGTTTGTCGTTGCGGGTTTGTCGTTTTTAAGGCTACGCCTTTCTGTGTGCTCAATTCTGACTCTTTTTTAACCGCAGAGGCACGGAGGTTAGCGCGGAGGGCACTGAGGGATTCTCTGGGTTCTCCGTGAAAAAACTCTGTGACTCTGTGGTTAAAAAAAATCTTGATTTCCGTCAATGTTTAAAAACCCACACTTCCGGAGTTTTGCCAGAAACAAATTCAACCATGAACATTGAAAGAACGCAGCTGATCGCTGATCTGAAGAAGCAAGTCCAATCGGCAACCGACAACGTACTGGGATTCCGTGAGCTGGATCATTCACAACTCAATTTCAAAAAATCTGCCGACAGCTGGAGCATCCTGGAATGCCTCGAACACCTGAACCGTTACGGTGATTTCTACCTCCCGGAGATCGAGAAACAACTCATCAACGCACCGAAATCGCCGGAGGCAACAGTCTTCAGCAGTGGAGTACTCGGTAATTATTTTGCCAATATGATGCTGCCCAAAGACGGCAAGATCAGCAAAATGAAGACCTTCAAAAAGATGGATCCGGCGAACTCCAACCTGTCGGTCACGGTGCTAGAAAAATTCGTCAAGCAGCAGGAGCGCTTACAGGCCTTGCTCAACCTGGCAGCCGATGCCGACCTAACCCGTATTAAAACCGGTATCACACTTACTTCTCTTTTACGGTTCAGGCTGGGCGATACGTTCCGGTTTTTTGTGAATCATATTGAAAGGCATGTGAGGCAGGCAACTTTAGTTAATAATTAACAGGGGAGGTTTCTCGCTGCGCTCGGAATCCCCCATCAATACCCCGCCACTTTCCCCAACTGTATCACCGTAAAATCAAACGAATGCGTGGTTTTTCCAGTGGTGAATACATACGGTTTACCCATCAGGTTGATGAAACTGTAGAGTGAGGCATTCCCGAAGTTGTTGCGGAACACCGGTTGGGTATTCAGTGCGTTTTTTCGCTGCTGGTTCACATCGAGGGTGTTAATATCTGCGGAGTTGTCTACATCGGCAGCGGCTTTCTGGATATCGTTCAATTCTGCAACCCCGAGGATATAGGCACGGTTCAGTTCTGCATCTCCGGAAGTAGTGTTTATGCCTCCGTCGCCGCTGCGGTCTTCCACGCTCAGGGTTACATTGGTTCCCGGTAAAGCACGGAAAGAGTAGGTTGAGGTCGCAGTATCGAGCAATACCGTGTTGGCTGCATTATCCTGTGAGATACAGCCGGTACAACTTACCGTTGTCGGGCGGCTCCAGGCGTTTCCGTTCACAGCTTTCATCGATCCT
>JAZKEZ010000054.1:0-6404 GCA_040386675.1 Bacteroidota bacterium | reverse complement strand
GCAAGTCCGGTAAGGCAATTGGCGCTGAAATCTGAAGTCACGCTTGCCGGAACATTAAGTGTTGTGATCCAGTTGGAAGTCAGTATTGACGGAGTATAACACTGGTCGATACTTGATTCCGCGATATTCGGTTTAACCACGATCGTAAGAAATACGCCGTCTCCGTCAAACCCGCTTACGTTGGTGGCAGAGTAGGTGAGAATACCGTTTGAAATGCTGTGGGTAAAAGAACCTGAGGTGAAGTTCGGCGTTACCGAAACCCCGCTTTTCACAAACCGGCCGAAATCGATCGTTCCTGAAACCGAGTTGAAGGCAAAAACCTGGTTCGGTCCACCGGCATTCAGCCCGATGGTAACGGTTGAATCACCGACTCCTGTAGAAGTTATCGGTTGCACATTGCTGATCCTGAATGCTACGACCGGCGCTGCAATCACCGTTACGGTCGGGCGGTTGGGAAGAATAGCGTCACAGCTGTTTACAGCATAGATATGGAACTTCGTGGTAGCAGTAAGCGGTCCGGTAGGAAAGCTCAGCGGAGCAAGAGCGGTAGTACCTGTTTGTGAAGCGCCTACAACACTGCTATCGGCATCACGACGGAGGGTATATACCACACCGTTTTGTGATGCTGCTAAGGTGATTGCGGTGCTGTCGTTGGTATAGATCGCAGTATCTGCTGCATTTACCTGCTGGTCGCTGATGCGAACGGTCATGGTGCCAACAGTCTGTGAGTAAGCCGTGCACCCATTTTTGGTGACCATAGGCCGGATCAGGGTGGTTGCAGATACAGACAGATTATTGACCGACAATGTCGAGCCGGTTCCGGGGACCGGTGCACCCAGCGGACTGTAATCTAAAGCGGCAATTATTGAATAACTGGCTCCTGATACCGTATTATTGGTAATGTTGACTGAACCTGTGGTGGTGGGTATACAATAAACGGTGGGTACCTGGAACGTGGGTACGATAAGCACAGCTCCGTTTACTGTGACTGCTGCTGAAAGCGCAGTGTTGCACGGAAGTCCGAGCGGATCAATCCAGTTCGTTCCGGCATTGACGAAGGCCAGGTTGTGGCCGTGGTTGGTGTTGTCAACCACCTGGGAACCGAAGCCTTCGTTCATGTCGTAGCTGGCTTCGAGCACATTTTCCACACCCGTAAGTTCTCCTTTTCGGCTCTTATTGATCTGTTCGGTCGATAAAGCGGTGCGCCATACCTTCAGATCGTCGATCTCTCCGGATCTGAAATACCCGTTTCCTGCCGGATCGGATCCTATTCTGAGGATTGCACTTACGGAAACGGCCCACGCAGCTGTCAGGGCAGTAGCGGTGATCGCCAATTGCCCGTCCAGGTAGACGGTGAACACTCTCGTTGTGTAATTGTAGCAGATGGCATAATGGCGCCAGTTGGTACCGCCGGTTACGGTAGCATTAAAGGTAGCACCCGACGGTGTAATTATTCGCAGGGTGGTATTATTTAACCAGTACACGGCAAGTTCACTGGATGCATTACCATATCCAAACATATATTGAACACCGGTAGTCGCGTTCCTTTTGGCCCAGAAATCGAAGGTCATCGAAGTAGCAAACAGGTTCATGTTCGTGTTGTTGAGGTAACTTGTACCGGATGCCGCAAAGCTCATGTTTGCATCGTGGGCCGCTATCGCCCTTACCCCAAGTGTCGCATTAGTGGTAACCGATGGCCTGATGCTGATCGCTTCGCCGGTTCCCTTCACCGGTCCGAAATAGGCATTGGTACCATTGGTCACGTAATAATTCACCCCTTGCTGCGAACCGGAGATATTGATCACCGGGGTGGCGCATGCACCGGAAGTCTCACCGGTATTGGTGATGGTATACGTACTGATAAGCGGAACATAGCTAACGTTGACGGTGCTGCCCAGTTTCACGCGGCAATTCGCTGAGGCTAATACGCCGTCTGCAGCGATCACATGAAATGCAGTGGAGCCGGAGAAAGCAGGAGTATTAAAGCTCAGCGTGCTTCCCGTTCCGGCAAATGGTCCGGAAAGTACCGAATCTGATTCATTCAGCACATAATACTGGTCATTGACTGCAGAACTGTCTAGAGTGACGCGTACAGCCTGAACACAATGAATAACAGTGTCGGTAGTCGTTACAGCAGGCTGAAAGAGACCGATGGTAATAGCCGGTTTTTGGGTAAGAACTAAGTTACACGTAGTGTCTGCGGCTTTTTCCGCCACTACATAAAAGCTGGTGTTTTGGTTAAGGGCGCCGGTAAGGAATGCAATTCCGGAACCTGTTCCGGCAACGGTAGGTCCTGTCTGCTGGTTGGTCGTGCTGTTGTATAGCTTATAGTTTACCCCGGTTTGTGTGGAAGCCACCAGGATATCCGAACTTGTTCCGGAACATACACCGTTTCGTGAGGCGGTTACCTGCTGGTCGAACAGGGTGGCGGTGATGGTTGGTTTGCTGCTCATCACAAATGAACAATCGCAGGTATATCCGCCGGGACCTTCTACCCAGGCAGGTGATCCGCCGAACCCGTTTGAGTTGTATCCGTTGCCGGAGTTATCGCTCAGGGATGTGCTTCCCACTCCGTTGGTCATCTGGTATAACGCAAGAAGGCCGGTGGTTCCTGGACCGAAACAGGTGCTCATATTGGCAGCGATCTCCTGTTGGGTACGGGTAATGCTCCAGATCCTCACATCAGCTATCCGGCCGCTGAAGTATTCATTGTCTCCGGAAAGCCCGATCCTCGGACCATTTGCGGTATTAAAGAATACTCCGCTTGCCGGTATTTCGTTTTCCTGCACGCCGTTCACAAAAACCCTTACCGTAGTACCGTCCCAGGTTCCTGCCAGGTGTGTCCAGGTGTTGAGCGGGATATTGGAGGTTCCCGGGCACTGTTTGAAGAAAGCACTTCCGTTTCCGGGAGATACCGAGAATGTCGCTTTATGGTTATCAATGCGCAGCAGGTATTCCATTCTTGCAAACAGGTAACTGGATACTACGCCCTGTAGCAGTCCGCTGTCGGTACGCATTACCCAGGCTTCTACCGTGATCTTATTTTTGTTGTTGAAATAACTATCGAAGCTGGGTGGAAGTGAAACAAAAGAAGTACTGAAGCTCATGGCTCCGGCAGCTCCGGCTGTTGGTGTCTGAGCGGAGGAAGCCAACACATTGAAGGTCTTGCTGGTAGCAATGGTCCCGGTGTTGAATTGCAGCGGTCCGCCGGTACCCGCTATCGGTCCGTCTAACACCGCATTGGTGGTGTTATCGCGCAGCCAGTAGTTCAGACCGGTCTGCGAAGATGCTGTGGTAACGTTGCTGCTTCCCGGCCGGCAGATTGAACCCGCTGAAAGCGGCTGGTCGATGATCGGGTTGGTGATGGTTACAGTGGCCGTAGATACCAGTACAGCAGAACATGCAGAAACGGTATTTTCCGCAAAAATTTCATAGGTGGTAGTAACAGGAATTGAAATGATGAAACTCAGTTTGCTTCCGTTTCCTGCGATCGGACCGGCAATCACGCTGTGATCCGCCTGGTTGCGGAGCGTGTAATTCACCCCGGCTTCCGAACTGCTCACGTACACCGCAGCCTTTGTCGGACATTCGGAAGTAGAAAGATTCGTGGTCACGGTTTGCTCACTAACGCACTGGGCGTTAGCCACAAAGGTGGTAAGTACCCCCGATATCAGCAGGAAAAAAGATACAAGAGAGCTGAAAGAACAAGCAACAGGCTGCTTCGTCATGTGGTGTGGAATATTACCCGGAAGCCCGGAATTTGAGTAAAGGTGGCCGAAAGTAGACTTAAGTTCCGGGCTTGAGAATTATTTGGTATAAACGACGCAGGGGTGAGTATAAACGACGGTGGGGAGATGGTTTAGACGGTTTAGACAGTTTAGATAGTTTAGACAGTTTAGATGGTTTAGACAGTTTAGATGGTTTAGATAGTTTAGATGGTTTAAACTCTAAACCGTCTAAACTGTCTAAACCCCTTAACCTTTCATTCATATGCAAACCTCCGTCGTTTGCACCAAAATCATCCCGCCAAACCAATTCTTCCCTATCATCGCTTATTATTTTGGATTTCATGGGTCGATACGTAAGGCGATTGGGTATACTGCTGATAGCGGTGCTTGGAATATTCCGGGTGACGGCGCAAACCGGTGATTATGCCGATCCGGTGGCGGATAGTTTGCTAAAAAAATACCGCGTCACTTATGGCATGTACCCGGATTCGGGAATCCTGCTGCTGGATCAGATGATCGCGCGGTTCAAAGTCATCGGGGAGGAGAAAGAGCTATCGAATGCTTACTTCAGGAAGTCATTTTTGTTGTTCATCACGGGTAAGGAAGATGCGTCGCTAAAGCTGATCGACAAAGGGATCAAACATGCCAGGAAATTCAACGATTCGCTGGTCATCGGTAAGTTTTACGGTTCGCTCACCAGTTTTTACCTGCACACGTTCAAAGACACTAAATCCGCACAAAAATACCACGAGGAACACAGGAAGTACATCAAACCCACCGACTCGCTGGTGTACGCTTTTTTTCTGCAGGATGGCGCGCAGATCTGTAACGTGAACAAAGATTTCAAAAAAAGCGACGAACTCCTGGAAACCTCGCTCCGTTATGGAATTGCATTGAATAACATAGGTGTGCAGACTGAAGCGTATCACATGTTGGGTTCCAATGCGCTCGAAACCCATCAATGCGAAAAAGTGGCGGCTTATATCGAAAAGGCGATCGACCTGGACCAGCAGCTGGGAAACACGCAAGGCCTTATCAATTGCAATTACTACCTCGCCGGGATGATGATCGATTGTT
Source organism: Bacteroidota bacterium (assembly GCA_040386675.1). GTDB lineage: Bacteria > Bacteroidota > Bacteroidia > Flavobacteriales_D > Luteibaculaceae > DASUEB01. The sequence goes on along the minus strand of JAZKEZ010000054.1, from coordinate 1,599 downwards.
ACAACAATCCGCAGAAGGCACTGGAATATCTTGAAAAGACAAGGAAATACAGTGCAGAAAGTGGCATCACGCTTCAACCCAATGTTCTCGAAAGTCACGTGAGGGCCTACGAGAAACTCGGCGATTACCGCAATGCGCTGTTGTACCTAAGGATGCAGCAGGCGGCAAAAGATACCTTACTACTCAAGGAAAAAGCAGAAGAGTTTAACCGGCTCGAGGCGAGGTACCAGTCGGAGTTGAAGGAAACGCAGATCAGGAACCTGAAGCAGGAAGAAAAGGAGCATAAGACCACTGCCCGAACGGCCATCGTTGCACTGGCGCTGGCCGTCGGATTACTGATCGCCGTTGGCATTGCTTACCGTAACCGCAGTCGGCTGAATCGCTTTAACCGCGAAGAAAACCAACGGAAGGAACTGTTGCTGGAAGAGGTGCATCACCGGATCAACAACAGTCTGCAAATTACTGGTGCACTGCTCTCTATGCAGGAACGAAGCGCGATAGGCGATGAGGCGAAAGAACTGCTCCGGCAGGCCGGAACGCGGATCCACACCATGTCGACCATGCACGGAATGCTGAACAGCAGCAAATCGGTGCTCGACCTGCAGATGAAACCCTACCTGGGCAGCATCCTGGAATTTCACCGCACGATATTGAACGACGACGGGGCGGTGTGCATCTCGACTGATATTGAAGATGCGCTGTTCCCGGCAAAATTCGCACTTCCGTTGGGACTGATCGTAAACGAACTGGTGACCAACGCCATCAAATATGCTTTTCCTGACCGTCGTGAAGGCAATGTTTCGGTAAACCTAAGCCAGGAAAGTCCGCATAACTGGGTATTGGCGGTGACCGACGACGGCATAGGCATGGGCAGCGACAACCCGTCAGCACAAAAAGGCGGGAAATTCGGACTGAGGGTAGTGCAGATCCTTACCCGGCAGTTAAAAGGAACTTTTACGGTTGTTGCGGTAAGCAGGGGTGCTCGATTTGAGCTGAGGTTTGTCGCCTGAGGTTGTTGGTATACACAGATCAGGTGTTTGTACCTTAGATCCTGACGGCTGCTTAACTTTTAGCACTTTTGGGAAATGAAAGGCGGTTAACCGTTAACCGCAAAGAGCAATACCTTTCTACTATTCACCAACAGCATTAAAATTATCTGCGATGCGCCGTAATGAGCGAATTTATATTGTTGAAGACGAGTTGCTCATTGGCGAGTACATTGCTGACATCCTGCTTGAATCGGGCTTTGCAGATACGCATACCTTCACCTCTGCAGAAGCTGCGCTTGCCGCGATAGCCGATGTGCGGCCCGATGTGGTGCTCACCGATATTTCACTAGAAGGAGAAATGACGGGGATAGACCTCGGGAAGATCCTTCAGACCACGCACCGCATACCCTTTATCTACATTACTTCTCACAGCGGGATGGAGATGGTGAAAAACGCCGGACTGACCAGTCCGAATGCCTATCTCGTAAAACCGATCAAGCCGAGCGATCTTACCGTAGCGCTTCAGCTGGCCCTCATTACCCTCGAAACGTCCAGGTCGTCCGAACAGGAAGTCCTGATGATCAAAGACGGTTACAAACAGGCTCGGATC
>JAZKEZ010000053.1:38809-42092 GCA_040386675.1 Bacteroidota bacterium | reverse complement strand
CTTTCTCATCCAGGTTGGTTGGCAGCACTACATTGTAGGTAATGAACAGGTCGCCCGATTCGCCTTCTTTCTTGTATACCGGGAATCCTTTCCCTTTTAGTTTTACACGTGTCCCTGGCTGTGTTTCGGGTTTGACGGTAAGTTTTACCTTCCCGTTAAAGGTGTCGGTGGTGATTTCTCCTCCAAGAAGGGCGGTATACAGATCGATGTCCTTTGTGAGATAAAGGTTACTGCCGTCCCGATTAAAAGGCGTGTTGTTGCTAATGGAGAAGGTGATGAGCAGGTCGCCGTTCGGACCGCCGTTTGCGCCGGGATTACCATAGCCACCCAGTTTGATAGTCTGCCCGTTTTCCACTCCTGCAGGAATAGTGATGCGAATGGTTTTGCCATTAACCGTAAGGGTTTGCTTATGGGTGGTATATACATCCTTGAGTTCCAGTTTCAGTTCTGCGGTAAGATCCTGGCCTTTATAACTGGCCTGGCGTCGTCCGCCTCCGGTCTGTGAACCAAACATTGAACTGAAGAAATCAGAAAAATCACTTCCGCCGAAATCGGCATTTCCCCAATCTGTGCCACCAGCCGACGACCGTTGTTGCTGTCCGCCGCGATTGCTGTACTGTGCCTGTTGCTGGTCAAACTGGTCGGCATGCTTCCAGTCCTTGCCGTACTTGTCGTATTTCTTCCGTTTTTCAGGATCGCTGAGTACCTCATTGGCTTCATTGATCTGCTGAAACTTAAGCTTTGCGGTATTGTCGTTGGGATTAACGTCGGGATGGTATTTCCGGGCCAGCTTCCGGAAGGCTTTTTTGATATCGGCCTCACTGGCACTCTTGCCGATTTCTAGAACGGTGTAGTAGTCTATAAATTCCATGACGATGAGATAGCATGAAGCGGACAGAAATTATCATGCCATTAAAACTAAGAGTTAAGAACTAAGAGTTAAGAGTTGCCGGCGTAAGCCTATCTCTTAGTTCTTAACTCTTAGTTCTTAGTTTCAGATTTGTATTGTTTTCCATTTTCCTCTTTTGAAGAAAAACCAGCCAATGAGAGCAATCAAGGTCTCTGCCACCGGGATGGCGATCATTGCACCAACTGGTCCAAGTGTGGTCTGGGTAGCTAAAAACCAGGCAAACGGGATCTGGAACAGCCAGAAACCCACAAAGTTGATGAGCGTCGGTGTTCTTGTATCTCCTGCACCGTTCAGCGCTTGGGTCATGACCATACCCACACCGTAAAAAATATAGGCAGAACCAATGATCCGCAGCGATTTGGTCCCATAACTCACCACTTCAGCATCTGTAGAGAAAAACCGGATAATGGGTTCGGGGAGAAACAGGAAAAGCAGCATGACAAAGCCCATGAACACAGCATTGTACTTCGCCGTAAGCCATACGCTTTCTTCAGCCCTCCTGATTTCCCTGGCACCAAGATTTTGTCCGACGAGCGTTGCTGCTGCGTTGCTCAGTCCCCAAGCGGGAAGAATGAAAAAGGCCACATTACGGATTGCGATCTGGTATCCGGCAGAAGCCGCGGTTCCACCGGTGTCGGCGACCAGTTTGGCCAAAACGATCCAGCTTCCGCTGGCAATGATAAATTGAAGCGTTGCCGGCCAGGCCACGTTAATTACCGCCTTGATCACAGGAGAATCAATAAAGAAATGAGAGATCCTGAATTTCAGCGAGCCACTTCCGCGGAACAGGTGGTAACACTGGTACAACACTCCTGCGCTCCGGCCGATGACTGTTGCAATGGCTGCACCTTTCAATCCGTAAAAATGAATGAGTAACGGACAAAGGATAATGTTGAGGATACTGGCGATCCACAGGCTTTTCATAGCCATAGCCGCGTTTCCTGCACCGCGGAAGATACCGTTGATGAGGAACAGCATCATGATCACCAGGCTGCCACCCAGCATAATGCGGGTAAAGATGGAACCGTCTTTCACTACGCTTTCGCTGGCGCCCATGAGTTCAAGTATCTCGGCAGCAAATACAAATCCGGGAATGCTGAGTAAAATCGTGGCGATAAGGCCGATAATGATAGATTGGGCACCGGCATGCGCAGCGGCTTCAGGGTTCTTTTCACCAATACGCCGGGCAACAATGGCGGTGGCCCCAGTACTCAGGCCGATCGCCACAGAGTAGATAATGGTCACTACAGATTCGGTAAGTCCAACCGTTGCGATGGCATTTTCGCCGAGTTTACTCACAAAGAACATATCCACTACCGCGAAAACACTCTCGAGACTAAGCTCCAGGATCATAGGAATGGCCAGTAGAAATACCGCCCTGCGGATACTTCCGGTAGTATAGTCCATCTCCTGACCGTTGAGTGACTGACGTATAATCGTAAAAATCCGGGAGGAGCGGCTTGGGGAAGTCATGGCGAAATCAAAAGTTCGCGCAAAGGTATGATCTACATCAACAAAAATTTCCCGTTCCGTATCGTAAACGTATACACTTTGTAACTGTCAACTTTATTACTGTTGTACATTCCGGGTTGCCAGTCGCCCATTCCGCTAAAGAAAGCAATGATCTGCTGGTCAAGATCGGGAGATGATGTTTTCTGCTCCATGGTTACGCGAACGACTTTTCCTTCACAGTTGATCAGCACATTTACTGAACCTTTGTCAGTATGCTTCGGATGTTCTTTGATAAAAAGGAGCGTTGAGTTCAGTTTTGAGGAAATATCTTCCGGTTTCATCGGACTTACTGCCGACTGCTGATTTCCGGCAGAAGAAACCAGGGCATATACTTCCTTGTTATTGCACAATCCCTGCACCGGTTCGCTGATCTCCATTTTGGAAACCACCTGTGCATGTGCTGTAAATCCTGAGAACAGTACCGAAATAAAAAGCAGGGCTTTCATATGCGTAAGTTTGCCGAACAGAAGCAATTATGCTGCCACTCGTTAATTTTTGACAATGGCTTCATCCTTGTTAGGATCTGCTGCGTACCTTCTTCAAACCCGGATAATTATGAAACCGTTCAAGTATATTTTTTTGGTGATGACTGTCATCAGTTCACTTTCGTTACAAGCCTGCGCCCAGCAACCACAAGCAAAGCAACCTGTCGGTGAACCAACTGCTCAGAAATCGCCGCAACACAAAAACAACCCGTATTATTCGCGTACAGACAGCAATCACCTTTCGGTAAGCAATGCCGAGTGGAAAAAAGTATTGCCCGCAGGTGTTTACCTGGTGGGACGGGAAGCAGAAACCGAACGTGCCTTTACCGGTGAATACTGGAATGAATTTGGTAATGGTATTTATCTGTGTCGTGGG
>JAZKEZ010000053.1:29250-38799 GCA_040386675.1 Bacteroidota bacterium | reverse complement strand
GATTGGGAACCTATTATTGTGCAGTATGCGGAAACCCGCTGTTCCGTTCGGATGCCAAATTTGCCAGCAGCTGCGGATGGCCGAGTTTCTACGAAGCCCTTCGCCAGAACAGCGTTCAATACAAATCAGACAACACCTACGGAATGGACCGTACAGAAGTGCTTTGCGGCCGCTGCGACTCCCATCTCGGTCACATCTTCGACGATGGTCCGGCACCAACATATAAACGTTTTTGTATGAATTCTGCAGTGCTGGAGTTTGAGCCGGATAAGAAAAAGTAAGTTTATCTTTGCCGGGTGAACACCCGCAGCTATACCGCAATGATCAAGGAAGAAACCCGGAGACTGGGTTTCGAATATTGTGGGATTTCGAAGGCTGAATTCCTGGAAGAGGAAGCTCCCAGACTGGAAAGCTGGCTCAAGAAGAACATGCACGGCTCCATGCATTACATGGAAAACCATTTCGACAAACGCCTCGATCCGCGCTTACTCGTGGACGACGCCAAGTCGGTGATCTCTTTGCTACTCAATTATTATCCCGAAGAAACACAGGCTGATCCGGAAGCGCCGAGAATATCGAAATACGCCTACGGAAAAGATTATCACGATGTGATCAAAGCCAAACTTCGTGAATTGCTCCATTTCATCACTGAAAATATTGGTGAAGTAAACGGTCGCGGTTTTGTAGACAGTGCGCCGGTGCTCGATAAAGCCTGGGCTAAAAAAAGCGGCTTGGGCTGGGTCGGGAAAAACAGCAACCTGGTTACTCGGCAGCAGGGTTCGTTCCTGTTTATCGCCGAACTCATTGTCGACCTGGAACTCGAACCCGACGGACCGATCAAAGACTACTGCGGAAGCTGTACCCGCTGCATCGATGCCTGTCCCACAGATGCGATCGTAGATCCTTATGTGGTAGACGGCAGCAAGTGCATCAGCTATTTCACCATCGAACTGAAGGAAAACATCCCGAATGAATTCAAAGGGAAGTTTGACGACTGGACTTTCGGCTGCGACATCTGCCAGGACGTTTGTCCCTGGAACCGCTTCAGCAAACCACACAGCGAACCCTTATTCAACAATACCACCGGACTGCTCGATATGTCGAAGCGCGATTGGGAGGAGATCACGCAGGAGGTTTTCTCGAAAGTATTTTCAGGAAGCGCGGTGAAACGCACCAAATTCCAGGGGCTTAAGAGGAATATGGATTTTCTGAGGGAGTAGGTTAAATCACTTTTTATCTCCTGAGAACTGGTACACCAGCACAAAATTGAGAACGGTATTGTACTGTCCGCTGTATCTTCCTAAAAATCCTTTTGCATACGCCGGCGTAGGCCGGATGGATAACGCGCTATCCTGTATCCGCATGGAAATGTCCCACTTCCTGGCAAAGCGGTAAGCTGCTCCCAGCGTTACACCCACTTCATATTTCCTGAAAGGATTCTGGATCGGTAAAATTTCACCGCTGATCTCCTCGTGCGAACCCAGGAGGTATCCGACAGTCGGTCCCGCGAAAACCGTAAGTTTTTTCCGGTAGTACTGTACAAGCAGTGGGACTTCAGCGTAGTTAAGCGAAAGCCGGTAATAGGTATAATCTTCGTTGTCGGGATCCTGAACCTTGCGGCTGCCTTTCTGTACGAATGAAAGCTCAAATCCGATTCCCCATTTTTTGTTGATACGGTTGCCAACTCCGAAGCCGGCAGTCAAACCCGGTTTGTCGAACCCGCCCAGGCCGTCACCCTGCACCTGGGCAGCGGTAAACCCCGCAAAGGCAGACGTATGGAATACTTTCTTACGTCCGCGTTGTGCCGAGAGGGTAAACGAAAGCGTAAGGAAAACAAGAAAAACAAGGTATCTACACATCTTTGAGCAGCAGGTTAAGGAGTATTTCGCAGCCTTCTGAGGCTTTCCGCAAAATTTTCACCACCCGGTGATCCAGGTTGTGAATGTATACATCCTGGGTATCAACGAGGTAAATCTTGCAGTTGGAAGGCACGAATTGAACCAGTCCGGCGGCTGGATATACATTAAGAGAAGTACCTACGATCACGAAAATATCAGCTTCGGCAGCGATCAGTGCAGCTTCGTCCATCTTTGGGACTGCTTCGCCAAACCAGACCACATCAGGCCTCAGCTGACTGCCTAACTCACATTTCTCACCGAGTCCGATGGTCAGCTTGTCTTTCATCGGGTAAAGCAGATCGGGATTGAAGGAACTGCGTGCATTCATGATCTCGCCGTGCAGGTGCAGGATTTTACTGCTGCCTCCGCGCTCATGCAGATCGTCGATATTCTGGGTGATAATGGTAGTGTCGAAATAGTCTTCAAGCAGTGAAAGGAACTGGTGCGCCTTGTTTGGGACCGCCTCTGCGATCTGTTTGCGGCGGGCATCATAAAACTCAAGAACCATGGCCGGGTTTGCGTCCCAGGCCTCGGGAGTGGCTACAGCGTAAACGTTGTAATTTTCCCAAAGTCCGTCACTGTCCCGGAAGGTCTTCAACCCGCTTTCCGCACTTACCCCGGCTCCGGTCAATATTACTAATCGCTGCAGGCTCATCGGTTCAATATTAGAGACTAAAAGTTAAACAGGCAACCGACATCAATTATTTTATTTTTGCAGGCTTAATTACATCCATGGCCAAAATAAAGAAACAGGAAGCGTTAGATTATCACTCCCAGGGGAGAAAGGGAAAAATCGAAGTGGTACCTACCAAACCAACGGGTTCACAGCGTGATCTTTCACTGGCTTATTCTCCCGGTGTGGCCGAGCCCTGTATCGCTATCAGCCAGAATCCTGACGACGTTTACCAGTACACCGCAAAGGGAAACCTTGTAGCCGTGATCTCTAACGGAACAGCGGTTCTCGGTCTCGGAGACATCGGTCCGCTGGCCTCAAAGCCGGTAATGGAAGGTAAAGGCGTACTGTTCAAGGTATTTGCCGATCTGGATGTGTTTGATATTGAAGTAGATGCCAGCGATGTAGACACTTTTGTGAATACCGTAAAAGCGATCGCCCCGACCTTCGGAGGGATCAACCTGGAAGATATAAAGGCACCGGAAGCATTTGAGATAGAACGCCGGTTAAAAGAAGAACTTGACATTCCGCTGATGCACGACGATCAGCACGGAACCGCCATCATTTCAAGTGCCGCACTGCTGAATGCCGCAGAACTGGCAAACAAAAAGCTCGACAAACTTAAAGTCGTGATCAGCGGGGCAGGTGCAGCGGCGATCTCATGCGGGACGCTCTATAAAAGATTAGGAATAAGAGGTGAGAACATTGTGATGTTCGACAGTAAAGGCGCGCTTACCGAAGACCGCAAGGACCTGGACGAGATGAAGAAAAACTTCATTACCAGCCGCAAGATCGGAAGCCTCGAAGAAGCCATGAAAGGTGCCGACCTGTTCCTGGGCCTGTCGAAAGGAAACATCGTTACCCCCGAAATGCTGCTCGATATGGCCAAAGACCCGATCGTCTTTGCCTGCGCCAATCCGGTACCCGAGATCGATTACGACCTGGCGATAAAGACGCGTAAAGATGTGATCATGGCTACCGGCCGCAGCGACCATCCCAACCAGGTAAACAATGTGCTTGGATTCCCTTACATTTTCCGCGGGGCGATGGACGTAAGAGCCACCACCATCAACGAGGAAATGAAACTCGCCGCGGTATATGCCCTTGCCGACCTGGCCAAAGAAGCCATTCCCGAAGAAGTGAATGAGGCATACGGTGCTAAAAACCTGAGCTTCGGGAAAGAGAACATCATCCCGAAACCTTTCGATCCGCGACTGATCACTGCTGTATCTATGGCAGTGGCAAAGGCAGCGATGGATTCGGGTGTGGCCAAGAATCCGATCAGCGACTGGGAAGATTACCGCAGGGAGCTTAACCTGCGTCTCGGCCTCGATCAGAAGCTGGTCCGGAATATGGTGGAACGCGCCAAAAAGAACCCGAAGCGCGTGGTTTTTGCCGATGCCGACAGTTACAAAGTATTGAAAGCCGCACAAATCCTGAGAGACGAAAAAATTGCCGAACCTATTTTGCTGGGTAACGAGGACGAGATCCGGGCAATGATCAAGGATTACAAATTCAACTTTAACGGCGTAACCATTATTGATCCGCGTTCGCCAAAGCATAAGAAAACGGTAGAAGAGTACGGGCAGATCCTGTACGGTAAAAGACAGCGTAAAGGTATGTCGCTGTTCGAGGCCCGCAGGAACATGCTGAACCGCACTTATTTCAGCTGTATGATGGTGGAAGCCGGTGATGCTGATGCCTGTGTATCGGGTATTACCCGGAGTTACCCAGAAGTATTGCGCCCGGCTATTCAATGTATGGGACTGGAAGACGGGATCACCCGACTGGCCGGAACCTATATTATAATGACCAAAGACGGTCCGTTCTTTTTCTCGGATACTACGGTGAATACCGACCCGACTGCAGAGCAGATAGTCGAGATCACACTTCAGACGGCCAAAACGGTGAAGAAATTCGGGATTACGCCGCGTATTGCCATGCTCAGTTATTCCAACTTCGGATCTTCCGAAGGACACGATGCAGATAAAATGCGTACTGCTACCGAGATTCTTCACAAGCAATATCCCGAACTGATCCTGGATGGAGATGTACAGGCAAACTTTGCGCTTAACCAGGAAATGCTGAAGGAACAGTTCCCGTTCAGCTCGCTGGTGAACCGGAAAGTGAACACGCTGATCTTCCCCAACCTCGCTTCAGGCAACATTGCGTACAAGCTGATGGACGAACTTGCAGGTATGCAAACCATGGGTCCTATACTAATGGGACTGAAAAAATCGTTTCATGTCCTTACCCTCGGATGCTCGGTGAAAGAAATAGTAAACCTGGCAACAATTGCGGTGCTTGATGCACAAACCAAAAAATAAATGATCACTCACCTCAACGGACGACTTGTAGAGAAATACCCGACCCACGTTGTAATAGAATGTGGCGGTATCGGTTACCTGGTACACATTTCACTGCACAGTTACGAACACCTCCCGCAGGGAGAGGCTTGTAAAATACTTACTTATCTCTCGATCAAGGAAGATTCGCACTCGTTGTACGGTTTTATGACCGAAAGTGAGCGCACCCTGTTTTTGTTGCTGATCTCGGTTTCGGGAGTGGGAACAAATACCGCGAGGCTGATCCTTTCCTCTCTTACGCCGGGTGATGTGGTGCAAGCAATAGCCGCAGAAGACGACCGCTTGCTGACGAAAATAAAGGGACTGGGTCCGAAGACGGCCAAAAGACTGATCCTGGAATTGAAGGATAAAGTTGACAAAGTGGGTGGAGAAAATCTGCTTCCGCAGGGCAATAAAGTAAAACAGGAGGCGTTAAGTGGCCTGCTGGTTTTAGGTTTCGACAAGAGGAAGGCAGAGTTGGCAGTGGATAGCGCCTGGAGCGCAAATCCATCGTGCACAGTCGAGGAGTTAATCAAGACAGCGATAAAAACCCTTTATTAGGTTGGAAATAAAGTGATAGGAAAGAATGTAAAGGTTCTGGCTCAGGTATTTTTTGCGGTTGGGTTTCTCTCGTTCATGGTATCGAAGAAGAAGTCGGCCGCTTTAACCGAGCGAATACCGTCAGTTACGGAATATATAGTGCTGCCTGCGGATACTCCGCCGATAGGCCTGCCGTACCCTATCACCGACGAAATCGATCCCCGGAAAAAGAACAAGGGAATGATCGATCTGAATGATCCCGACAACGTAAATTCTGAAGTCGTTTTCGATCCTGCCACCGGTAAATATGTGGTTTACAAAAAGATAGGCGATCGTTACTATAAATATCCGATGTCTTTCAGTACCGATGAGTACCTGAAATATGACAATGACCGTGCCATTAAGGAATACTGGAGATCTAAGGTAGATGCGGACAAGGCCAACAATGCAGATCCGGCCAAACAGACCAACAAGCCACTGGTAGGATTCGAAGTAGCAAGCCCGGCCTTCGACCGTCTTTTCGGCGGAAGCAACATCGACATTCGTCCGCAGGGATCTGCCGAGGTGATCTTCGGGGTAAATTCATCGCGTACCGATAACCCTGCATTGGGTGAAAAACAGCGCCGTTTCACCAACTTCGACTTCAAGCAGCGTATCCAGCTGAATGTACTCGGAAGTGTGGGAGATAAACTGAAGATCACCACCAACTACAACACTGAAGCCACATTCGACTTTGAAAACCAGGTGAAGCTGGAATACACCGGTCACGAAGACGAGATCATCAAAAAGATCGAATTCGGTAACGTGTCACTTCCGCTGAACAGTTCGCTGATCTCGGGAAGCCAGACGCTGTTTGGTGCGAAAGCCCAACTTCAGTTCGGGCGACTTACTTCAACTACCGTTTTCTCATCCCAGCGCGGTAAGAAACAGGAGATCGAAGTAGCAGGCGGCGCTCAGACCAGCAATTTCGAGTTAAAGGCCGATGATTACGAGGCCAACAAACACTACTTCCTTTCGCTCTACTTCCGCGCGAATTACGACCGTGCGATGCGTAGCCTTCCGCTGGTAAATTCGCCGACCGCCATTACCCGTATAGAGGTTTGGGTAACCAATACCATCAACACCACTGAGGAAACCAGGAACTTCGTGGCGTTCACCGATCTTGGTGAAGACGCGGCCTACCTGACTCAGCCGGTTCCAACTGTCCCCGTAAATGACATCCGCCCGGGAGACAATTATCCGGACAACGACCAGAACGACCTTTTCGGAAAAGTATACCGCGATCCGAATATTGTGTCGTTTATCAATTCGGGAACAACGCTGTCGAGTCCGATGTACGGCCAGACTGCAGCGGTTCACTACGAAAAGCTGGAAAGTGCCCGGAAACTGGTGCAGGACAAAGACTACACCGTGAACACCAAACTGGGTTTCATCTCGCTGAACCAGCAACCGCTGAACAACGATGAGATCCTGGCTGTTGCTTACGAGTATACCCTGAACGGTAAAACGTACCAGGTCGGACAATTCTCTACCGACGGGATCACTCCGCCGAATGCGCTGGTGCTTAAACTGATCAAACCGACCATCACCAACCCGAGGATCAGCCTGTGGGACCTGATGATGAAAAACGTCTATTCGATCAATGCGTTCCAGGTAAACCGTGATAAGTTCTTGCTGAATGTGTTCTACAACAACCCGACAAGCGGTGTAGACATCAATTACCTTCCGCGTACCGGGCTGGATAAAACTCCGCTGATCCAGGTGCTGAACCTCGATCAACTCGATCCGAACAACCAGTCGCAACCCGACGGAGTATTCGATTTTGTGGATGGAGCAAGTACCATTGGCGGGACCATCAATGCATCAAACGGGAGAATATTCTTTACTACTGTAGAGCCGTTCGGTTCGCACCTGAGAGGCAAGCTGGCAGATGCCGGGATTCCGCCGGCGGTGCAGGATTCTATTGTGTTCCAGCAGCTGTATGATTCTACCAAGATCGTGGCACAGCAACGCCCGGAACTGAACCGTTTCAAGATCAAGGGAACCTATCGCTCGGCTTCCGGTTCTGAGATCGCGCTGAACGCACTGAACATTCCGCAGGGATCGGTTTCGGTGACGATGGGCGGAGCCAAACTGATCGAAAACGTGGATTACACGGTAGATTATAACCTGGGTCGTGTGAAGATCATCAACAGCGGACTGCTTGAATCGCAAACCCCGCTGAAAGTATCGCTTGAAAGCAATTCGCTGTTCAGCGTTCAGCAGAAGACCTTCCTCGGCCAACGTTTCGATTACCGGGTAAGTAAAGACTTTAATCTCGGCGCAACCATCATCAACCTGAGCGAGCGACCGATCACACCGAAGGTCAACTTCAACGAGGAGCCGATCAACAATACGATGCTGGGACTGGACGGTAGCTACAGTACCGATGCACCGGCCATTACCCGGTTTATCGACAAACTTCCGTTCCTGGAGACCAAAGAGCCTTCGTCGATTACGTTCAATGGGGAATACGCACGACTGGAACCCGGTCACTCGAAAGCCATCGGTGAAAAAGGGAATTCCTATATCGATGATTTTGAAGGCAGCCAGAGTACCATTGACCTGCGTTCGGTTTCTTCGTGGACACTGGCGAGTACGCCGCAAAACCAGAACGATCTTTTCCCCGAGGGAGGTCTGACGAATAACCTGGCCAACGGGTTCAACCGTGCGCAGCTGGCCTGGTACCTCGTGGATAACTCCGTGTTTTACCAGAACAATTCACTGAAACCGGGAAGTATCACCAACGATATCCTTTCGGATCACCGCCAGCGCCAGATCCTGGAGCAGGAAGTGTTCCCGAACCGCCAGCTTCCGCAGGGAACGCCTACCAACATTTCGATGTTCGACATGGCGTTTTACCCGAAAGAGCGCGGTCCTTACAACTACAACCCGTCGCTGAACAACGACGGATCACTGATGTCACCGGAACTTGCATGGGGCGGTATCATGAGAAGGCTGACCACGACCGATTTCGAGGCCAACAACATTGAGTTTATCCAGTTCTGGATGATGGACCCGTTCAACGCCGATGCCGATTCAACCAGCAATGGCGGAGACCTGTACATCAACCTGGGGAACATTTCTGAAGACATCCTGAAAGACAGTCGTAAGAGTTTTGAGAACGGACTTCCGAAAGAAGATGGAGATCCGAATGCAGAAGTAGACCGCACGGTTTGGGGACTGGTGCCTAAAAAGCAGTCGATCGTAAATGCATTTGCCAACGTAAACGGTTCTACCAAGATCCAGGACGTTGGTCTTGACGGACTTTCTTCTGATGCTGAACGTACATTCTTCAGCGATTACATCAGCAGTGTGCCCGGACCGGCACAGGGAATTGTGAGCGGTGACCCGTCAAACGACAACTTCCATTATTATCGCGGTACCGACTACGACAATGCCGGTCTGAACATCCTTGAACGCTACAAACGCTACAACGGCACCGAAGGAAACTCACCATCCGACACTGATAGTCCCGAAAGTTATTCGACCTCAGGCTCTAACACGCCTTCGACCGAGGACGTGAACCTGGACAACAATCTGAGTGAATCGGAAAGCTATTTCCAGTACAAACTCAGTCTGAAAAAGGCTGATATGGTGGTAGGTAAAAACTACATTACCAGTGTGGTTGAAGCTACGCCAGACCTTAGAAACGGCCAGATCAAACCGGTAAAATGGTACCAGTTCAAGATCCCTGTGAGAATTCCTGAGAAAGCCGTTGGCGGAATCCAGGATTACCGTTCGCTTCGATTTATGAGGCTGTTCCTGAAGGACTTTGCCAAGCCGGTGGTACTTCGTTTTGCCCGTATGGAATTCATCCGCGGGGAATGGAGAAAATACGATCTCGACCTGGCTACCCCGGGTGCGACTCCCGGAACACGTCCTACCAGCTTCGACGTGAGTGCCGTGAGTCTCGAAGAAAATGCCAGCCGTCTCCCGATCAACTATGTGCTGCCACCGGCAATTTCTCGTGAAGTAGATTACAGTACTGCCAACCAGCGCCAGCTCAATGAGCAGTCGCTTGCCCTGAAAGTAAACAACCTGGGCGATGGCG
>JAZKEZ010000053.1:1421-29240 GCA_040386675.1 Bacteroidota bacterium | reverse complement strand
ATGCTCACCTGGAATCGCTCACTGACCCGAACGATGCCAGTTCCGATATCGAGTACGGTGAACTGAGTGTGTTTGTGAGGTTGGGAACCGATTTCGACAACAACTACTACGAATACGAATTGCCGCTGGTGCCCACCGACCGTCGCTCCGGGACCAAGGATGAAAGCCTGATCTGGCCGGATAAGAACAACATTATTATTGAGTTCGAAAAGCTGACCAATGCCAAGCTGAAGCGGAACGCAGAAAACTTTAATCAGAACCTTCCGTACTACGTGAGCAGTGCGTCCGATCGGATCACCGTGAAAGGGAACCCGGTACTGAACGACGTTCGTACGATTATGATTGGGGTGCGCAAACTGAACAAGGCGAATAACCCGTTTATTCCGCTGGACCGCGGAAGGGAAGCTTTTGCAGAGGTCTGGGTAAACGAATTGCGTCTTACCGATTTTGATGAATTTGGCGGATGGGCTGCTATTGCCAGGATGAACGTTAAGATGGCCGATTTCGGGAATCTTTCGGTGGCCGCAAACATGTCTACGCCAGGTTTCGGAAGTGTGGAGAAAAGACTGAGCGAGCGACAGCGTGAAACCAAGAAGGGAATTGATGCATCGAGTAACCTCGAGCTCGGTAAATTCCTTCCTGAAAAATCAGGGATCAAGATCCCCGTGTTCTTCGGATATTCAGAATCACACATCGATCCGATGTATGATCCGCTCATTCCGGATGTTGAATTCTCAAGGACTTCAGAGGGACTTACAGCCAAGGAAAAGCGTGACCGTTTGCGGGTGTCGCAGACCTTCAACAAACGCCGGAGTGTAAACTTCACCAACGTTCGTAAAGACCGCGTGGACGCTAACCAGAAAGCTAAGATCTACGATATTGAGAATTTCTCGTTCACCTATTCGTACGCTGAGAATTTCTTCAGGGACATCAACACGTCATACCGGTTCAATAAAAACTACCGCGGAGGTTTCTCTTACGGTTTCCAAAATAAACCGCGGACCATCACTCCGTTTAAAGACATTGGCGTACTGAACAAGTCGAAATACCTGGCTTTGTTGTCAGATTTCAACTTTAACATCGGTCCGAAGCAGATCGCTTTCCGTACGAACATCGACCGGGATTATACCGAGCAGCAGGTGAGGAACAACATTCCGTATGCGCTCGACCCGATCCCTACGTATACCAAAACATTTAACTGGCAACGTGGTTACGATTTCAAATACGACCTTACGCGGTCACTGAGTCTTGATTTCTCGGCCAATAACAATGCCTACATTAAGGAAACGCCGGGAAGGGTGAACCGTGACGACCGTGAGGCTTATCAGACCTTTAAAGACACGGTGTGGAACAACATCAAGAACCTGGGTCAAACCACTAATTACATGCATACCACGAACCTTACGTATAAACTGCCGTTCAAGAAATTCCCGCTTACCGACTGGGTAGACGGATCTGCAACTTACGGTAGCAGTTACCAGTGGGACAGGGCGCCGTTCTCGCAGGATACGCTCGGGAACACCATTCAGAACTCAAGGACCACGAACCTGGATTTCCAGGGAAATATGCTTACGCTGTACAACAAAGTACCTTACCTGAAAGCGGTGATCAACAAGAAGAACAAGGCAGCGGCGGCCAACAATAAGCCCGCCAATCCTAAGGTTCCGGTTCCGGGTGCAAAACCAACGGTTCCCGATTCGTTGAAGACCAAGAAGGAAAAAGTGCCTACGCTCAATTTCCCTGAGCGGATCGTGTCTGTCCTGATGATGACCAAAAACGCTTCGGTTACCTTTAAGCGCAGCGACGGTACATTGCTTCCGGGTTTCAGTCCGTATTCAAAAATACTCGGGATGAGTCCGGATGGCGGCGGCGGAGACGCCTGGGCGCCGGGTGCCGGTTTCGTATTCGGGCAGCAGGATGAGAATTTCTTTGACAAGGCGGCGGAGCGGAAATGGCTGGTACAGGAGCCTGATCTTTTCCAGCCTGCAAGCCGAACTAAGACTACCGGGCGCTCATTCCGGGCATCGCTCGAACCCGTGAAATCGATGCGTGTGGAACTGAACTCGAACGTGGATTATACCGAGAACCTGAGCGAATTTTTCAGGTACAGCGACAGTTCGCAGACCTGGGAGCACCAGAGCCCGATGATCCGTGGGAATTACAGCATCTCCACAATTACCATCGCTTCGATGTTCAGTAAGGACCAGAAGCCGAACTTCTCGAATGAGGTGTTTGACGAGATGATCAAAAATACCTACATCATGTCTTCGCGGGTTGCAGCGGCCAACAGCCAGGGTGAGATCGTAGACAGTACCGGTTATTTTAAAGGATACAGCAAAGCATCGCAGGAGGTACTTATTCCGTCGTTCCTTGCAGCATACAGCGGCAAAGACCCGAATAAGCAGCGACTCAATCCGTTGTCGCAGCGGGCACTTCCAAACTGGCGTATTACGTACGACGGATTGTCGAAACTGCCGATGTTCCAGAAGTATTTCAAGACCATTACACTGAGTCATGCTTACCGGAGTACGTACTCGACTTCGTATACGACCAACTTGCAGGCCAATGAAGACGGCGTGCGGAAGACATCAGGTATCTACCAGGATTTTGTGCCTGAAAAGCAGATCCAGACCGCGAATATTTCAGAGCAGCTCAGTCCGTTGATCAAGATTGACGCGACGCTGAAAAACAGTCTGAACGCACAGTTCGAGATCATAAAAGACCGTACTGTCGGTCTGAGTTTATCGAACCTGCAGGTTACCGAGGTAAAAGGAACAGAGTTTAAATTCGGTAGCGGTTACCGCTTTAAGAATGTGAAGTTCCCGTTCAAGGTAGGAACCAAAGACATCAAGAGCGATCTGAACGTGAACCTTACGCTGTCGGTACGGAATAACATTACCATCATCCGGAAGGCATCAGAACTGATCACCGATCCGACTTCGGGAAGAAAGATCATTGCCATCAAGATGACAGCAGATTATAACGTTAGTCAGCGGGTTACCTTACGGGCCTATTACGACCGGACGGTGACCAAACCGGTGCTTTCCATTCCGTTCCCGAATTATGTTTCGAACGGAGGGATTTCGATCCGGTTTATCCTGGCGGGGTAGGTTAATGGGTAAATGTGAGAATATGCAAATGTGCAGATGTGACAATGTGAAGATGTGCAAATGTGTAAATCCCAAATCTGCATATTATCACATCTGCACATTAACATCATTCGCTTATTCGGTTATTTTTGACAAAATTTTTCCAAGACCATGAATATTCCATCTAACCTTAAGTACACTAAAGATCACGAGTGGGTCCTAATTGAAGGAGATACCGCTACTATTGGTATTACCGATTTTGCACAGGGCGAGCTGGGCGATATCGTTTACGTAGACATCAACACCGTTGGTGATTCTGTGAACGAGCACGATGTTTTCGGTACTGTTGAGGCAGTGAAGACCGTATCTGACCTGTTTATGCCACTTACCGGCGAAGTGACCGAGTTCAACAGCGAACTGGAATCGAATCCTGAACTGGTAAACTCTGATCCATACGGTAAAGGCTGGATGATCAAAGTAAAAGTTACCGGTTCTACCGACGGACTGATCAGCGCTGATGATTACAAGGCTCTTGTAGGCTAAGTGAAGATCAGAAATCATATTCCGGGGATGACCATTACGATGGTCATCCTTTTTTTATGTCTATGGCCCATCAGCCATAGTGGTGCCGACTTGTTCACTTATTTCGACAAGTTCATTCACATGGGCATGCACGGCACCCTCACTTTTGTCCTCATGCGCGACCTGTACCTGGTCCATTTTTACAACTGGACACCGAAAGATATTGTGGCGCGCGTGTTCTGTTTTAGTTTTTTCCTGGGATGCAGCATTGAGTTCCTGCAGGCCTGGATGGCCCTTGGCCGTTTTTTCGATCCGTATGATGTGATGGCGAATTGCGTCGGAGCTGGAGTGGGGATTTTTTTGGGGTTTAAAGTTTTCAGGTCGAGGAGAAAGTAAATACGGGGAGGTCTCTGGCTGCGCTCGAAATGACCGGTTTTGATAAAAGGCTGGTTTGGGAGAATCATCTCAAGCAAAGCAGTCATCTTGAGCAACGCCGTCATCTCGAGCGCAGCAAGAGCCCGGAACACCATTTGCATATCTTCCAGACATCAAGATTGAAGCAAATGCCCCTGCTCGAATTTACAGACCGTGGAATTTATTGTCGTCCGGCCGACGTGTACCTGGATGCCTGGCGGCCGGTAGACCGCGTTATTGTTACGCACGGGCATAGTGATCACGCTCGTTGGGGCCATCGTCATTACCTGGCGCATCATCTTTCTGTTCCGATCATGAAAGCCCGGTTAGGGCAGGACATTACGATCGAAGGAAAAAATTACAACGAACCTTTTACCATTAATGGGGTTACCTTTTCCCTTCATCCCGCCGGTCACATCATTGGAGCGGCGCAGGTCAGGGTGGAACACAAAGGAGAAGTATGGGTATTTACCGGCGACTTTAAAACCGAGAACGACGGCATAAGCGCACCTTTCGAACCCGTAAAATGTCATGCATTCATTACCGAATGCACCTTCGGGATCCCGGCTTTCCAGTGGCAGACGCAGCAAACCATATTCGACGACATTAACCAGTGGTGGAACAAGAACCGTGAAGATGGAAAAGTAAGCGTGATCTCGGCTTATTCGCTCGGAAAGGCTCAGCGTATCTTACAGGGCATCGACCCTTCCATCGGACCGATATATACCCACGGCGCTGTAGAGAACATGAACCAGGTGATCCGGGATTCGGGTATCTCGCTGAATCCGACGACTTACATCAACAAAGAAGTAGATAAGAAACAGCTGAAAGGCGCACTGGTCATTGCACCGCCATCAGCACTGGGTACGCCCTGGCAGCGAAGCCTGGGAACCGCATCTACCGCAGTTGCCTCAGGCTGGATGGGGTTGCGTGGTGCACGCCGCCGACGTTCGGTAGACCGCGGTTTTATCCTTTCCGACCACGCCGACTGGAAAGGACTGAATGAAACCGTGATCGCTACCGGTGCAGAACGCGTGATCGCGACTCACGGCTACTCGAACATTTTTACGAGATGGCTGCGTGAGCAGGGACTGGATGCACGCACCGAAGCCACACAATTTGAAGGAGAAGGAACCGAAACCGCCGACGGCGAATAACCTGGACAGCGATGAAGAGATTTGCAGCCTTATTTGACGCCATAGACCAGACCACCAAAACCACGGTGAAGGTAAACGAACTGGCCGCCTATTTTGCAGAAGCTCCGGAGCGCGATGTGATCTGGACCATAGCGCTGCTGAGTCACCGGAGACCGAAACGCACTGTACGCACCGGCGAACTGAAGATGTGGGCCGCCGAAGCCGCCGGAATTCCTTACTGGCTGTTTGAAGAAACCTATCACATTGTAGGCGATCTTGCCGAAACCATCACCCAGGTTCATCCTGCCATAGAAGATACCATGGATGAATCGCTCGGATACTGGATCGACTTTGTCCGCGGCCTGGATAAACTCGATGAACAAGCCAAGCGCGAACGCGTCCTGTTTGCCTGGAACAACCTGGGAACGACCTCACGTTTTGTATTCAATAAGATCATTACCGGTAATTTCAGGGTGGGCGTTTCGCAGCAACTCATGATCAAGGCGCTGGCCAAATGCTACCAGATCGAAGAACCGGTGATTGCTCACCGCCTGATGGGAAACTGGGATCCGGTGCACACCAGTGTCGACGAATTGTTCCTGCTGGAACACTCAGGAGATATCCACAGCAGGCCATATCCGTTCTACCTCGCCTATGCACTCGAATCTCCGGCAGAAGAATTGGGAGATATCCGTGAATGGATCGCCGAATACAAGTGGGACGGCATTCGCGGACAGCTTATCCAACGCGGCGGGCTGACCTATGTGTGGTCACGTGGTGAAGAACTCGTTACCGATAAATTCCCGGAACTTGAAGCACTCGGTGAATTGTTGCCCGACGGCACCGTGATAGACGGAGAGATACTTCCGTACAAAGAAGGAAACCCGCTTCCGTTTGCCTTGCTTCAAACCCGTATCGGAAGAAAAAACCTGACAAAAAAACACCTGGATGAAGCTCCGATCATTTTACTGGCTTACGATATTCTTGAGTTTGAAGGGAAAGACATCCGCTTTTATCCTTTGGATGAGCGCAAGAAAATACTGGAAGGTATCGTGAGTCAGACCAACGATCCCCGGCTGCAACTCTCGCAGGAACTGGTGGTCGATAACTGGGAGCAGCTTACCGAACTCCGCGCCGTTTCTCGCGAGCGGTATAGCGAAGGACTGATGCTGAAGCGGCGCGATTCGCAGTATCTCACCGGCAGGAAACGCGGCGACTGGTGGAAATGGAAAGTGAACCCGCTCACGATCGATGCGGTAATGATCTACGCCATGCGCGGCCACGGCCGAAGGGCAAACCTCTACAGCGACTATACGTTTGCGGTATGGAACGGCGACGAACTTATTCCATTTGCCAAAGCCTACAGCGGACTTACCGACAAGGAAATGGCACAGGTCGATGCGTTTGTGAAACGGAACACGATTGAGCGCTTCGGTCCGGTAAGGAGCGTTAAGGCAGAGCTGGTCTTCGAACTTGCTTTCGAAGGCATCCAGGCATCGCCGCGGCATAAATCAGGCATCGCGTTGAGGTTCCCGCGGATCAGCCGGTGGAGAACAGATAAACCCGCCAGTGAAGCCAATACGCTGGATGATCTGAAAGCCTTACTTCATCAATTTATTTAGCAATCTAAATCTACCCCGATATGAAATCAATTGTTACACTTATCTTAAGCGTCCTCAGCTTGTTTGCAGGAGCGCAAACGCTGATTCAGCGCAACGTTGCCACCGGATTTGACACTCCCTGGGAAATTCTCTGGGGACCGGATAACCATCTCTGGATGACCGAACGGATCGGAAATGTGGTACGCGTAAATCCACAAACCGGGTCGGTACAGGTTGTGCTTTCCATTGCCGAGGTTTTTGAAGGCAACGAACGCGGACTGATGGGAATGGTGCTCCATCCTGATTTTCAGACCACGCCTCATGTTTACCTTGCGTATACCTACGGGAGCGGAAGTACCACGGTAAAGGTGGTGCGCTACCAGTGGACCGGCTCCCAGCTGGTTTCGCCGGTCGTGATCATCGATAACATTACCGGGAACAGTACGCACGATGGCTGCCGGCTGGTGATCCACGAAGGTAAATTGTTTGTAACCACAGGCGATGCACAGCAGCAGGACCGTCCGCAGAATGCATCGAGCCGCAACGGGAAAATACTGAGACTGAATCTCGACGGAACGATCCCTTCGGATAACCCGGTGAGCGGCAATCCGTATTGGAGTCTCGGACACCGTAATCCGCAGGGACTGGTAGTAGCCAATGCCATCATGTACAGTTCCGAGCACGGTCCCGACAGCGACGACGAGGTAAACATCATCACCAAAGCCGGAAATTACGGATGGCCGAATGTATACGGCTTTTGTGATCAGCAGTCGGAAATGACCTTTTGCCAGCAGAACAATGTAAAAGAGCCTATCCGTGCCTGGACGCCAACCCTTGCCGTTGCAGGAATTGATTACTACAACAATGCGCTTATTCCCCAGTTTGCCAATTCACTGCTCATGGTGAGCCTGAAGGCAGGCAGACTTACCCAATTGAAACTGAATCCTGCCGGAACTTCGGTTACCGAAGAAAAATCAATCTATTCCGGCCAGTTCGGAAGGTTGCGGGACCTTTGTGTTGCACCGGACGGCCGCGTATTTATTGTGACCAGCAACAAAGACGGACGTGGAAATCCGGGTCCCAACGACGACCGCATCATCGAACTGAAACCACAGGGCAGCGGCATTTCGCAAATTGAACTTGAATCAACGCTGGTTTACCCGAATCCGGCTGATTCTCGTGAGCCGTTCCGCATCTTTTTTCCTTTCACCGGGGATTATGAGTTAGAATGGTACGATGTAAAAGGATCACTGATCCGGAAGCAGTCGGAAAAAAATACTGCACTTGCACAATCGGATCTTTCCGGGATGGAGCCGGGTGTTTATATTTTGAAGATCGGGAATGGAAAGGCTTTAGCGGTTAAAAAAATAGTCATACAGTAGTCATACAGTAGTCATACAGTAGTCATACAGTAGTCAAACGGTTGTCAAACGGTTGTCACACCGTGGTCATACGGTAGTCACACGTTGGCCTAACCATCACGCGTAAGCCACAATTGTATGACCACTGTATGACTAACGTATGACCACTAATTGACCATTCCTCCAGACTTATGAAATCCAGTTCACCCAAATCCTTCAACCCCGCACTCCGCTGGTTCCGCTCTCTGAAGTGGAAACCGCAGCAGTTCCAGCTGGAAACCTGGGAGGCGTACCTGGAAGGCAGCAGCGGACTAGTAAACGCACCGACCGGAAGCGGGAAGACCTACTCGCTTGGATTGGCCATTATGCTGGAGGAACTGGCGAGAAAGAAAGAAAAAAACGAAAAGTCAGGATTACGGGCCATCTGGATCACCCCGATACGGGCACTGAGCACCGAGATCGAACAGGCTTTGAACCGTGCCTCAACCGCACTACAACTGGGATGGCGTATCGAAAGCCGAACCGGAGATACACCGCTCAATCAGCGACAAAAACAACGGAGGAACATTCCTCAGGTGCTGATCACTACACCGGAAAGTCTGCATCTGCTCCTCGCTTCCAAGGGTGCCGACGAGTTGTTCAGCGGCCTGCGCTGCCTGGTAGCCGATGAGTGGCACGAACTGGTGGGAAGCAAACGCGCGGTGCAGCTGGAACTTGCGCTTTCAAAACTACGCGCTATCCAGCCAAAATTGAAAGTATGGGGGATATCTGCAACGATCGGGAACATGGACGAAGCGATGGACGTTTTGCTGGGCGACCGCAAGTTATATCCTGATGTAAAACTGATCCGCTCCTCCATTCAGAAAAAACTGGAAGTAGTCAGCATCATTCCCGATGATGTGGAGCAGTTCCCATGGGCCGGTCACCTGGGGATAAAATTGTTACCCAAGGTATTGCCGATCATCAACAGCGGGAAAACCGTTCTGATCTTCACCAACACCCGTTCGCAATGCGAAATGTGGTACCAGCGGCTGCTCGATGCGCAACCCGAATTGTCGGGAATTATGGCCATGCACCACGGTTCCATTAGTCGGGAGTTGAGGCAGTGGGTGGAAGAATCGCTCAACACCGGGAAACTTAAGGTAGTGGTCTGTACTTCCAGCCTCGATCTGGGAGTGGATTTCCGTCCGGTGGAAATTGTGATCCAGGTGGGTAGTCCGAAGGGAGTAGCGCGGTTTATGCAGCGCGCCGGCCGCAGTGGTCACGCTCCCGGACAGGTGAGCCGGATCTACTTCCTGCCGACCAATGCGCTTGAGCTGATCGAAGCCGCGGCACTACGCCAGGCCATCAACGAAAATACGCTCGAAAGCCGACTGCCTTATATCCGTTCGTTTGATGTGCTGGTGCAATACCTTATCACACTGGCAGTTGGCGACGGCTTTTATCCTGAACCCGTCTACAATGAAGTCCGCACCACGTTTTCCTTCCAGAGCATCAACCGTGAGGAATGGAACTGGGTGCTGTACTTTATCACACAAGGCGGAAATTCATTGGGAGGATATGATGAATACAAGAAAGTGGAAATTGAGGAAGACGGCAGGTATAAAGTAAACGACAGGCGGATCGCGTTGCGTCACCGGCTGAGCATCGGGACCATCACCAGCGATAGTACGCTGTCTATCAAGTACATTTCCGGAGGATATCTCGGTCACATCGAGGAATGGTTCATTTCGCGCCTTAAACCCGGCGATGTATTCTGGTTTGCCGGGAGGAACCTCGAGTTGGTGCGCATAAAAGACATGACCGTACAGGTCCGGAATTCAACGGGATCGAAGCGGGGAGTGGTGCCGAGCTGGATGGGCGGACGGATGCCGCTCAGTTCCACGCTTTCCGGAATGCTGCGGCACAAACTGAACGACATTATGGAAGGCAATGTGCTGGAACCCGAACTCGCCGCGGTAAAACCGATTATCGACAAGCAGCAGAGCCGTTCTGCAGTTCCCGGCGAAAACCAGTTTCTTATTGAATACACAACCACTCGCGAAGGTTACCACGTATTCATGTACCCGTTCGAGGGACGTTTTGTCCACGAGGGACTGGCGGCTTTGGTAGCCTACCGTATTTCGCAGATCCAGCCGATAAGTTTTACGATTGCCTACAACGACTATGGCTTCGAATTACTTAGTGACACTGAGGTGCCGTTGGAAGAAGCCCTGAGCCTCGACCTTTTTACCACTGAAAACCTGTACAACGACATCCAGGCCAGCGTCAATTCTATTGAGATGGCACGGCGACGGTTCCGGGACATTGCAGGCATCGCCGGACTTACATTCAAAGGTTATCCCGGAAGGCAGCAGAAAGACCGTCACCTTCAGGCTTCTTCCCAATTATTTTTTGGTGTCTTCGCCGAGCACGAACCTGATAACCTGTTGCTCCGGCAGTCTTTCTCGGAAGTGATGGAGTTTCAGCTCGAAGAAACCCGGATGCGTGAAGCACTGAGCCGGATCGGTAAGCAGGAGATCATCCTGAAGTACGTCGAGAAGTTTACGCCGTTCTGTTTTCCGCTGGTGGTAGACAGATTACGGGAAAAACTGAGTTCGGAGAAGCTGGAAGACAGGATTAAGAAGATGGTGTTGAGGTTGGAGAAGTAGTGGGGAGTGGAGAGTGGAGAGTGGAGAGTTGAAAGTGGAGAGTGGAGAATGGAAAGTTGAGAGTGGAGAATGGAGAATGAGGGAGTTTTTTTAACCGCAAAGAACACGAAGACTTACGCAAAGGGCGCTAAGGCGATCTCTTCGTGATCTTTGCGTAAGCCTTTGTGATCTTTGTGGTTAAAGATTTTGATAAGCCTTGAAAATTTGACCTTTACTCCAGCTTCACCACCCGCTCACTCCCAAGCACCCTGCCTTGCTCGTCATTTACCCGCACCCAATACACTCCTGCTTCGATGCCGGAAAGATCAATGCTGTTTTCCGTGATCCATTCGGATCGTACCAGCTGGCCATTGGCTCCCATCACCGTTACCCGTTTTTTTCCTTCAAACGGAATATTCAGGATGTGTGAAACGGGATTGGGAAAGAAAGACAATGAATTGGAAAGCGGATCGCTATCAATGGATTGAGGCGAACAGGATTTCACGATGCGGTAGATCTTCAGTGTGGTTCCGGTACTGAACCGAAGGATGTAGATGCCCTGGTCAAGGCTGGTCCCATCAAATGTGCTGAGATACGTTCCAGGTCTCAGCACCGTATCCTGGTAGATCACTTTCACCACTGCACCGTTCATACTGAATGCGGTAAGATTCACGGTATCTGTCTGATGAAGGATGATCCTAATCATAGTACTGTCGCAAAACGGATTGGGATAAGCTTCTACAGAATCGGTTTGGGCAGCAAGTGACAATGCTCCGGAAAGACAGAGAAAAAAGAAGAAAGCGCGCATGAATGAGGGTTATGGAATGATTTTTAACAGTGTAATAGTACGCTTTTCCATCTTACGTACTTTTGTCGCTTGAACATCCGCTTTTCCATTTTAGACCAACACCTGCAGCTGCTTTGTGAGAAAGCCCTTTACTGGGAAGAGTGCAACTGGCTGGTTATTGCCGACGTACACCTCGGGAAAAGCTCTCACTTCAGGCGACACGGGTTTGCAGTTCCGAAAGCCGTTTCAGAAAAGACGCTCAACGGCCTGGCTGAACTGATCTCACGATTGAATCCCGAAACGGTGATCTTTCTTGGCGATCTGTTTCACAGCGTGGAAAATACCGAATGGCAGTTGTTGTCGAACGTTATCGATACCTTTTCGGATACCCGTTTTGTGCTGGTGGAAGGCAACCACGACATCCTGAATCCTGAACTTTACCACCATTCAGGTATTGAAGTGGTTGACGAACTGCGACAAGGACCATTCAGCTTTACCCATCATCCGCAGGAAGAACCCGAATTGTACAACTTCTGCGGACACATTCACCCGGCGGTCGAGCTTACGGGTAAAGGCCGGCAAAGGTTGCGCTTTCCCTGCTTTTTCTTCGGTCAGCGACAAGCCATCCTCCCGGCTTTCGGAGAGTTTACGGGGACTTATGTACTGCGACCCGAAAAAGAAGACAAGATCTTTGTTTGTGCAAAAGGAACCGTGATCGAAGTGAATTAATTTGCAAATCTGCGAATGGGGAAATGTGTAAATGGGGATATGAGCAAATAGGTAAATGGGAAAATGTGAGAATGGGAAAATGTGAGAATATGCAAATGGGGATGATGATTTATCCATTTACCCATTCTCACATTTACTCATTAACTTGTTAAATTTTGCAGTAAACCACTGATCTTCATACTTGTAAATCCATTCCCTGCGTTTTGGCTCCTCACAATGGGCAAAATCACTCTTTTCACGGTATTGCTTACTATCCTTGGCTTCGCCGGATTTAGTCAGCAAAAAGATTTTTCAGCGCTTGTTGAACTTGCGGTAACGATCCCGGTTCAGCAAACGAAAACTATTGAGCAACTTTCGGAATACATTGCTGCACACGCAGAAACCACTCCCGACCGCTTGCGGATGATCTACACCTGGCTGGCCGGTAACATCAATTACGATGTGGAGCGCCTGCGTACCCGCAAACATTTTAAGAACGACGAGGAAAAGATCGCAAGACTCTTAGCCGACCGCAAAGGAGTGTGCGAAGATTACGCACTGGTATTTGTCGCAGTTTGCAAGCGCTTGCAGATTCCCGCTTACCTGGTTGTAGGTTACACCCGTCAGGCGGGAGAGATCGGTTCGCTGCCCCACGGCTGGTGTGCTGCGCAAAGCGACAACGAATGGTACCTGTTCGATCCTACCTGGGCCGCAGGTTATGTGGGCGAGGACGGTTTCCAGCGACGTTTCAGCGCACGTTATTTCATGGTTCAGCCACAGAAGATGGCAGCTACCCACATGCCCTTCGATCCGATGTTCCAGTTCGTTTCGCATCCGCTCACCGCAGCGGCCTTTATCAGCGGCGAAATGGAACAGCGTGCAGGCTTCTTCAATTACCGCGATTCGCTGAAAGTGTATGAGATACAGGACGACATCAGTCGGGGTGAAGCCGTGGCCCGAAGAATTGAGAACAACGGTACCGGTCATTCGCTGATTCGCGAACAACTGAAATACGTGAAGATGGAAGCAAAGCTGAACAAAGAGCAGCAACGCCTCAACCAGCTTACCGAAGTCTCAGAACTTTTCAAAAGCGGTATCGAACAATACAACCGCTTTATCCAGTACCGCAATCGTCGTTTTCGTCCGGTAAAAAGCGACGACGAATTGCGTCTGATGGTAGCTATTCCTTACGATTACGTGCAGAAAGCCAAAACCATTCTTGGCTCGATTGATATGCGCGACACCCAGGTTACCGAAACAGTCACGGTGTTTAAGCAATCACTCACCGAATTCGAAGGCAAGGTGCGCGAGCAGCAGCGTTTTATACAGTCGTATCTTCCAAAATCGATGGCGGCAAGAAACCAGATGTTGACCAGGTAATACGATAGTCACACAGTTGTCAAACGGTAGTCATACGATTGTCAACAACTGTTTGATTATCGTATGACTATTGTATGACCAGGAATGTAACATCGTTGATTGTACTATGTTTTTGGATTAACGTTTACACTGAAATTACCATTTCCATCTTCAAAAAGGCTACCTTTGCAGCTCTCAAAAAATGAGGGTTAACATCAGTAAATGGAAAAGAAAGTTGCACTGATCACCGGTGTTACCGGGCAGGATGGAGCCTATCTGGCGGAATTGCTGTTGAGCAAAGGATATGATGTGCATGGCATCAAGCGCCGCAGTTCACTGTTCAACACGGACCGTATCGATCACCTGTACAGGGATCTTCACGAAAAGGACGTTCACTTCAAACTGCATTACGGAGACCTTACCGACAGTACCAACCTGATCCGCATCATCCAGGAAGTGCAGCCGGATGAAATCTATAACCTGGCAGCGCAGAGTCACGTGGCCGTTTCTTTCGAAATGCCCGAATACACTGCAAACTCGGATGCAATGGGAACTCTTCGTATCCTGGAAGCCATCCGCATCCTGGGCCTTGAGAAGAAAACCCGCTTTTACCAGGCTTCTACCTCCGAACTTTACGGAAAGGTTCAGGAAGTTCCGCAAACGGAAGAAACCCCGTTCTACCCACGCAGTCCTTACGGCGTTGCGAAACTATACGCTTTCTGGATCACTAAAAACTACCGCGAATCATACGGAATGTATGCCTGCAACGGTATCTTGTTCAACCACGAAAGTCCGCTGAGAGGCGAAACCTTTGTTACCCGCAAGATCACCCGCGCCGCTGCCAAGATCAAACTCGGTCTGCAGGATAAGCTGTTCCTCGGGAACCTGGACGCCGAACGCGACTGGGGTCACGCGAAAGACTACGTTGTCGGGATGTGGCTGATGCTGCAGCAGGAAGAAGCCGATGACTTCGTTCTGGCCACCGGCAAAAAATATTCGGTGAGACAATTCTGTGAATATGCATTTGCAGAAACCGGCATCACCCTGAAATGGGAAGGTGAAGGCGTTGACGAAAAAGGAATCGATGCCGCAACCGGCAAAGTGATCATCGAAGTCGACAAGCGCTATTTCCGTCCTGCGGAAGTTGAGTTGCTGATTGGTGATGCTACCAAGGCCAAGGAAAAGCTCGGCTGGGTATATACCTATGAATTGCCTGAATTGGTAAAAGACATGGTAAAATCAGACCTTGAATTGTTCGAAAGAGACCGTTACCTTATGGAAGGCGGACACAAAACATTGCAGCAGAACGAATAAGCGTGAAGACCAGCGATAAAATATACATAGCCGGCCACCGCGGAATGGTGGGATCGGCAATAGAGCGGAAACTTCGTAAAGAAGGATTCAACAACATTGTTACCGCTACCTCATCAGAATTAGACCTGAGAGACCAGCTGGCGGTACGCTTGTTTTTCGAGCAGGAAAAACCGGCTTTCGTATTCCTGGCTGCTGCCAAAGTGGGCGGGATCATGGCCAACAATACCTATCGTGCCGAGTTTTTGTACGATAACCTGATGATCGAAGCCAACATCATTCATGCGGCTTTCCTGAATAAAGTGGAGAAACTGCTTTTCCTGGGTTCATCTTGCATCTACCCGAAATTTGCAGAGCAGCCGCTTCGCGAAGACTCACTGCTTTCGGGCATTCTGGAGCCTACCAACGAACCCTACGCGATTGCAAAAATTGCCGGGATCAAATTGTGTGAGGCCTACCGCGACCAGTATGGCTGCAACTTTATCTCTGCAATGCCGACCAACCTGTACGGTCCGAACGACAATTACGACCTGAAGAACAGCCACGTGCTTCCTGCGTTGATCCGTAAATTCCATACGGCCAAAGCAGAAAACCAGGATTCGGTTGAGGTTTGGGGAACCGGTTCGCCGCTGCGCGAGTTTCTTCATGTAGACGATCTGGCCGAAGCCTGTTTTTTCCTCATGGAAAACTACAACGGCAAGGAGTTCGTAAATGTGGGCGTTGGCGACGACCTTAGCATTAAGGACCTCGCGCTGATGGTTAAAAAGATCGTTGGTTTTGAAGGTGAACTGGTTTTTGACACCACGAAACCCGACGGCACGCCACGGAAATTAATGGACGTTTCATTGCTGCACGGCCTTGGCTGGAAGCACAACATTTCCCTTGAACAGGGAATTACTTCGGTTTACCAGGAATTTCGCGAGAAATTCTCTCAACCCGCTAACTAAGAAACAATGACAGGAAAATTGAGCTTTAGTGCCGCAGTCGCCAAATGCGGACTGGCGGTTGCGCTTTTCCTGTTTTCAGTTACCGCGTTTTCGCAGATCCGGATCATAGATGTGCGTGATGAACTGGTTCGCGGTCCGGCATTCAATGCTTCGCACAGTTCATTGCGTCCCATACTGGTAGATACCCTCAATTATTACCCCGATATCCAGCTCAGGAAAAAGCATTCTAAACTTTACCGGGCACTGGTTTTCAAGCACTTTATCTATTACGGCGATTCTACGGGTGTCAATTTCTCGGTCGATCCGTTGATGAATTTCCACTTCGGGATCAGTCCTTCATCCGCAGGCCCGGCAGATACGCTCTATTCCATGAATACCCGCGGGATCAAACTCGAAGGGAACATCGGGAAGCAATTCACTTTCGTGACCATGTTTTACGAAAACCAGGGCACTTTTGTTCCTTATGTCGACCAGTACATCCGTGAAACCGGTGCCAGTATCGGAATGGGAAGGGTGAAAGCCTTTAAGGACAAGAGTGATTCGTGGTTGTACCGCGCGGTTGGGATGCGTTCCAAGCCTGGGTTTGATTTCGCAATGGCTACGGGTATGATCGTATATCGCCCCATCAAACATGCAGAGATCTGGTTCGGTCACGGGAAAAATTTTATCGGTTCGGGTTACCGGAGCTTGTTGCTGAGCGATAACTCTGTGAACTATCCGCATCTCCGTCTTTCTTACGGATTCTGGGGCAACCGGTTGAGGTACCAGGTAATTTATGCGCAGCTTTCCACCGGCCGTCGCTACACCTCATTCTCAGGAACCGAAGGTGCTTTTATCACCAAAGATGCTACCATCAACTACCTTACCTTCTCACAATCGAAACGATTTGAGATCGGGCTTTTCGAAAGTACGCTGTGGAGACGGTACCAGAACAACCGCCAAACACCGCTCGATGCCATGCGCTTTAACCCACTGATCTGGGTGAACAGCCTCAGCCAGGGACTCAGTGCGCAAAACAATGCAATGGTCGGTATGACGATTTTGTATCGTCCGTGGCGCGATGTGACCATGTACGGACAACTCATGCTAGATGGTCCGCGAAAAAACGGCGCACAGGTCGGGATAAGCAAGGCTAACCTATTGGTTCCTAATCTGTTTGTTCGTGGAGAAGTGAACATCGTAAGCCGTGGTTCTTACGCTACGACTGATAGTCTTGACAATTACACCCAGTTTCGCCAGCCGCTGGCTCACCCAATGGGTGCCGGCTTTACCGAACTTACCGGAACAGTGGGATATCGCTACGACCGGTGGGTGTTCAACGTACAATCCTCGGTAGCGGTGTTCCCCGGAGGCTATGATGGATACGGCAGGAACCTGTTGTATCCGGATCAGCAAAATATTGAAACGCAAACAGTTAGTAATCAACCGGTTTCTCCATCGTCGTATTATTTTGTAAACCCTACCATCGGTTTAATCGTAAATCCGTCGAGGAATCTCCAGTTTACTTTGGGAGGAATCTTCAGAAAAGTGACCACAGAACAGGCTGACGTGAAAAGTTCGTATATTTTTGTGGGACTAAGCACCAACCTGAACAATTTGTATTTCGATTTCTGATTATGGCTAGTTGGCTATTTAGTTTCTTTACGTCCTTTTTCCTGGCATTGATCATTACCCCGGTAATCATTAAAGTTGCCAAGATCAAACACCTTGTTGACGAACCCAAGGAAGACCGGAAAGTTCACCAGCGCAGTATTCCTACCGTTGGGGGTATCGGCATTTTTGCAGCATTCCTTTTCTCACTTTCCTTTTGGGCCGGATGGGGAAGTAAAAGCATCTTTTTTCCTGATTACCAGTTCTATCAGTATTTCGTAGCCTGTCTGCTCCTTTTGTTTTTCATGGGAGTAAAAGACGATCTTACCGGCCTATCTCCGTTCAAAAAACTATTCGCACTTGTAATTGTAGGACTGATCATGGTTTTCCTTGCACCGATGCGCGTTACCAATATGGGCGGACTGTTCGGTATCGGGCATTTGCCAATGGGAATGAGCATCGCCCTGAGCCTCTTTACTTACATCGTAGTTGTAAATTCCATCAACCTGATTGATGGGATCGACGGACTTGCCGGTGGAGTCGGCGCCATTGCCGGTGTGGCATTCGGACTGTGGTTTTACATGGTCGGTAACTTGTTTTTTGCCGTGCTTGGTTTCGCATTGGCGGGTGCACTGATCGGTTTCCTTGTCTTCAATTTTTCTCCTGCAAAAATTTTCATGGGTGATGGGGGTTCGCTCATTGTCGGGTTCATACTCTGTGTACTGGCCATGAAACTCATCAGTTACGAAGACCACCAGATCCCGGCGGGAATGGACAACCTTTCAAGACCGGTCCTCGCGATGACGGTCCTCGCTTACCCGCTTATCGATACCATTCGGGTCTTCATTGTCCGGACGGTAACCGGCAGATCACCGTTAAGTGCCGATAAGAACCACATCCATCACCGGCTGATCGGGAACGGGTTTTCGCACCGCAAGGCTTCGGCAATTATCTACGCATTCTGCAGCGTGATGCTCATCACCCTGTATTTTCTTAAAGAGCTTACTCCAACCATGTCGTTCCTGGTCATGTTCACACTGGGACTTATCCTGATCGGCGTGCTGGTCTGGGTCAAACCAATAAAGCGTTGAAAAATTTCCTGGTTGTTTTGTTCCTGGTTGCGGTTTGCGCACCGGCGGCCGCGCAGCCTATATTCCGCCGCGGCGGTTTCCAGTTTGCCTTTACTTCAGATTCGGTCCTTCAGTCCGATTACTTCTACGCCACACCCGACAGCGGTTCACGCTTTAAGGTCGCGGTCCCTTCCTTATTACAGGGAAGGGTAGAAACCGGGAACGGGAAGACAGGTGCATCCTCGCAGATGTACGTAATTCCTACACTTGGCTTCAAATCCGGTAATTTCCGTGGCGAAGCGTATCTCGGGGGAGCCCTGGAGCAAAATCCGCTCAACAACAGCTTTCATTCGTACGGATTCGGTCAGCGGCCTGTCGACAGCTCATCGGCCAAGGCACACGGCCACCTGGTTCCTGGTGGAGTGATCACTTATACGCCGAATTATCATTTCTCATTTTCAGCCGGTTACGATAAGAACTTTATTGGTGAAGGATATTATTCGCTGTTCCTGAGTGACAATGCCTCGAACAACGCATTCTTCAAAGCCTCTACCTCCTTCTGGAAGGTGAAGTATTCGGTAATGTATTCTGCACTTGAGAACATTCACAGCTACCAGGCTCCGAATCAACTGCAGACCAACAAGTACTCGACTACCCACGTTATCTCGCTGAAACCCACGAAATGGCTCGAAGTTGTGTTGTTCGAATCGATCGTGTGGCAGAACAAAGACAGTCTCAATACCCGTGGTTTCGACCTCAATTATTTCAACCCGGTTATCTTCTATCGTCCTGTTGAATATTCGCTCGGATCGGCAGATAATGCCATGCTTGGCGGTGGATTCAATTTCAGACCGGCAAAGAATTTTATGGTGTACAGCCAGGTGATGCTCGACGAGTTCCTGCTTAAGGAAATGCTGGCCGGTAATGGCTGGTGGGCCAACAAATGGGGCGTGCAGGGTGGATTCAAGTGGTACAATGTGTTTGATATCCAGGGCTGGAACCTGTTGGGAGAAGTGAACGTGGTTCGTCCGTACACCTACAGTCACGGAACCAACAATACCAACTACGGCCACCATTACTCATCGCTCGCACATCCGTGGGGAGCCAATTTTTACCAGGCGGTGATGATCAGTCAGTACCGGCGTGGGAAACACCGGTTGGTAGTAGAAGCACAGGCCGGTCAGAAAGGATACGATGCACAGGCACTGCGTTCTTACGGTGGAAACCTGTTCGTTCCTTACGGTTATAAAATACGCGACTACGGCAACAGCATTGCCCAGGGAACCAAAACGACCATTGCCACAGCCTCGGTGCTATATGGCTATACCTTCTCAGACGCCATGAACCTCGAAGCTTTTGGTTCCGCAGGATTTTCAAAACTCGGCAGCGACAACCGGATGATCTTCCAGTTTGGATTGAGAACGCCGTTGTTTAACCGATATGGGAATTTTTAAGCCCGGGGGATTCCTCACTGCATTCGGAATGACGTGTTTTAAAAGTGTCCCATTAATTACTCCCCATCTAATTACCTAATTGCTTTATTCCATAGTTTTGCGGCAAATTACACGGCGCATTGGCAACGACTGCAAGTAACACTCCCGGAAAATTCACGGTTTACAAGGATTTTTTCAAGTTAAGATTAACCTCTCTCGTGGTTTTTGCGGCAGTCCTCGGCTATCTTTTTGCCGATTACAATCCCGAGCACCTCTGGACCGACCTGTTCTGCCTGACCTTAGGAGGATTTTTGGTAACCGGAGCTTCCAACGGCATCAACCAGATCATTGAGCGAGAGCTTGATGCGAAGATGAACCGCACCAACAACCGTCCGCTTCCTACCGGCGGAATGGGAGTGAACGAAGCCTGGGCGGTAGCCTTTCTTTCCGGTCTCACCGGAGTTGCATTGCTGTATTTCGGACTTGGGTTCCTCAGTGCCCTGCTCGGATTGCTGGCACTCATCAGCTACGCTTTTATCTACACACCACTTAAGCAGGTCACTTCATTCGCCGTTTTTGTCGGGGCTTTTCCCGGCGCCATTCCACCCATGTTGGGCTGGGTAGCCGCAACCGGTCGCTTCGGGGTAGAAGCCGGGATCCTGTTTGCCGTTCAATTTATCTGGCAGTTCCCGCATTTCTGGGCCATTGCCTGGGTGCTTGACGACGATTACAACCAGGGTGGGTTCAGACTGCTTCCGTCAGCCGGAGGGAGAGATAAATCAAGTGCCTTCCAAATCCTGATGTATACCCTGTTCACCCTTCCTGTGGGTCTGCTGCCCTGGGCTTTTCACCTTACCGGAACGCTTTCGCTTATTGTTGCGCTGCTTGCCGGCGCCGGGTTCTGCTACTACGCATTCCGATTATACTTTACCTGTGCAATAGCTGATGCTAAAAAGCTGATGTTTGCCTCATTCATTTATTTACCGGTTGTTCAGCTGATCTACGTGATCGACAAGCTGTAAGCCACTCATCATTTCCCTATGGATACTGCCGCTACCTACAGCGAACAAGAACTGATTCACCGCCGATCCAAGAAAATGCTGCTGTACATCGGCATTTTCAGCATCGTAATGCTTTTCGCCGGACTTACCAGCGCCTACATCGTTTCGCAGGCCGATAAGTTCTGGGTAAAGATCACCCTGCCTTCGGCTTTCTATGTATCCACAGCTTTGATCATTGCCAGCAGTGTAACCCTGTGGATGGCGCTGAAAAGTGCACGACAGTCGCAGACCGCAGCAGTAAAAAGATACGTGCTGTTCACTCTGATCCTGGGTCTGGGTTTTGCCTGGTTCCAGTTCAGGGGCTGGGGAGAGTTGTTCGACAAGGGACACACCGTTCACGGAGAAAATATTTTTCGCCTGAAAGGTGAGTACGGTAAGGATTACACCTTCCTGTACAAAGGCCTTCCGCTCGACCAGGTAGACGGTGAATTTTACAGCCAGGAAGACAAGCTGCACGAGCGTCCGTTAAAGGATGCGATCCTTGGAAGCCGCGACATTGCAAGCTCTTACCTGATCGCCATCACCTTTCTGCACTTTCTTCACCTTGCCGGCGGACTGATCTACCTGCTGGTGGTACTGCGGGAATCCGCGAAGGGGTTGTACGCCGGTAAAAACACCCTCCGACTTGAGCTATGCGGTACGTACTGGCACTTTTTGGACGGCTTGTGGATTTATTTGTTGCTGTTTTTATTATTTATTCATTAACATTGCACCACCTTTTTTTAAAACCATAATTAGCTTACAACTATGGCAGCAGAAGCAGCTAAAGTAATTGACAAAGAGACCCTGTGGGGCGGAAAGATTTCTCCTTTTTCGTTGAGCTACGGGAAACTGATGATGTGGTTCTTCCTGGTATCGGATGCGCTTACCTTCGGTGGACTTCTGGTTGCTTACGGATATCAGCGTCACAAATTCACAGGTGAATGGCCTTTGGCAGAACACGTGTTCCACTCGCTTCCGTTTGTAGAGGGTAACTACCCGCTGATCTACGTTGCGCTGATGACGTTTATCCTGATCGTTTCTTCGGTTACGATGGTACTTGCTGTAGAAGCCGGTCACCGTATGGACAAGCGTGGTATCATCAAATGGCTTGCTGCTACCGTTATCGGTGGTTTCTTCTTCCTTGGCTCACAGGCCTGGGAGTGGTCTCACTTTATCCACGGTTCAAACGGTTACATCATTACCAACAGCGGTCAGAAAGCCTACTTCGTTACCGAACACGGTCATACTTACCACGATAAGACAGAGCTTTACGAGCACGCTCAACTTCGTTATGCTGATGCAAAAGGACAGGAAACCGAAGAAGGTGCTGTAATTTCTGGTGATGAGGCTAAAGCACTGATCGCCGGTTCTATCGAGCACGTTCAGGGAGCAAACCTTCGTATCAACGAATACGGTCCGCAGCTATACGCCAACTTCTTCTTCTTCATCACCGGATTCCACGGATTCCACGTATTCTCCGGAGTGATGATCAACCTGCTGATCCTGATCCAGGTACTTAGAGGAACGTACGACAAGCGCGGACACTACGAAATGGTTGAGAAAGCTGGTCTTTACTGGCACTTTGTGGATTTGGTGTGGGTATTCGTATTCACCTTCTTCTACCTTATCTAACTCCTATCCTTCAAGAACTTTAATAAACACTCCTTGCCATGCACAGAGACGACATTATTGAATATAGCCTTTATAACCACCACAACGCAGAAGAAGGCAAAAAGATCAGAAAGAAGATCTGGTTTGTAACGTTCCTGCTTACCGTGATCACTATTGCTGAAGTAGGCGTAGGTATCATGTGGAACAGAGGGAACCTTGGAGCAGATTCTGCTGCATGGGCCTCGATCAAGATCGCTTACATCATCCTTACCCTTGTAAAAGCAGGTTACATCGTACTTAGCTTTATGCACCTTGGTGATGAGCGCAGAAACGTAAGGATCACCATTCTTGCTCCTTACATTCTCTTCATTGCTTATCTGATCTTTATCGCTCTGAAAGAGTCGACTTACATTCACGAAATGCTGCGCCTGTATACCGAATAATGAAACCGGCGCCCAAATACTTAAAAATTGCAGGTCTTGTATCACTTTTGGTACTACCTGCAATTTTTTTATTACTCTTTGCCACCGCAAGGCACCGCTTTGTGAAACTCCCGGTCTTCGGTGAGAAAACCCCGGTTACCCGAACCGTAGACGGCAAAGAAATAACCGATACCCTTTTCCACACGATCCCGGCCTGGTCGTTCACCAACCAGGATGGTAAGACCATTACCGACCAGGATTACAAAGGCAAGATCTACGTAGCCGATTTTTTCTTTACCAGCTGCGGTTCGATCTGTCCGAAAATGACCCGTCAGTTCCTGCGTTTGCAATGGAAACTCCGCGATGATGTTTTTGATGATGTATTGCTGCTCAGTCATACGGTAGATCCGGAAACCGATACTCCCGAACGACTGAAGAAATACGGCGAGAAAAACGAAGCCAATTTCACGAAATGGAACTTTGTAACCGGCGATAAACGCGCCATTTACGAACTCGGTGTGAACGGATACCTGGTAAGTACACAGGAAGATGCGCTGGCTCCCGGCGGATTTCTTCACTCCGAAAAATTTGTACTGGTAGACCGAGAAGGCCGCATCCGCGGATTCTACGACGGCACACGTACCGAAGAAGTAGACCGCTGCGCAGATGAGATCAAACTCCTTCTCAAGCAGGAAAAGATCGATGCCGCAGGCAGAAATTGATGATTAGACAATTGATTGATGAGATGCTGAATCTACTGATCAATTACCAAATCATCTGATCAATATATTATCGAATTAACATGACCAGTTTACAACGCGCACTCATCATCATCACCTCCATTGCCATTCCGGTAGTAGTGGTGCTTATTTCTTTTATCAAGATCCCTGGTGTTGATCTTTCCTTCCTTCCGCCGGTTTATGCCGGAATCAATGGGGTTACAGCACTTACACTTATTGCCGCAATGGTGGCGATAAAGAATGGCAACCGCTTGCTGCACGAGCGACTGATGAAACTGAGTATCGCCCTGTCGCTGTTGTTCCTGCTGGGTTACGTGGCCTACCACATCACTCATGTCAGCACTTATTTTGGTGATGTGGATCACGACGGAGTACTTACTGACGTGGAAAAACAGGCAGTCGGATCATTGCGCCTCATTTATTTCCTGATCCTGGCTTCTCACATCCTGCTTTGCATGGCGATTGTACCGATGGTGCTGATCACCTACGTAAAAGGAATTACGCAGCAATTCGGCGGGCACCGCAAGATCGGTAAGTATACCTGGCCGATCTGGTTGTACATCGCGATCACAGGAGTTGTGGTATATTTCATGATCTCACCTTATTATTGATTAATAGGTCTTTTGAGACCTTTGCGGATAAATTCAACGTAACTTACTCCATGCGTCCAGCCTACATCTTACTTATTATTGGTTTGCTCGTCCTGTCGGTACTCATCACGATTGATGCCGATGCGCAATGCGCCATGTGTAAAGCAACGACCGAAAGTTCGCTGAAGGAAGAAAACGGGCAGGCCGGTAACGGGATCAACAAAGGCATTCTGTACATCATGTTTGTACCTTATTCGCTGCTCATGCTCATGATCGGCATCTTCTTCAGGAAGAATGTGAAGGGATTTCTGAAGCAGTTGGGTTTGATCCGCTGAACCGGAAAAATCAGCTGTTTTCTGAACGTGCATAATTGTATTGCACTGCGATTAGATAATCAAAAAGAATTATCTTTGCGGCTCAAGTTCTTTAGATATAACATTGCTTATAAAGAAAGGTGGAGGGAAAGGCCCTGTGAAACCTTTGCAACCGGGTTGCGGGTGATCATGATACATGATTACTCCGGCTGACTGGTGCAAAATCCTGCTTCGGAAAACCGGGGAATGATAAGCCGTTCAGTTTTAGATTGTCTTTCTCATACAATGATATTTAACCCTGTCGGCACTGTCGGTGGGGTTTTTTGTTGCCGCAATGTCAGGGCGTTAGCCTTAAAGAACAAAAACCGGATGCCTCTTTTTAACGTAAAGGTAAACGGGTGAAAAAGAATGAGGAGAGAAAAGAAATGACGAAGAAAGAACAATTGCTAAAGCTGGCAGCCGATCGTATACTGATCCTCGATGGTGCCATGGGGACAATGATCCAGCGCTATAAACTGTCGGAAGAAGATTTCCGGGCAGAAGTGCTGAAGGATCACCCGCATTCGCTGAAAGGCAACAACGACCTGCTGTCGATCACCCGCCCGGATGTGATCAAGGAAATCCATGCACAGTATTTTGCCGCCGGCAGCGATATTGTTGAGACCAACAGTTTCAGTGGGACCTGGATAGCGCAGGAAGATTACAAATGCGAGCACATGGTTTACCAGATCAACTACCAGTCGGCGAAAATTGCCCGCGAAGTAGCTGATGAGTTTACCGCCCGCGAACCGGAAAAACCAAGATTTGTAGCCGGGGCACTCGGACCGACTACCAAACTGAGTTCCATGTCGCCCGATGTGAACGACCCGGGTTACCGCGCCATCAATTTCGACCAGCTGGTAGGAGCGTACCGCGAACAGGCCAAAGGTCTGATCGACGGCGGATCCGACATGCTGCTGATTGAAACGATAACCG
Organism: Bacteroidota bacterium; assembly: GCA_040386675.1. GTDB lineage: Bacteria > Bacteroidota > Bacteroidia > Flavobacteriales_D > Luteibaculaceae > DASUEB01. The sequence goes on along the minus strand of JAZKEZ010000053.1, from coordinate 3,587 downwards.
ATACCCTGAACGCCAAAGCGGCGCTGTTTGCCATCGACGAGGAGCTGGAAAGCCGCGGACTAACTACCGACGATATTCCGATCATGATCTCGGGGACCATTACCGATGCAAGCGGAAGGACATTGAGCGGTCAGACCACCGAAGCCTTCTGGATCTCGGTCTCACACATCCCGTTGCTCAGCGTCGGACTGAACTGCGCCCTGGGAGCACCGCAAATGCGTCCGTTCCTGCAGGTACTTTCTGATAAAAGCGATGTGCTGGTAAGTGCATACCCCAACGCCGGACTACCGAACCACTTCGGGGAATACGACGAATCGCCGAAGCAAATGCAGGGCTACATCCGGGAATTCCTGGAACTCAACCTGGTAAATATCCTCGGCGGTTGCTGCGGAACGACTCCTGAGCACATACAGGCACTGGCAGAGGTGGCGAAGGAGTTTAAGCCGAGGGTGGTGGAAGTGGCCAATTGATAATTCTTACTTGGAAGGTTTTCTTTTTCGGGTGATTTTTGATAAAACCGCAGAGTCGCGGAGGAAGTCACAGAGAACTCAGAGATATGGTAAATCAAAACCTAACGGGAAAAATTATTGAACGGGCAATTTATCTGCACAGGCAATTAGGACCTGGATTATTGGAGAATGCGTATAAACAATGCCTTCTCTACGAACTGACAAAATCAGGATTACAGGTTAATAGTGAGGTTGCAATGCCTCTGGTTTACCAGGATGTTAAACTTGAATGTGGGTACAGATTAGACCTGGTGGTAGAAAAGCAGATCGTACTTGAACTCAAATCGGTTGAAACCCTTAACGATGTTCATTTAGCCCAGCTGCTCACTTATATGAAGCTTGGGAAATTTGAACTCGGATTATTGATGAATTTTAATGTCAGAGTATTAAAAGATGGTATTCGGCGGGTAATTCTCTCACAGTGAACTCTGTGACATCCTCCGTGCCTCTGTGGTTATAATATATGAATACTTTACTACAACTCTCGGGTCTCGAACCCCTCATCGTTACCCCCGAATCCAACTTCGTCAACGTCGGTGAGCGTACCAACGTTACCGGTTCGCGTGCATTTTTGAGAATGATCAAGGAAGATCGTTTCGAAGATGCCCTTGCCGTTGCCCGCGACCAGGTAGAAGGCGGCGCACAGGTGATCGACATCAACATGGATGAAGGATTGATCGATGGGAAAGAAGCCATGGTGAAATTCCTGAATCTGATCGCTTCAGAACCGGATATTGCCCGTGTTCCGATCATGGTCGATTCCTCGAAATGGGAAATCATCGAGGCCGGTTTGAAATGCCTGCAGGGAAAAGGAATTGTAAACTCTATCAGTCTTAAAGGCGGTGAGGAAGAGTTTATCCGCCAGGCAAAGATCATCAAGCGTTATGGCGCAGCCGTGATCGTAATGGCCTTCGACGAAGCCGGGCAGGCCGACAACTACGAACGACGCATTGAGATCTGTCAGCGTAGCTACGACATCATGGTCAACGTGGTGAAATTCCCGAAAGAGGACATCATTTTTGACCTTAACATATTCCCGGTAGCCACCGGTATGGAAGAACACCGCAACAATGCGGTCGACTTCTTCCGCGCCACGAAATGGGTACGGACCAATCTTGCCGGTGCACACGTGAGCGGCGGAGTTTCGAACGTAAGTTTCTCCTTCCGCGGAAACGACAAGGTGAGGGAAGCGATGCACTCGGTGTTCCTGTATCACGCCATCAAAGAAGGCATGGACATGGGTATCGTAAACCCGACGATGCTTGAGGTGTACGATGATATCCCTAAGGAACTGCTTGAGAAGGTAGAAGATGTGGTACTGAACCGCACCGACGATGCCACCGAAAAACTCCTTGAATTTGCAGAAACGCTCAAAGGTCAGGCCGGAAAAACCAACGAGCGCGACATCGAGTGGCGGAAAGAACCGGTTGAAAAGCGACTGGAGCACGCACTGGTAAAAGGGATCATTGAATTTATAGACGAGGACATTGAGCAGTGCCGGCAGAAATATCCGCGTCCCCTAAACGTGATCGAAGGTCCGCTGATGGACGGGATGAACGTGGTGGGTGACTTGTTCGGAGCCGGGAAGATGTTCCTGCCGCAGGTAGTGAAAAGCGCCCGGGTAATGAAAAAAGCCGTGGCTTACCTGCTGCCATTC
>JAZKEZ010000053.1:0-1411 GCA_040386675.1 Bacteroidota bacterium | reverse complement strand
GATGCCGCAAAAGGCAAAGGAAAGATCCTGCTGGCTACCGTAAAAGGCGACGTTCACGACATCGGGAAGAACATTGTGGGTGTAGTACTCGCCTGTAACAACTACGAGATCATTGATCTTGGGGTGATGGTGAGCTGCGAGAAGATCCTTGAGGCAGCTAAGGAGCACAATGCCGACATCATTGGTCTCAGTGGACTGATCACTCCGTCGCTGGATGAAATGGTTTACGTAGCCAAAGAAATGGAGCGCAACGGCTTCACAATTCCATTGCTTATTGGTGGTGCAACGACTTCGAAGGTGCATACAGCGGTTAAGATCGAGCAACATTATACCAAGGCTCCGGTGGTGCACGTACTGGATGCGTCGCGTTCGGTACCTGTTTCAGGGAGCCTGCTGAAGACTGATAATTACGAAGAATTCGTCGGCGACATCCGCAAGGATTATGCACGTATCCGCGAGCAGTATTCGAAAAAAAGCGGCGAACGCGAACTGCTGACCATGGATGCTGCCCGGGCAAACAAATTTGCCATCGAGTGGAAGCAGGAAGACCTGCCGAAGCCGAATCTTACGGGTACCAAGGTTTTCGAAGACTATGACCTTGCTAAGATCGCTCCCTACATCGACTGGACACCGTTCTTCCAGACCTGGGAGCTGCACGGTCGTTTCCCGAAAATCCTTGACGACGAGGTTGTTGGAGTGGAAGCACGCAAACTGTTTGCCGATGCACAGGAGATGCTGGCGCAGATCATCAGCGAAAAATGGCTTACAGCCAAAGCCGTTATTGGTATCTGGCCTGCAAACACCGTTAACGACGACGATATAGAAATTTATGCCGACGGTCACCGGAACGAAGTGATCGGGGTGAATCATAACCTGAGACAGCAGGGTAAAAAGGCTGCAGGTGTTCCAGCAATCTCTATTGCCGACTTTGTCGCGCCAAAAGAAACCGGCCTGGCCGACCACATGGGTGGTTTCGTAGTAACCTGCGGCATCGGCTGCGAGGAGCGTGCTAAAGAGTTTGAGAAGAACCACGACGACTACAACAGCATCCTGCTGAAAGCGCTTGCAGATCGTCTGGCAGAAGCATTTGCCGAACTCATGCACGAGTGTGTCCGCAAGGAATACTGGGGATATGCCAAAGACGAGACGCTGAATAATGAGGATCTGATCAAAGAGAAATACGCGGGCATTCGCCCGGCACCCGGCTATCCCGCCTGCCCGGACCATACCGAAAAGAGCACCTTGTTTAATTTGCTGAATGCTACTGAAAGTACCGGGGTAGTGCTAACCGAAAGCCTGGCGATGTGGCCGGCGGCATCGGTAAGCGGCTGGTATTTCGCACATCCGCAATCCAAGTACTTCGGTCTTGGTAAGATAGGTAAGGACCAGGTGGAAAACATTGCCAGCCGTA
>JAZKEZ010000052.1:0-16918 GCA_040386675.1 Bacteroidota bacterium | reverse complement strand
TACCATCACCCTTTTATCTCCCCCCACGATCCAACTAGACTCTTTGGTATGTAACTCGATCAACACGGGCTACCTGGCTTACCTGACTTTACTGGGCGGGGACAAACCAACTTACACGATCAACGGTTCTACGGCCAACATTACTTCCCAGGGCAAGTACACCAGTGGACTTATCCCCGGTGGAACGCCGTACAACTTTACTTTGAGCGACAAGAACGGCTGTTTACCCAGGAGTGTGGTAAGCGGAACGAAGAACTGCAACTGTACCTCTGATGCGGGAACGATGCAGATGGCTCAGGTCAATGTATGCGGAAGCACGCCTGCTGTAGGGACCCACAACGGGAACGACAACAAGGACGGTAATGATGTGAAGAGCTACATTCTTCACGACAACTCCGGCCGCAGCTTAGGAAGGATCATCGCGGTGAACAACTCCGCACCGGTGTTTACCTACAACCCTGCCTGGGGAATCAACTACGACCAGACCTATTACATTTCAGCGGTGGTTGGCGATCCTGATCCCAACGTACCGCAGATGGTGGATACCCTCAACCCGAACGGCTGTACCTCGGTCTCTGCCGGTCAGCCGGTGGCGTTCCACATTGTTCCCCAGATGAGCGGGGCGATCAGTAACCCACAGATCTGTCTGGGTGATGCCACCGACCTGGTCTTTACCTTTACCGCCGGAGTAGAGCCTTTTGATGTGGATTTCACTACCCCTTCATCGGCTTCGGCTACCGCCCCGGCCCGAAGGATAAGCAACAATACCTGGAGCGTTACTCCAACCTCCCTTGGCAACAACACCTACACGCTAACTTCGGTTACCGATGCCAACGGGTGTTCGACCACCCTTTCGATCCCGCTTTCGGTTACCGTGGTAGATTTCCCGGTGACTACCGCCCCGGTGATTACCTGTAACTCCATCAATACGCAGTACACCGTAGCCTTTACCATCTCTAACGGGGATGCGGCCAGTTATACGGTAAATAACCTTGCGGTGAGTTCTGCCTCGTATACCTCTTCACCCATTAGCTCAGGAAGTCCTTACAGCTTTGATGTGGCCGATGCCAACCAGTGCCGGATTACTACCGTAAGCGGCACCCATACCTGTCCGTGTATCAGCGATGCGGGAAGTATGACTGTGGGACAGATGGCTACCCCGCTGGAGTTCTGCCAGACTTCTCCTGCCACGGCCCAGCACAACGGCAACCAGACTTTTGACGGGAACGATATCCTCTCGTTTATTTTGTGTACCCAGGTGAACCGTCCGGTGGCTACCCTTATCAAACATTCCCCAACCCCTTCGTTTGCTTTCGATCCTTTTACGATGACCACCGGAACGGTGTACTACATCGTTCCTGTTGCTGGCGATAGCGTGGTAGGAGGAAACTTAACCAACCTGTCTTCTTTCTGTATCGATACCCTTGCCGGGGGAACCCCGGTGATGTTCATTGCCCCTCCTGAAGTAACCCTCTCGGGAGCTTCGGAGATCTGCTACGGCGGAGCCACCGGGGTGATCATCCGGGTAAAAGGAAACAAAAAGGTGAGGTTTACCCTCAGCGGTTCAGACGGATCGTCATCGACCTATACCTACAACTCGGTATTTACCGGCTTTACTGATTACCCGACAACGGTCATCCCGCTTTCTTCTTTTGCCAGCGGAACGGTGAACTACAGCATCGGGGCGGCAGTAAATGATTCTACCCTTCCTCAGGTGTGCAGCGGATCGGCTAGTGGATCGGCCAGCGTACTGGTGCACCCTATTCCGACGGCTACGATCAATACCGAGACCTTAACCATTTGTTCAGGTGAACAGGTGAACCTGGGCATTACCACCACCGGCGACGGACCGCTTACCACCGACTACGGGACAAGCGCCATCAACAGCAGCTATACCGCTGTTGCAGGAAGTTCACTTCATTTGACCCCCGCTAACCTAAGCCCCGGAACCCACCTGTTTACCGCCAAGACCATCCGCGACAATACCACCGCTGGATGTAGCAACACCGGAAGCGGGACTACGACAGTTATCGTGCGCAGCCTGCCAACAGCAAGCTTTACCTTAAGCGGTTCGCCGATCTGTCTGAACGATCAGAGTGCTGCGATCAATATCACTCCTAATCCAACGGGCGATGCAAACTCTTCCGGAAAGTACACCGTGTATTTTAAGGAAACAGGTTCAAACACGCCTTACCTGAGGGATAATCTTGATGCACAGACCCCGTATTCGTATACGTTCTCTCCTTCAACCGACGGAACCTACACCTACCGGGTGGATTCTATCGTGGATGCGACTGTTTCCAGCGCCAGTGGAAGGCATTGTAAAACTACCCCTGGAACTTCTGTACAGCTGGTAGTTAACCCGCTGCCTTACGGAAGTCTATCGGGTGATACCGCCATTTGTCTTGGAGCATCTGCTCCCATTACCTTTACCTCTGGTGATAACTACAACATTACCGCTTACTACGAGGTGTTCAACGAAGAAACCGGCCAGCGCAGCGAGGAGAGCCATCAGCTGGATAAGGCTTCCAACTCGTTTGCAAAATCTCCTTCAGACACAACGACCTATACGCTATTAAGACTGGAAGACATGAACGGCTGTAAATCGCCTGCAACGGGAAGCGCACGGATCATCGTTAACCCGATCCCGGTTCCGATCATTGCAGCGACCGACACGAACTCTTGTCCGCCGCTCATTACCACCCTTCAGAACCTTACCGACCCAAGCTACCTCGGGCAGTACACCTGGCATTTTGGAGACGGTACCACAAGTACCGGACAGGGAGCCGATCCCGGACAGGCTAAGAGCTACACCAAAGCGGGCAGCTACCACATCCGCCTGGAAGTTACCTCGCCCCAGGGGTGCTACAAAGACAGCCTGATCGAAGATTTCTTAACGGTGTATCCCTTCCCGGAGGCCAACTTCAGCTGGAGCCCGGAATCAGTAGATCTTATTGAACCCACCGTAAGGTTCCGCAACTTAAGCCAGGACAACCAGGACAACCACTGGAGTTTCTACGACATTGCAGGTCAGCTACTCGACACCTCCATCCTGGAAGAACCCACCTACCGATTCCCGGACCTTGACAGCGGAAGCTACCCGGTGAGGTTACGCGTGGTATCCCCATTCGGCTGTGTAGATTCCATCACCAAAACCGTGTACGTAGACGGCGTGTTCGAGGCATATATCCCCAACTCGTTTACTCCGAATAATGATGGAGTGAACGACGTGTTCAAAGTGGTACTTGTCGGGGAGGCTCCCACCTCGTTCGACCTGTCGATCATTAACCGCTGGGGAGAAGTGATCTTCCATACCACCAACCCGGATGAAGGATGGGAAGGCATCTACGCCGGAGAACCCTGCAAACCCGACGTGTACATCTACTACCTTAAGGTAAGGTCGAAGTATAGTGCCCAGAAGAAGGATTTGAGGGGACATGTGAGGATTTTAAAGTAGGAGGGGATCCCTCGTTGCACTCGGGATGACGCTGCTCCTTAAGATCAAGCAGTCATCCCGAACGAAGTGAGGGATCTCGAAGTGAGGGAACTTCAACGGCGGACCTAACTCCCCGAATAAAAATTCCTTATAATAACCTTCTGCAACTCTCTATCAAGGATAAGATCAGTGTATTCATCTACAATATCCACTTCGTCGGAGGAAGCCATGAGTTGTTTTACCCGTTGCTCGGGAATATCGATGCGGTAGAACAGGGTAAAGAGTCGCTCGGGGCGTTTTTCGAGCAGCCAGTCGACCACCGGACGAATTTCGCGGCGCAGCTGATCGTAAGGAGATTCATCGCCGGAGAGGGTAACATCGATCACGATGTCGTCGAAATCTTTCTGTAATTGAGCAACCACCTGCTGAATAATACGGTGTTGCAGCTTGAAAGGCTCAGGATTGGCTAGTTGAGCGGTCAGGGCATCCATGCGGCAAATGTAGGCTTAAGTCTGAAATTCACGAGGTAACATTTTGGTAACATTTTGATAAGTTACCGGAAAAACCCGGGCTGATTTCCTGCCTTACTTTTGCAGGGAATTAATCTTCAAGTGATGTTCAAGTCCATTTACCGTTCGATCTTTATCCTCTGCTTTTTATTTGTTACCGCCGCATCGTTTGCGACAGGGAATGAAGAACGCAAAGTTACCGCTGTGCAGGGACGTGTGGTAGACGGAAGCAATTTCGAAGGCATTGCCGGTGCAATTGTAGAGGTTGAAGGAACAAACATTAAGGTATACACCGATTTTGAAGGCAACTTCACCCTTCCGGCACTTGCAGAAGGCACCTACACCCTGAAAAGCACCCTGGTTTCTTACAACGAGGTAAAACTGAGAAACATCAAAATTTCTGCACAGGGCACTTCAGCCATCGAAATGAGGCTGCACACCAACTGATCCAATGTTAAGTTTTTATAGCTCAAAGCCCCGTAAACCGGGGCTTTTTTAATTGGTAACATTGCGAATGTTACCGAATTGTTAAGCCGTTGTTATCTTTGGGTATATCAATTACGAATACTTAAAGACAGGAGGACTAACAATGAAAAATGTAACAGTAATTCTTTTGGGTTTTATCGGTTTGGTTTCTACCCCGAGTTTCGCCCAAAGCGCAATGGCAGATAACCTTGTTTTCGGTGATCAGTCGAAAGCAGCAGCTACAGACGGTCAGCAGACCGCTTACTTTGCCAATGGCAATAAAAAAATGACCTATACCGTAGCCGCAGGACAGGTTACCGGTGCAATTACCTACAACTACGAAAACGGTAGTGTAAAGGAAACCGGTGCGATGTACAAAGGCATGAAAAACGGTACCTGGGAAAAATTCAATACTTCAGGCAAGAAAATATCGGTAGCCAACTTCAAAAACGACCAGAAAGACGGCACCTGGCAGATCTGGGACGACAACGGAACCCTTCGCTACGAAATGGAGTATCGCAACGGAAACAAAACCGGAACCTGGAAGATCTGGGATGAAAAAGGATCGCTGGTTGAGGAAAAAGCATACTAAACTAAGAGTTAAGAACTAAGAGTTTAGAGTTACGGATTGAGGGCGGAGATTTGAGATTTGACGCCTGAGATTCGAAATAAAAAAAGGGGCGGTTCTAGTGAAAACCGCCCCTTTTTTATGCCCTTTACGAACGCTCATTTAGCGAACCACTGGGCATATTTAAAATCCCATCGCTGGGTCTGTTTGTTGTATACATTCAGAGAATCAGGAAAATCGATAAACGCCCGCTGGCCCATGTATTCCTGAACATTGCCGTTTTCTACCAGTTCGCGGAACAATTCACCGGCTTTTTCATCCAGGTCTTCCTGCTTCATTTTTGGCGTAATGTACACTTCCTCAAATTCAGTGATCTCACCATTTGCACCGGTCCTGTATCTGCCGGCAATAGCGATCTTTTCTTTGTACAAACTTGGCACGATACGATACAGCTGAAAATACCTCACCGAATCGTTCATGTAATAATTGGCAAAATCGTGTAGTTTCATCCGTTCGGTATAGTAAGGCATAAACTCCGCACTATCCCGGTTGTCGTATGATGAGCCTGGTGCGAGTTTATCCGTTCGCTTTACCAGCTGCAAAAAGATGCTCTCCTGCTCCGATTTTGTCGAGATCCATTTCTTAACCTTAATATCATGATCGGTCACTCCGCACGAAACCAGCAGCACCATCACCAAAAGACCAAAAAACCTGTTCATAATTCAAGATTTAAAAAAGGCCGCTGAAGTGAAATCAGCGGCCTTTAAAGTAGTTAGATTCTTAGTAAACCGTAGTCTGTGGGTTGAAGTTAGCCCAACCTGAAGTCCAGTCGGTAGTACCGAATGCACCGCGGAAGGTAGCAGACTTATCGAAATAGGTGCTCAGCTTCGCATCAGAGAAATCACCGCTGTTCAATAGTGGAGATCCAGCCTGTGGAAGGAAGTTAGGGTTAGTCAGGCTAAAGTTGTTAGCGTTCAGTTTAAGGTCAGCAATGTTTGCAACGATCTGGTTGTTGTTTGCAGCACTGTTGAAAGCTGTAGTGAAATCAGCAAGGTTAGCACCACCTGAAGCGTTAAGTGCTTTTACGTTACCTGCAAGGGTTACGTTTTTAAGTACCAGTCTGCCTGCAGTCATGTTAGACTGAGTGTTGTTACCGCTGATATCGTTGTTATCCAAACGGATACCTTCTCTGTAACCAGTGATCACAGTGTTGAATACTGACTGAGCAGAGTTACGACGGATGTGCATACCACGACCGATAAGAGTTGAAGCTCCGGTTGTATCAGAGATCGTAGCGAAGTGACCGAATACAGACACGTTAGAGAAAACAGCACCGGTTTGTGGACCGTTGTTGGTAGAAGTTGCATCGTTATCAGACTCGAAACCGTTTGAAGTAGACTGGTCAGCGATAGCTCTGTCGCGAAGGGCAACAGCAAACTGTACTTTACCTACGAAACCGTTGTCTGTATCGAAATCATCATCCCAGGTTCTGTGAGCGATCAGGTTTTTTGCGTTAACAGTTCCACCGAACCATTCGAAAGCATCATCACCAGAATAAGAGATCTGTACGTTCTCGATTACAGTTCCTGAACCAACTGCACCAAGGGTAAGACCGTTGATCTCGTTGTTTGGAGAAAGTGCGATACCACCGAACTCAATACGCACATACTTAAGGATACCAGAGTTGTCAGCAGCATCAGTACCACCAAAGTGACGGTCTACACCACCTTCAATGATAGGCGAACCTGGCTGGTTCTGAGGAGCTTTTCCAAGGATGATGATTCCACCCCAGTCACCGTAGTTACGCTGACCAACCGGAAGGCTTGAAGTGAAAACGATCGGTCTTGCAGAAGTTCCTTCAGCGATAATTTTAGCACCCTGCTCAACGATAAGGGTTCCTTTGGTAAAGTTGTCACCTTTGATGATTGTACCTGCAGGAATAGTAAGTGTAGCACCGGCTTTCACATATACATATCCTTTAAGCTCATACTTAATAGTATCAACAAGAGAAGTATTTGCGCTGATGTTCCCGATAATTTCCGGATCAGTCCAAACCGCTGGAGTTGGTTTGTTAGTACCCGGATCTGTACCGTTTTCATCATCTTTCTTACATCCGGTTACAAGTGCCCCTAGTGAAAGAGCGATAACCACTGTTTTGAATAGATTTTTCATTTCTGTTTTATTTTGTTTTTGAGATTTGCTTATTAATTGAACTTGTAAGTCAGTCCGAGGCTTACATAGCGCCCGAAGCTGTATTTAAGAATGTTCTCGTCGGTTCCGTTCAGTTTACCGTCGCGGTTACTGTCCTGGATAATGCGGTATTGCTGGTTCAGGATGTCGCTGATCCCACCGCGTACCTCGAAGTTCCTGGCCACCTGCTTGGTGAAGTTCAGGTCGATCACGTTTCTCGCCATTTCGTATTGGTCAGCGTTATCCTGGTTACCCACGGCATAGATCCTTTTCCCGAATACGTTGTACAACAGGTTGATCTGGAAGTTGTGGTCGGTGTCGTTGTAGTAGATCCCGGCGTTTACCAGGTAAGGCGACTGTCCCTGAAGCGCACGGTTGGATACCAGTCCGTTTTGCTCTGCAAGTACCTTATCCAGCTGGATCTGGCTCTTGATCAGTGACGCGTTGAACAACAGGGTGAACCGCTGAAGCGCTTTGCTGTCGAACAGCTGCTGAAGGCTTTTTCTTACTTCCAGCTCTACTCCATAGTTCTGTGCGCTCTTGGCGTTAGAGATCCCATAGATGAAGTTGGTTCCTGTACCCGGCTCAATGTTTCTTTCGATCGGGTTGTTGAATTTCTTGTAGAACACACCAAAAGTGATCAGCTCGCCTGCACTTGGATACAGTTCCCAGCGTGCATCCACGTTGTGAATGAAGGCGGTTTTCAGGTTGGTATCTCCTCTTACAGTCACGTCGTTGTTGAAGTCGTAGTAAGAAAACGGAGCAAGTTCACGGAATTCAGGACGGTTTACCGAGTAGCTGTATGCCACTCTCAGCAATTGCTTTTCGTTCAGGTTGTAGGTCACGTTAAGCGACGGGATAGGTGCGGTAACCGGGTAGCTTTTGTTGATCTTGTTCAGCGATACGTCGGTGGTTCTCAGCTGCATCACGTTGTTTTCTACACGCACACCGGCTACTGCGTTCAGTTTGCTGGTGATCGGAAGTGAATAGCTTGCGTAACCGGCAATAAGTGTATTGTCGATTTTGTACTTGTCGGTAGGACCGCTTCCTTCAACCAATTTGAATCCTGTCGGACCGAAGTTGCTTTCGTCAAATACGTGATCTACAGGAACGCCCAGGAGACTGTCGTTAAAGGTAGATGGGGATGCACGGGTGTACGACATCCATCTTGCCTGGAAATCCCTCTGCTTCTGCTCTACATAGAATCCAACCTTGAATTTTTGCTGAGAGCGGTCACCATCAACCAGTTCGCCCAATTTGTGCTCCCAGTATCCGTTGGCTACTACCGAGCTTTCTTTCAGTTTCGAATAGTACATACCGGCATCAAAAGGGTTTGCACCACCCGGAACAACGATCTGGTAACCAGATCCTTCAATGGCTTGTGTGCGGATACGCTTGTAATCCGGTTCGCTTCTGTCGGTAAGCGAGTAACCCAGGTTCCAGTTCAGCTCGTCGCGATCGCTTACGTTGTGTACTCCGCCCAGCTGACCTGAATAGATCGAACGTTGTTCAAAACGGAATGCATAGTTTCTTCCCTGCGAACCTTCGGCGATATTGTCGGCAACACGATACGTGTTTTCTGATCTTCCGTTCTGGTTGAAGAAGTTACGGAAGTCGATACGGGTCTTAGGACTCAGGATAAAGTTGAAGTTACTGATGATACCCACCCCAACATTGTTACGGGTATAATCATCCTGGTATTCAAATACTCTTGAGCTTTTCTGGGTCGCTTCATCAAACTGTCCGTAACGGTTACGGGTTTGCACGTAATTCTCCCAGGTATTCGAGTAGCTGATTGAAGTAAGGTTGTTGGCCGATACTTTACCCAGGTTGAACTTGCGTCCAACACTTAGGTTCAGCCTCAGGTCAGGATTAAGGTTAGCCTGCTTGTATCTCCAGTTGTTGTCGATTTGTTTGGTCGCTTCGGCAGTGTTCGAGAAATTCACCTGATCAGGGAAACCTCCCGGAAGTGAACTGGTTTTGTCGTATCCGAATTTCCGTGATGACGGACCTTCTTTCACGATGCCTTTATCGAAAGTGGTTCCCTGGCGGTATCCGCCCTGTAGCGTCAACGATACAAAATTCTCGTCGGGAATGTTCTTGGTATAGATCTTAATCACACCACCGGCAAATTCACCCGGAAGGTCGGCACCTCCCGATTTGTATACCAGCATACGGTCGATAAGCGATGAAGGAATAAGATCGAATGAGAATGCTTTCTTATCTACTTCAAGCGACGGAGTGATCACATCGTTCAGCATTACGGTATTGTAACGCTCGTTCAGTCCGCGGATCAGCACAAATCGGCCATCAATAATTGATACCCCTGGCACACGGCGAATAACGGCACTTGCATCCCTGTCTTGTGTTTTTGCGATCTGCGCTGCAGAAACACCTACTGCGATCTGGTCAGCCTTTTTCAGTTCGGTGATCACAGACATTTCGGTTCCTGTCTTGCGTGTGGCCACGATCTCAACAGCCTCAAGTGCTTTGTCATCAGAAACCAGGCTCACTTTAAGGTTGGTGGTCTGATTGGCGATCACCACTACTTTCTCAATGGTTTTCGTGGTGTAAGAGATGTAAGATACATCTACAATGTAAGTTCCGGCTTTGACAGCTTTAATGGAAAAATTTCCATCAAAGTCGGTTGCGGCACCTTGCGTTGTGCCTTTAATAACTACGGTGGCTCCAATGAGCGTTTCACCGGTTGTGCCATCTGTTACAGTTCCTGAAATGGTCCCTGACTGGGCCATTGCGCAGATGCCTGTAAGCAGTGTGGCTAAGATTAAAACAATTTTCGTCTTCACTTCCTTCATTTTTCGGTTGGCAAAACAAGCCATATCACATTATGCCGAATTGAAGAGTATGTTATGCTAAGGTTAACAGTGCTCGCTTTAATCGTTAACTTGAGGAACCAATTTTTTTTGCGGCCGAAACAGTTAACACTTCCTTAATATTGGCCCGTTATTGAGGCAAATATTTGCAAATACCTTTGCCAAAAAATTAACAACTGATTATCAAATGGTTGCCGACGACAATAGATTTAAGATCCTCCTGGTTGATGACGAAGAGGATATTATAGACATTATAAAATACAATCTTGAAAAAGAAGATTACCAGGTAGACACTGCAAGTAACGGAAGACAGGCTGTAGAGAAAGCGAAGACTTTTAAACCTGATCTTATCCTTTTGGATGTGATGATGCCTGAGATGGATGGGATCGAAGCCTGTGTGCAGATCCGCGAAATTCCTGAAATGGCAGATACCATCATCGCCTTTCTTACCGCAAGAAGCGAAGATTACAGCCAGATCGCCGGTTTCGAGGCCGGTGCCGATGATTATATCCCAAAACCCATCAAGCCAAGAGTACTGATCAGCCGGGTAAAAGCATTGCTGAGAAGAAAAGGCGGAAGCGAAGATGCCAACGTATTTGCTTCGGTTGGCGACCTTCAGATCGATAAAGAGCGTTACGTGGTGACCAAAAACCACAAAGAATTATCTTTACCCAAAAAGGAATTCGAATTGCTGGCCCTGCTGATCTCCAAACCGGGAAGAGTATTTACCAGAGAGGTGATACTGAACACGGTATGGGGCAACGAAGTAGTAGTTGGCGACCGTACCATCGACGTTCACGTCAGGAAACTGCGCGAGAAGATCGGTGAGAGCTATATTAAAACCATAAAAGGCGTAGGTTATAAGATCGAAGCCTGAACCTGCTGAATGAACACGACCAGCCCAAGAAGCATATCTTTTTATTGTGCCCTTATTATTGGCGCGTTCTCAGTATTGGTTTATTCCCTTACCTGTGTTTTTACGGGTTTTACCATCCAGATCATTCCCATGTTAACAGTGGCGGGGCTTACGGCTCTCGCCACTTATTTTTTGGTGTCGTTCTTCGTTGAGCGCTTCATCCACGGAAGGATTCGCCTCATCTACAAAACCATCCACAACCTGAAAACCCAGAAGGGACAGGACATTTCGCTCAATATGGGTGAAGACATCCTGAAGAAGGTGAACCGCGATGTGATGGACTGGGCCGATTCGCAGAAAAAAGAGATCAAGAAACTGAAGGAAAAGGAAACTTTCCGCCGCGAATTCATCGGCAACCTGAGCCACGAACTCAAGACCCCGATCTTTGCGATCCAGGGTTACCTGCTTACGCTGCTTGAAGGCGGACTGGAAGACCCGAAGATCAGTAACACTTTCCTCGAACGCGCCAGCAAAAGCGTAGACCGGATGGTAAACCTCATCGACGATCTCGATTCTATTGCACAACTCGAAACCGGCGAGATCAAACTCGAACTGGCGCGCTTTAACCTGCTCGAACTGGCACACGAAACCATCGACACCTTCGAAATGAAGGGCCGTGAACGACACATCAAACTTGGCTTCAACCAGAAATACGAAAAACCGATCTACGTTTCGGGTGATATGCTGCGCATTGGCCAGGTGCTCTCCAACCTCGTGGTAAACTCGATCAATTACGGCAAGGAAAACGGCGAGACCGAGATCCGCTTTTTCGACATGGATGAACACATTTTAGTAGAAGTTGCCGACAACGGAGTGGGTATCTCACGGGAGAATGTATCCCGGATCTTCGAGCGTTTTTATCGTGCGGATAAAAGTCGCTCGCGGCACGCCGGCGGGAGTGGACTGGGCCTTGCGATCTGTAAGCACATTATGGATGCGCACAAGCAATCGATCAACGTACGATCTACGATTGACGTGGGGAGTACGTTTTCGTTCACTCTACGGAAATCGTAAAAAACTAAGAGTTAAGAGGTAAGAATTAAGAACTTGATCCCGGTGCCCTCCGTGACTATCTCTGTGCCTCTGCGGTTAAAACAAAAAACTCATAACAGCATCCTCAAGCAGGCTATTGTCCGTGAATCCCGGCACACCAGATCGGCCTATTTGTTCAAACGCCTGTTCTAAGTTGATCTCCCCCTGCTTTTCAATCACAAACCATCCTTTTTCCCTGCAATACTCCGCCAGATATTCCTGCTCCGGCTGTCCCGGTGTTGGAACCAGGATCGCTTTTTTACCCAATACCGCCAAATCCATCACCGTAGAATATCCGCTCCGCGAGATGATAGTTCCCGCTTTCCGGAACAGCTGCTCTGCTTCATCCGCAGGAAGATGAGGATAGATGGTGAGCTTATCTGAAACAACCGGTTCACAGCCCATTCCAGGTTTGCCAAGCAATACCGCGCAGTTCAATCCGGATTGCTCCAGTTTTGGCAACAGTTCGTTTTCAAAAGCTGTGCGTTGTGGTTCCGGTCCGCTGATGACTGCAACCACATCAGTCTCCGAATGTTGCGGTGAGGTGTGAAACCTGCTGAGGATGCCCAGGTAACGGTGTTTGAACGGAATCTGCTTTCTCCAGGAAAGTCTTCCCGCAAGGTTATTTTCGCCGGGTACATCCGGAATCCATACCTCACTGAATTTTCGCAGCATGCGGTGATTGTTCCGGTTGACCAGTTTTCGCAGGAAAGGAGTTTCGATAAAAAGCTGGTGGGTGAGCACTACCGATTTAACCGTTGATGAATAACAACCCATGCGGCTGTCGCTGACCACGAGGTCGATGTTTTCGCGTGTTACGAGATTTTCCAATACCCGGTGTTCATTCCGAATGGCGCGGATCACCTTCGGTAGTTGTCTGAGCAGGTGCCAGCTGAGGTTTCCTGTTGCGGGATACGTGATATTCCATGCCGGAAGTTCGAAGCATTTCAGCCCCGGGAACTCCTTTCGCAGCAGTTCGAGGGCGGCACCGTCGGAAGCGATGAGGACTTCGGCTCCCTGTCGCTGCAACTCACGGATCACGGGGATATCCCGGGTCGCGTGACCCAATCCCCAATTCAGCGAAGCGACAAGAACTTTTTTCATAGAGAATCCGGTGCGATCAAAAGTAGCCAATAGCACCGAATTGCATAGCTTTGCCAACTTTAACAGCTATTTTACAGTCCGATGTCCAAGAAGAAGCAGCCCAAATTTGCCGAAAACCTGACGTTCCCGCACCTTTTCCAGCCCGAACTCAATGATGTCCTCGAAGGACGTTTCGAAATGAAAGGCCGCTGGAGCAGAGAGTTTTTCAAGAACGAACACCCGATCGTGATCGAACTGGGTTGTGGTAAAGGGGAATACACCATCGGACTTGCACAATCTGATCCGTCGAAAAACTACATCGGCGTCGACATCAAAGGCGCACGACTGTGGCGCGGATCAAAGACGGTAAAGGAAAAGCAGCTTTCAAACGTGGCTTTCATCCGCACCAAGATCGAATTCATTGAAGGATTTTTTGGTGAAGGTGAGGTTGATGAGATCTGGCTGACGTTTTCTGATCCTCAGCCTCAGAAAGCGAGAAAACGCCTCACCAGCCGGGCATTTATCGAACGTTACCTCAAAATCCTGAAGCCCGGCGGAACGATCCATCTCAAAACCGATTCGCGCCTGTTGTTCAATTACACCATGGAGCAGATCGAAGAATTCGGTTACGTTCCCGGCACGCACACCTTCAACCTGTACAACGAACTGGATAAATTCCCGGAAACCTTCAGGGAAACGCTTCAGATCAAGACGTTTTACGAGAAGATGTGGTTGGAGAAGGGATATCCGATCAATTACGTGAGTTTCACAGTTAAGAACTAAGAATTAAGAATTTCGGAGCGTGACAATATGGGCACCAGCTTAAAATACCAGCATTCAGTATAATGAAGATTTCGGAAAAAAATAGAGACTTCTTTGATGCGGTTTTCCAGGTGGCCAGGCTTATTCCAAGAGGTCGGGTTACCAGTTACGGCGCGATAGGGGCTTACCTCGGAGCCAAACGTTCGGCAAGGATGGTGGGTTGGGCCATGCATGTGGCAGGCTCTGCAAATCCGGCGGTTCCGGCACATCGTGTGGTAAACAGCCAGGGACTTCTTACCGGGAAAGTACACTTCGAATCGCCAACGCATATGGAAGAATTACTCCGGATGGAAGGTGTTGAAGTGAAGAACGACAAAGTAACCGACTTCAAAAAGCTGTTCTGGAATCCGGTAACGGAATTGGAACAATTCTAAATAAGAAAAAAATCACTAATTTCGCAACGCTTTTCAGTAGAAATAAATGGTCAGTAAGCACGCAGTAGAAGAAGCACTTAAATTCGTTACAGAGCCCGAACTCAAGAAAGACATCGTTTCTCTTGGCCTGGTGAGTAATATCGAAGTGAAAGACAAGGCCATCAGTTTCAGTGTGAAAGTGAGTAACCCTACGCTGCACAGCAAAAAGCGCATGGAAGAAGCCTGCACCTTCCAGGTAAAACGCGTGGTAGGTGAAGAATTTGATGTTACCGTGAACGTTAGCGGAATCGGTACCGACCGCGATCCCAATCTCCGCAAAGTACTTCCCGGAGTTAAAAATATCATTGCCGTGGCCTCTGGAAAAGGTGGCGTGGGCAAATCTACCGTAGCCTCCAACCTTGCGGTGGGACTGGCGAAGATCGGTTACAAAGTGGGGCTTATCGACGCCGATATCTACGGACCATCAGCACACGTGATGTTCGATCTGCGTGCCGACAAACCCACCACCATCGAGGTAGACGGCCGGACATACATCAAACCCCTTGAAAATTACGGAGTTAAGCTATTGTCGCTCGGATTCTTCGCAGAAGCCAACCAGGCCATCGTATGGCGTGGATCCATGGCTACCAAGGCGCTGAACCAGCTGCTGAACGATGCACACTGGGGACCGCTCGACTTCATGATCATCGATCTTCCTCCGGGAACTGGTGATATTCACCTTACCCTGGTACAGGGCGTTCCGGTAACCGGTGCCCTGGTGGTAAGTACGCCGCAGGATGTGGCCCTGGCCGATGCCAAAAAAGGGATCGAGATGTTCCGTGTTCCGGCCATCAACGTTCCGGTACTCGGTATTGTTCAGAATATGGCCTGGTTCACCCCGGCAGAATTGCCCGAAAACAAATATTACATATTCGGTCAGGATGGCGCACGCCGGCTGGCTGAAGAATACGATCTGCCTGTACTTGGTGAAATTCCGCTGGTACAGAGCATCAGGGAGGCCGGCGACGTTGGCCGTCCGGCAGTATTGCAGGACGACACACCGAGCTCAAGGGCCTTCGAACAACTGGTTTCCAATCTTCTTGAAGTTGTAGACAAGCGCAACCAGGAAATGGAACCTACCAAAACCGTAAAAATTGTCAAACAATAACTTATGAGTACGACAACTACAGCCCACGACCTGGTGCAAAAGGTGGAAGACGCGCTTACCCAGATCAGGCCATTTCTGGCTGATGACGGGGGCGATATCTCGTTAACAGAGATCACCGAAGACATGGTAGCACGAGTAATGCTTCACGGTTCCTGTAGCTCGTGCTCCATGAGTCTGATGACCCTTAAAGCCGGTGTTGAAGAAACCATCAAGCGTGCGGTTCCGCAGATCCGTTCGGTTGAGGCCGTAAACATGCCTGATCCGGCAACAGCAACTCCCTTCGGCCGATAAGCCGCCCTTCCCGAAAAAATTTCCGAGACTGCAAACTCGTATAAAACACTAACACATAAATAAAGTCATGATTGAAACTGATATCCTGATCATTGGAGCCGGTCCCTGCGGACTGTTCACTGTTTTTGAAGCCGGATTATTGAAACTTCGCTGCCACCTTATCGACAGCCTTCCACAACCCGGTGGCCAGTGTTCGGAGATCTATCCGAAAAAACCGATCTACGATATTCCTGCTTACCCTTCTATCCTTGCCGGCGATCTTACCGACAAACTGCTGGAGCAGGCCGCACCGTTCAAACCAGGGTTTACCATGGGCGAACGTGCAGAAACCATCGAAAAGACCGAAGACGACAAATACTTCATCCTTACCACGAATAAAGGAACCAAGCACAAGGCCCCGATCATTGCTATTGCCGGCGGACTGGGTGTTTTCGAACCAAGAAAACCACCTATCCCGAACATCGTCGATTTCGAAGACAAGGGTGTGGAGTACATCATTAAGGATCCTGAGTTCTACCGTGGCAAACGCGTGGTAGTTGCGGGTGGTGGAGATTCAGCACTCGACTGGACCATCTTCCTGAGCAATATTGCCAGCCGCGTTACGCTTATCCACCGCAGGAGCGAATTCCGCGGTCACCTGGATTCGGTGCAGAAAGTACTCGATCTTGCTGCCCTTGGAAAAGTAGAACTGGTGACCAATGCAGAAGTTACCGGCCTTAGAGGCGACGATCACCTTGAAGAAGTGGAGATCACCATCGACGATAAGGAACTGCGCGTAAAAGAAGCCGATCACTTCGTTCCGTTGTTCGGACTTTCTCCGAAACTCGGACCGATCGCCGACTGGGGATTGAGCATCACCAAAAACTCGATCGACGTAAATACATTCGACTACAGCACCAACGTGCCAGGTATTTATGCAATCGGCGACATCAACAACTATCCGGGCAAACTGAAACTGATCCTTTGCGGATTCCACGAAGGAACACTGATGGTTCAGAGCGCCTTTAAACGCATCTACCCGGAGAAAAACCTGGTATTGAAATACACCACGGTAAACGGGGTTAGCGGGTTCTAAGAGATAACTGGTTATACTAAAAAGGCGGCTTTATTGGCCGCCTTTTTTGTTCCATGGCTTCGAGGTCCGTCGTTGGAGTTCCCTCGCTGTGCTCGGGATGACGCTGCTCCTCAAGATCAAGCAGTCATCCCGAACGAAGTGAGGGACCTCGAAGTGAGAGACCTCCAACGAGGAAT
>JAZKEZ010000051.1:3608-8625 GCA_040386675.1 Bacteroidota bacterium | reverse complement strand
TAGGCAAAATAAAGAAAGTAGGATCTTCCTGGCCAGAAAGCAGGTCGGTTCCTTTTTCGGTAAGCTCTACGCTCTTGTTTTTCTCGTCGATGCTGAAATACAGGTCTGCATCAACAATGTGCATGTGCTTGTTCTGCTCACCAATGTAATAATTCTCGGTCTTCTGCATCAACTGCCTGATCCCGGGTTCGCTCAGGAACTTAATGAGCGCCTTGTTGGTAGGCAGTCCGCGATGCGCACGAAACAACAGCAGGCTTCCCTGCTTAATGTCTTCTTTATTGGCGTTTGGAGAATCGTGGTTAGCCAGTAATTTCCTTGCTTCAGCCAGCAAACCGTTGATCAGGTTACGCTGTACACCGAACAGCTGCTCAACTTTCGGCTTCAGTCCGTCAAATTCCTGCTGATCTCCTTTTGGAGTCGGTCCGGAAATGATAAGCGGGGTACGTGCATCATCGATCAATACTGAATCGACCTCATCGACGATGGCGTAGTGGTGCTTGCGCTGAACCAGGCTGTCAGGATCGCTGGCCATGTTATCCCGCAAGTAGTCGAAACCAAATTCGTTGTTCGTACCATAAGTGATGTCTGCCAGGTAGGCGTTGCGGCGGTCGTCAGAGTTCGGCTGGTGTTTGTCGATACAGTCTACGGTAAGTCCGTGGAACATGTGCAGCGGTGCCATCCATTCGGCATCACGTCGTGCCAGGTAGTCGTTCACGGTAACCAGGTGCACGCCTTTACCGGTAAGTGCATTCAGGAATACCGGAAGAGTAGAAACCAGGGTTTTTCCTTCACCGGTCTGCATCTCTGCCACTTTCCCTTTGTGAAGGGCGTAACCACCGATCAGCTGTACATCGTAGTGAACCATGTCCCAGGTCACTTCGTTGCCGGCAGCCATCCAGCGGTTTTTCCAGGTTGCTTTATCCCCGTTCAGGGTGATGTGTGCGTGCTTTTCAGCAAACTGGCGGTCGTAATCGGTAGCAGTAACTTCCAGTTCAGGGTTTTCCTTGAACCTTCTTGCAGTTTCCTTAACGATTGCGAATCCCAGCGGAAGGATCTCCTCCAGAATTTCTTCCAGCTGCTTGTCAATTTCTTTCACCAGGACGTCAACACGGTCGTAGATCTTTTCCTTTTCGTCAAGTTCCATTTCCGGGTGTTCTTCTACCTGGGCTTTGAGGGTAGCAACTTCCTTTTCTTTTGCACTGATGTGTTCTGCGATCTGTTTTTTCAGACCTGCTGATTTGGCGCGTAACTCATCATTAGACAAAGTTCTCAGACCATCAAATTCCTGGTTGGTCCGGGTTACTATAGGCATGATAGCCTTTAGTTCTTTTTCTGATTTGTCGCCAAAAATCTTCTTCAGCAGCGCATTAATTGGTGAAGCCATAAACTAGCAATAAAATAGAGCGGGCAAAGGTAGTCAAAACCCGCGGTGAATTTTTTAAAGTTACCTGCGGCCTGACGAAAATCAGGCCATGGTATGAATACCGGACAAAGTGTCGGTAAAAAGAAAAAAGCCGCCAAAAAAGGCAGCTTTCCCGTATTCCCGCAGATCGGGATTAATATTCGTCTTCGTTGAAGAAAAAGTCGTCTTTGGTGGGGTAATCGGGCCAGATTTCTTCGATGCTTTCGTAGATCTCGCCTTCATCTTCGATTTCCTGGAGGTTTTCCACCACTTCAAGCGGTGCTCCGGTACGAATGGCAAAATCTATCAATTCGTCTTTTGATGCGGGCCACGGCGCATCTTCAAGATATGAGGCTAATTCTAGGGTCCAGTACATGTGCTAATCGTTTAACGGCGATTTTTTTAACGAACGCAAAAATATTCTTTTTGATTAACTATGCAAGTGCTTTGAGATTTTCAGATTGTTAAGAGGTAAAGGAGGAAGTTTTTTAACCGCAAAGGGCGCAGGGGAAGGCGCGACTCACATCCTCGGCTTCCACGGCGTCTCCTCCACCTTCAGATCAAACGCCAGTTTTCTTGAAAGCACAAACAGGTAATCGGATAGACGGTTCAGGTAACGTGGCATGATCTCGTCGAGGCCTTCTTCGCGATCAAGGCTTACGCAAAGGCGTTCTGCGCGGCGACAAACCGTTCTGCATACGTGGGCCACCGAAACGGCAGGATGCCCGCCCGGGAGCACGAAGCTTTTCATCGGTGGAAGCACTTCATCCATCTTATCGATCTCGCGTTCAAGCAGCTCCACATCTTCGTTTTTGATCTGCGGCAGTTCCATTTTACTCCCGCCGGGCTTCTCAGCAAGCAGCGAACCCAGCGTAAACAAACGGTCCTGTATCTCTATGAGCAGGTCGGTGCTGTGCGCATCAATTCCCTGGTCCCGCAACAGCCCGATGAATGAATTAAGTTCATCAACCGTTCCGTAAGCATCTATACGTAAAGAATCTTTCGGTACCCGCACCCCGCCAATAAGCGAAGTCTGACCGGTGTCGCCCTTCCGGGTATATACTTTCATGCTATCCTATTGCTATTATTCCCAACCATCACATTCCCTCATTTGCACATTCCCTCATTCTCACATTTCCACATTCTCACATTTGCACATTCTCACATTCTCACATTTGCAAATCACCCCTCCGCCGGAGCCACCCGATCCTTCACCGAAACCGGCGAATTCCGCATATCCGATTCGGTAAGTCCGTCGCGCAAACGCACAATCCGGTGAGCGTGCATGGCAATGTCTTCTTCGTGGGTAACGATAATGATGGTATTTCCGGCTTTGTGAATGTCTTCAAACAACCCCATGATCTCGTAGCTCGTGCGACTGTCAAGGTTTCCGGTTGGCTCATCGGCCAGTATGATCGACGGACGGTTTACCAGTGCCCTTGCAACGGCAACCCGCTGACGTTGTCCCCCGGAAAGTTCGTTGGGCTTGTGGTCCATACGATTGGCAAGATCCACCTGCTTCAGCGCTTCTTTTGCACGAGCCTCGCGCTCGGCCTTCGGTATCCCGGCGTAGATAAGCGGCAGCGCCACATTATCGAGCGCTGTATACCTCGGCATGAGGTTAAAGGTCTGGAATACAAAGCCAATTTCCTTGTTCCTGATCTCGGCCAGCTGGTCATCCTCCATCACACTCACATCGTGGTTGTTCAGGATATAACTACCCGATGAAGGTGTATCCAGGCATCCGAGAATGTTCATCAGTGTTGATTTCCCTGAACCCGAAGGCCCCATGAGCGCAACGTATTCGTTCTTGTGAATATCAAGCGAAACGGATTTCAGCGCATGAATGGTCTCGGTACCGATCTGGTACTTCCTTGCAATCGAATCTAAACTGATAACTGGAGTCATGCGACAAATATATTGGTTTAGTCATTCGGCACTGAAGGAGTTACCTGGACGGTAGATGAAATGTGCAAGTGGGGAAATGTGTGAATGTAAGAATGAGGAAATGTAAGAATGAGAAAATGTGAGAATGAGGAAATGTGAGAATGTGGCAAATAGGGACTGAGCCTACCGAAACCAGTGAACTGAGCTTATCGAAGTCGAGCTTACCCAAACCAGTGGGCTGAGCCTGTCGAAGCCGGTGGCTGAGCTTGTCGAAGCCCGTCACCGGTTTCACTAAAACTTAACCATAAAATGCTGCTTCACCTTTGCCGGTGCGGTAAATACCATTCCGAGCTTAAAAATATCTACCGATGTCTGACTGGCAGGATGCTCAATGATCTTTTCCCAGGCCTTCATCATGTCTTTACTCCAGTAAATGTCATCGAAAACGATACAACCGGTTTCCGAAAGATGCGGCTGCAGCCATTCAAAATACCTCAACGTGGCCTCATACGTATGGTTTCCATCGATGTAGGCCAGGTCGATCTTTTTACCGCTTTGAAGAAACTCAGGGAGCGTATCATCAAAGTTACCCTGTACGGCATGAACGCGTTTATCGGCAGGAATAACGTTTTTCATCGCGTAATCCAGTATCTGTGGATCACCTTCAAACGTATACAGCTGTCCGTCTTTCGGCATTCCCGCAAGAATGTAGGAAGTGGTAAGTCCTAAACTTGTCCCGAGTTCAATCACCAGTTTTGGCTGATAGCGGTTCACCAGCCGGAACAGCAAACGCTGGTAACTTTTGCGCTGCACCGACATCAGCAGGATCTCGCTCACCGTTTTTTTGCTTGCCGGACGTTTTGAACCCGCACCAAGATCAGTAATGCCGATCAGGGTCTTGTCGGCCTTAAGTCGTTTACGGATTTCCGAAAGTTCCTCGTAGCAATCGAACTCCCTGCGATCGCGGAATACCGTCTCAATAAGATCGTAAACAAATGGGGAATGCACACCGTGACGGGTGATCGCCCTGAATTGGTAGTTAAAATAATATCTGATCAAAATCGCTGCTTAATCTCCGTCAGTATCGACGAGCATGTCTGAAAACTCACCTTTTTTATATATCTGGTTGTCAAAGATCGGTGTCTTTGGAACCGTGATCGCGATAAACCCTTTCTGCGCTACTTTGTGACAGCTGTTACAGGCCGTGACAACGTTATTGTAATGTGTATCGAAATTTTTGAATCCTTCTTCGCCTATCCGTTTCTCGATCACCTTTAACGACGGCAGCCCAAATGCCTCCATATTTCCGCTGATGTCGATATTGTCCATTGTGATCTTACCTCCCGCAACTTCCGTCATTCCTTCGCGAAGTTCATTCAGGTAGAACTGATATAGCGCCTTATTTTCCTCTTTCCCTGCGAAATACAGTTTATTCATATAGATCTGCAACCGCCCCATCACCACTACCGGATCGACTTCTGCCGCCGGAGTTTCAGTTCTGGTTTCTTCCGCCGGGGTAAGTTTATCGAGTTTAATAAAAAGAACCACACAGAGAATGATGGCAATAAAAGCCACTATCGTCGACACGTATTTCATCCTTGAAAAATTTAAGGCAAACTTAACATCTAATCTTTCCCGGCACAAGTCCGTAGTGAGACGGTTGAGACGGTTGAGACAGTTTAGACGGTTGAGACAGTTTAGACGGTTGAGACAGTTTAGACGGCCAAT
>JAZKEZ010000051.1:0-3598 GCA_040386675.1 Bacteroidota bacterium | reverse complement strand
CCCCATCCCAACCGCACTCCCCCCACTTCTTACTTCTTAACTCTTAGTTCTTACTTCCCAACTATTTACTACTTTCATCTCACCAAAAACCCTTGACCATGAGACGACTTCTCCTGTTTCCAGCGCTGGTAGTGCTCACTTCAGTAAGTTCTCCGCCTGCCCCTTACCTCACCGGTTACGTGCCGATCATGATGTCGCGCGATGAGCTGAACAAATCCATTACCCTGTTGCCTGCACAGCCGTTCAGGACCACCGGGAAAATTTACAAATTCAACAACACGCTGTTTGCTATTGAGCCGTACAAAGGTGTTCACGTGTTCGACAATACCGACCCTGCAGCTCCGGTAAACTCAGGTTTCATCCGCATTCCGGGTTGTGTAGATGTAGCCGTGAAAGACGGTAAGTTGTATGCAGACAATGCCGTCGACCTGGTAACGATCGATATCAGCCAGGCCAATCAACCGCGTTTGGTAAACCGCCAGATGAACGTATTTCCCGAAATGCTTCCGCCCGACCGGCTGGATATGCCGGGTGCTTATGCAAAAGACAAAAGGCCCGCAGACCTTGTTATTGTTGGATGGAAAAGTAAAACGATAGGAGAATAAGGCAATGAAGACCATCACACTCTTTCTGACAGCAGTGATCGCTTCACTCCTGTTCTCGCAGTGCTCCAAAGACGGATCTGCTGAAACCTTCTCCGGCACCGGCCTTTCCGGATCTACGGCACGTTTTGCAATCGTTGCCAACACCTTATATACCGTAGACAACAGCAGCCTGAATGTATTTTCGATCACCAATGGTGAAAAACCTGAAAACATCGGGCATTATGAACTTGGACTGAACATTGAAACCATCAGCAGCTACGGGAACAACCTCTATATCGGCTCGCAAAA
Organism: Bacteroidota bacterium; assembly: GCA_040386675.1. Classification (GTDB taxonomy): domain Bacteria; phylum Bacteroidota; class Bacteroidia; order Flavobacteriales_D; family Luteibaculaceae; genus DASUEB01. The sequence goes on along the minus strand of JAZKEZ010000051.1, from coordinate 2,705 downwards.
CAGCGTGTATTTTGTAGATGTACAGAATCCGAAAGCACCAAGACTTATGGGAATAGTGAATCACTTTACCTCTTGCGATCCTGTGGTTTCCGACGGCACCTACGCCTACAGCACTATCAGGAGCGGAAACGGATGTAATTGGGGAGGAAACCAGCTGGATGTGATCGACGTATCATTCCCGATGAATCCTTATGTGCTGAAAAGCTACCCGATGAATAACCCCAAAGGACTGGCAGTGAGCGGAAAGTGGTTGTTTGTATGCGATGAGGGAATAAAAATGTTTGACAAGACCGACCCGCAAAACCTCAAGATCGTTGACACCAAAGCCGGTGTTCCTGCAAACGACATGATTGCCGATGGAAATACGCTGATTGTAGTCGCCGATGACGGGATATACACTTACGACATTTCCGGCGGGAAACTCCAGTTAAAAGGCAAAATCCTGAAATCACTGTAACCATGAAAAAAGCACTCTTATCGCTCATTCTCGGCTGCATCAGCATGTTCTCTTTTGCGCAACAGGACAGTAGTTTTCTCAACACTGCGCCTAAATTCAGCTTTGGCTTTTCACCGCTCTCGGTATTCTTCTCGAAGGTAAAACTCGACTTCGAAACCGGTTTCCAATCCAAAAACCCGATGCTGCTTTCGCTGTCGCCGGTAATTTACACCGGAGAAACCTACATCTACTCAAACACCCGGAACATCGGACCGGATAACGAACGTACTTCCAACGGCGACCTGGTAAGCGGGTTTGGCGCCGAGGCACAACTGAAAATGGCGCGGGTCATAGATGCAGATAACCTGTTCATGTTGTATGGCGGAGTTGGACTGGGCTACCACGACATCAGCCTTAAATTCACCGACTTTGGCTGGAGCACTTACCGGGAAGACGGACTGGAATACTACGAATACGGCATTGGCGACGAAAAGGAAAGAATCAAACGCGTAGATGTGTTCGTCAATCTCGGCTTACGCGCTTACGTAAACCGGAGGATCTATTTCGACCTTTCCGCAGGTTTCGTCTACCAGAATTCTACGATTACCACCACACAATCGTTCAGTCGTCCGCACCGCTCGGGAATACTTGATTTCGGTAACCAGGGAGCTAACCTTCGCGGCAACTTCGCGGTAGGCTTTAGCATTTTCTAAGATTTAGCTTTGCAGTTTACCTCAAAGGCCACTAAGTTTTTACGCAAAGAACACAAAGGTGATTTCTATGATTTCTTCTTATTCAGGGCGGTAAGGATCTTTACCGCCTTGCTTTTGAATGCAGGCGACTGATGCGGCAGCTGTGCTTCGAGGTGCAGCTTAAGCTCGTTCCGCAGTTCAGGATATTCAGCAGAAAGATGCATGATCATGCCCATGGCATAAGATTTTGCGGCTACCAGTTCATCTGCAGCCTGGAGAAACTCAAATGCCATCTCGAGCGCGATGCCGGTCTGGTCTTCATTCATAGGCCGTTTTTCCAATACGTGCAAAATGGCCCGCCGCACGCCCGGATGCACGTCTTTCGGACACAATTCCAGTAACGCCGAAATGTGCGGGTCTGCCAGCTGCGGGTACTGATTGCAGCAATGTTCCATAACCCATGCCGCTTTCTGGGCGTATTTCGGTTGATTTTGAAGGATGATGGCAATGAGCGCTGAAAATTTCTCTGCATCGTTACCTAAAGAAGCAGCTACTTTACCGATGTGGTCCTTTCCGTTATCGCTGACAATCCATTCTTTTAACTCCTGCATAGCAATCAGTTTTTCACACCGGCAAATTCCTGCTGATCAATGATCAGGTTCCGGTCGAGCCTGAAGATCGTGCAACTTTTGTCCCGGTTGGCATTCGACCATTCCAGGACCACACGCCCGTCCGATGCATAAATATCTTCTATCTCCAATGGCAAGAAAACAGTCATACATTAATCGATTGAGGGTCGGAGGGTTATTTTTCACAAGACAATGCTGCCTGTCGAACTGTTCCTTCGTGCCCCGGTAACGGAAGAAAGACTGTTCACTTCTCCTCTCCACCTAAGCACGCCAAGAAATGCAAAGATCATTGCTTCTTTGAAATTTACAATAAGCGGCGACGGAATATGCACACCGGTCACACCCGGCTGTTTTTCCAGTTCACTAATAAAAAACTGGTGAAAGCCCCCTCCACCAGTCACGAGTATACTCTTGGATCCGGCCGGTAATGCAGCGGCAACCTGTCCAACCACGTGCTCACAAAACGTCCGCAATTTGTTCTCAGTCGTATCAGCAGCCTGGTCGATCAGCGGGAGCACCTCTGCACGGATGTACTCGATCCCAAGCGATTTCGGACCGTTTTCCCGGTAATAGGAAAGTTCGCTTAACTGGTGGGCAAGCCCGGCATTGATCATTCCCCCTGCCGACACTTTACCTCCGTCATCGTACGGCAATCCAAGTTTACCTGCCAGGTGATTGAATACAATGTTGAACGGACAAACATCAAACGCAACGCGCTGTCCGTCTTTCTGATAACTCAGGTTGGCAATCCCGCCAAGGTTCAGGCAAACGTCGTAAGCCGTGGTCTTGTTGAATATGTTGGAAATCCGCCGCGCCCCCGGTTCCACGTGAACCTCATGCCCGCCCTCTCCGGCCTCGGCGGCATGGATGCGCTCGAATTCCTCGCGCAGTGTTTTGATGTCACTTTTTGACAGGGCGTTCTCGACAATGAAAAAGCCCTGTTCGTCG
>JAZKEZ010000050.1:0-3405 GCA_040386675.1 Bacteroidota bacterium | reverse complement strand
CCATAGTCTGAGGTTTAGTGAAAACAAGTGTTCGGGGAGAATGGTGTTTTCAACAACCTTGCCATTAAACGCAACCGACTGAACTACAGAAAAATAACTGACATTCATTTATCCCCCGATATTCAAATGGGGATTTTTATCGACATAAAAAAAGGGACTAGATCAGTCCCTTTTGCTTGCTGCCTTTTCTTTCTTGGCGGCTCTTTTTTCTTTCAGGCTTTTGGTAGAGTCTTTCTTGATCTCTTTGCCTGGTTTGTCTTTTGCCATGGTGATGGGTTTTAAGATATTCCCTAAAACTAAGAAAGTTTGAGCTTTAACTGCAAAGAACACGAAGTTTTTTACGCAAAGGTCGCGAAGCCTTTGTGCCCTTTGCGTAAACTCTTTGCGCTCTTTGCGGTTAAATCATGCGGTTAAATTATCCCCGCCTGGTCAAGTATAAACGCATATTCCAGCGCCACCTCTTTATACCTCTCAAACCTTCCTGATGCTCCGCCGTGGCCAGTGTCCATGTTGCAGTACATCAGCAGGTCGTTGTTGTCGGTCTTCAGTTCACGTAGTCGAGCTACCCATTTGGCGGGTTCCCAGTATTGCACCTGGCTGTCGTGTAAGCCCGTGGTGACCAGCATTGCCGGATAGTTTTTAGCGGCTACATTGTCGTAAGGAGAATACGAGAGCATGTAGTCGTAATATTCCTTTTCATTCGGATTTCCCCATTCGTCGTATTCGCCCGTGGTTAGCGGAATCGACTCATCAAGCATAGTGGTTACCACATCCACAAACGGAACCTGCGCAACCATTCCTTTCCAGAGTTCGGGCGCCATGTTGGCAACGGCTCCCATCAGTAAACCGCCTGCGCTTCCGCCCATGGCAAACAGCTTGTCAGGGGCGCTGTAACCGTTGTCTATCAAATATTTACCACAATCAATGAAATCGTTGAAGGTGTTCATTTTATGGAGCATCTTACCGTCTTCGTACCATTCGCGGCCCAGATCCTCGCCACCGCGGATGTGTGCAATGGCAAACACAAAGCCGCGGTCAAGCAGCGAAAGCCGCACTGAAGAAAAATAAGGATCCATGCTGTAGCCGTAAGAACCGTAGGCGTAGAGCAGCAGCGGGGCTTTTCCGTCTTTCGCCGTTCCCTTTTTGTAGACCAGTGATATCGGAACTTTTTTACCATCGCGCGCATCGATATACAAGCGCTCGGAAGCATACTCCGAAGAATCGTAACCGCCTTTTACCTCCTGCTGTTTCAACAACGTTTGCACCTTAGAATCAAGGTTGATCGTAAACACAGAATTTGGCGTGGTAAGCGAGGTGTAGTTGAACCGGAGTTCGCGGCTGTTAAAATCGAGGTTTACATCAAAATCCGCTACATACGCCGGATCGTGGAACGGAATGTAATAGTCTGAAGTATTGTCCCAGTTGCGCACGTGCAGCTGGATCAGTCCGTTTTTGCGTTCCTGGATCACCAGGTGATCGGTAAACAGCTCAATGCCTTCCAGCAGAACATCCGGACGATGTGGAATCACCTCGATCCAGTTCTCAAGCGTGGTTTGCAGTTCGGGTGTTTTCATCAGCCTGAAGTTTACCGCGTCGAGGTTGGTCATGATGTAAAAATGATCCCCGAAATGGTCGATGCTGTATTCCAGGTCGCGCTGCCGCGGCTGTATGATCCTGAAGTTCCCCAGCGGATCGCCGGCTTCCAGTACGCGGTATTCATCGCTTACGGTACTTCCCGAAGCGATCACGATGTATTTTTTAGATTTCGTTTTGTACACGCCGGTAGAGAAGGTGTCGTCTTTCTCCTCGAACACGAGCACATCTTCCTTGGCATCGGTACCCACGATGTGCCTGAAGATCTTGAATTCGCGCAGCGTCTGGCGATTCTTCACCGTGTAGAAAATGGTATTGTTGTCCGCAAAGCACGCCTCGCCGCTGGTTGCAGGAATTTTATCGGCCAGCAGCTCGCCGGTCTCCAGGTTTTTGATGCGGAGCGTATACACCCGTCGGCTCACGGTATCTTCGCCATAGAGCAGTAATTTCTTGTCGGGACTCAGTTCCAGGCCGACAACGTGGTAATAGCTTTTTCCTTTGGCCAGCACGTTCACATCCAGGATGATGTCTTCCGGAGTTTCCATGGTCTTTTCGCGGCGACAGTACACAGGATATTCCTGGTCGCCGGTAACCCTTGAATAATACCAGTAGCCTTCGTTATAATATGGAACGCTCTGGTCGTCTTTCAGGATGCGGCCGGTAATTTCTTCGAACAGTTGTTCGCGAAAAGTGTCGGTGTGGCGCATTTTCTCCTTCAGGTACTCATTTTCCCGGTTCAGGTAATCGGTCACCTCAGGATTTTCCCTGTCGTTGAGCCAGTAATACGGATCGTTTCGGGTATGACCATGCATACTGAGCTGCTTGTCTTTTTTCGCGGCAGCAGGAGGTTGAATAAAACCGGTTGAAGTAGGTATTTCGGATGATGGGTTACTCATGAAAGTATCGTTAAAGCTGGTGTTCGCAAGGCGTTTGTCGTGCAGTCGCATTGTCGCGTTAAATGTAAAATTAAACCCGTGGCAACAAATGATAATTCTTAACTTCCGGCCGAATTTCAGTAATCAGATGATCGAAGCAGTAGTGAATGGCGCATCGCCGTTGAAGTTGGAATTAGACAAAAAGAATCCGGCCAAAGGAACCCTTAATGGCCAGGAGTATGTTCTTGACCGCTCTAAATCAGGGCCTAAGGCGTTCCACATTCTTAAAGATAACCGCACCTATAATGTTGAAGTACTCGAAGTGATCCACTCCGAGAAAAAATTTGTGCTGCTGGTAAATGGCACGCGGTATGAAGTAGAATTGAAAGATCAGTTCGACCTGCTGCTGCAGTCGATGGGAATCGGCGGAGCGAATGCCAAGCAGCTCAAGGAAGTGAAAGCCCCGATGCCGGGTCTCGTGCTTGATATCCTGGTACAGGAAGGAAGTACAGTGGCCAAAGGCGATGCGATCGTGATCCTTGAAGCCATGAAAATGGAAAATGTACTGAAATCGCCTACCGACGGAACCATCAAGTCGGTGTCGATTACTAAAGGAATAGCGGTGGAGAAGAACCAGGTGCTGATCAGTTTTAATTAAAAAACAATGGTCACACGGTAGTCAAACAGTTGTCATACGATAGTCAAACAATTGTATGACCACTGCATGACTACCGTATGACAACTGTTTGACCAAATAAAAGGTTATGGAAAGAAGAAACTTCATTAAAACAGGAACCGCCGTTGCGGTAGGTGTCGGACTGATCGGGAACCTTCCTGTGATGGCGGCCCACACCGGCACTGAAAACCTGGCCGACGGATACAAGCTTCCTGAACTTCCATACGGATATTCGGCACTGGAACCGATGATCGACGCGAA
>JAZKEZ010000049.1:511-11168 GCA_040386675.1 Bacteroidota bacterium | reverse complement strand
TCGTAGATCTTGTTCCGGTTGGTGTTGGTAAGCTGGTTGAATACCTTGTAGTATCCTTCCACATTCACACTGATGTTTTTGGTCACATCCACCTCGAAACCGGCAATGTAATGTGTTGCCTTTTGCAGCGACGACTTACGTGTTGCCTGCTCGCCGTTTGGCTTTGTGAAGGTACTCGGCAGGTTATCAGGACCAGAAAGGAAACCGTAGAAAAGGTTCACCACATCACGGTCTGAGTTCGCGCTGATCAGGTTCTGAGAATATTTACCTACAGCCGCCTTGAATCGTACAAATTCCGAGATGTTGTACTTCAATCCAAGTCTTGGCTCAAGCGAACCTTCAGAAAGTGAAGCGTAGTAGTGGTAGCGGATACTCGGATCGATCACGAGCAGTCCGGTTGCGATCTTGTAGTCGAAATAACCGGCAAGTTCGGTGGTGTTTTCCTGTTGCTGAAGTGCACCGCCAGATCCGTTGTTGTATCTGAAATCAGTAGAAAAGCCAAGTACCTGGATACCGTATTTGATCTCATTGTCTCCTTTGAAGTAGGTGAAATCAAAACCGAGGTTAAATCCGCCGATCTCGCTGGTACGTTTGGTCAGACCTGGTTCTTCAAGACCGATCTTGTAATTTGAGTACGAAAGGTTACCCTCGATCAGTACAGGGTTTCCTGCAGGAACAAGAACGAAGTTGGTTCCCAGACCATAGTTGGTCCATCCAAGATCAGAAATTCCCTGGTAACGTACATTATCGGTGAAGTTGAATCCGAAGGCGTTAAATTTACTTCCGGTACCTGAGTTAAAGGAAACTTTACCGTAAAGATCCGAGAAGTTGAAAGGAAGTCCGACACCGCCGGTATTCACATAGTCGTAGAATATTTTCGAGGTTTGCTTCAGGTAAGAGTTACGTGCAGAAATGATGAAAGATGATGATCCGCCGCTTTCGCCCTGTTTTTTAAGTGGTCCTTCAAGAAGTGCTTTTGCACCGAACGGGCTAAGACTCAATTTACCGCTTAGGTTGTTTTTATTCCCATCACGGGTAGTAATGTCCATTACTGCTGAAATCCTTCCACCGTATTTGGCACCGAATCCACCTGTATATACATCTGCGTTACGAATAATATCAGTGTCGAAAACCGAGTACAGACCGATCGAGTGGAACGGGTTGTAGATCACCATACCATCAAGCATTACCTTGTTCTGGATCGGCGAACCTCCTCTTACGTAAAGCTGTCCACCCTGGTCGCCTGAGAAAATAACCCCCGGCAGTACCTGCATGTACTGAGCAATATCCGGCTCACCACCTACCGAAGGAAGCGTCTTGATCTCCTTTGGCGTGATCTTCGCAACCGACATTCTCACATCGGTCTTGGCTTCCTGCTTTTCAGCACTGATCTCAACCGTATTTATATCTCTTGAATTCGGGATAATGGTGATCTTTTTGGTAATGATCTTGTTTTCCACGATCTCGATATCTTCCTGGAACTTCTCATACCCGATACCCGAAACCGTAAGCTTGTAGCGGCCTCCGGGAACTTTCGACAGCGTGTAATATCCGTTTACATCCGTTGGAATGCCATACTTGGTGCCCTCAAGGTAAACGTTGGTAAAAATAACAGGCTCACCTGTTTTCGAGTCGTAAACGAAACCTCTCACGGTACCGTTCTGAGCAAAAGCCGCATAACCCGAAAGGGAAATGATGAGTGTTAATAGGAGTTTGAAGACACTCTTGTAAAAACGCATGTAGGTCATATTAGGGTCGGCAAGATAGAAAAATCTGATGTTGAAATTAGAAAATATGCAAATGGGTAAATGTGCAAATCCTCACATCCGCACATTTACCCATTTTCACATTCTCACATTCTCACATTTCCCCATTTGCACATTAACATCAGTGTAGGATCTTGAAGAGCAGTTCTCTAAGGTGTTCCCCTTGCGAAACCGAACCCGTAGCTCCAAGTCCTTTGGCTTTCAGGTCGTATTCCCTCAGGTAACCAATGATCTTTAAGGTCTTTGAAGCCGGGTAATTCCGTGCGGCCCGCTGGTAATCGTCGTAAAAGAACGGATTGATCTTGAGCGCACCCGAAGCCGCCATCTTCGATTTATCGGGCAGGTAATGGAACATCATGATCTTGCTGAAGAAGTTAAACAGGATGGTGATCGTCATTACAAACGGGTGGTCCTTTTCGTTGGCAGCAAAGTAATTGGCAATTCGGTTGGCTTTGTAGATGTCTTTCTCTCCCACCACTTTCTGCAACTCAAACACATTGAAATCCTTGCTGATCCCAATGTTTTCTTCGATCAGCTGAACGGTGATGTCTCCGCCTTTCGGGATGAGGATCATGAGCTTATCGAGCGCATTGGCCAGCGAATGCAGGTGGTTCCCAATGTTATCGGCCAGCAGCTGAACGGCGCCCTCCCCGATTTTGTACCCGTTTTCCTTTACGTAGCGTGATATCCAGCCCGGAAGCTGGTTGTCGTACATTTTGTCGGCTTCAAAATACACCGCGTTCTTCTTCAGGATCTTTGCAAATCCGCCGCGGCCGTCGGGCTTCTTGTATTTGTGACACAATACCAGGATCGTGCTTGGAACCGGTTTTTCTACATACGATTCGAGGTCTTCGAGTTTCCGTACTTCCTGTGCTTCCTTTATAATGACCACCTGGCGGTCGGCCATCATCGGGAATCGCTTGGCGGTAGAAAGCAGCGTGGGCACATCGATGTCTTTCCCGTAAAGTATGGTCTGGTTAAACTCCTTTTCGTGTTCGGGAAGTACGTGTGCCGCAATAAAATCGGCAATGGCGTCGATGTAGAAGGTTTCTTCCCCGCAAAGGAAATAGAGCGGCTGGAATTTACCCTGTTTAAGATCCAGCATTACCTGTTCGTAAGATAGTCCTGGTTCTCTTTTTGCCATTTTTTTGTGATGATGTTGGGTGCGAAAATACGCTGTTTCCCTGCCCCCGACAATTCAAAAATATCAACCGCTGTTAAGAAGCACTACTTTTGGGCCGTGCTTCCACAACTCAATTTCCCCGCTTACCAGTTTAAAACCGATTTCCTGTCGGATCATCCCCGCATCTGGGACAACGGCCGGAAAAAGTGGCTGAAGCTAACTCCTGAAGAATGGGTGCGCCAGCACTGGATCGCGTTCCTGACCACCGAAAAAGGTTATTCTGCCTCGCTGATCGGTGCTGAACGATCCTTTAAACTCAACGGACTGGTCAAACGTTTCGACATCCTGGTGGGCCATCCGCCGCTTATCCTGGTAGAATGCAAGGCCCCGGGCATAAAGATCAACCAGGACACCCTGAACCAGGCGATCAGGTACAACATGGTATTAAAAGTGCCTTACCTGGTTATCAGCAACGGCCTTGATCATTATGTATTCAAAGTAGATCCGGAAAACGGATCAGTAGAGGCGATCCAGGAACTACCTGGTATAATCTGGTATAATGGAGAGTTAAAAATGGACAATTGAAAATGGATAATTGAGAATGACAGACCTCATAAACCGTCTCAACTGTCTAAACCTTTTTAACCCGTTAACCCATTAACCCCTTAACCCAAAAAAAGCCCTACTTTTGCGGCCACTTTTTGAATAAAAACATTCATGGATAGAAATTCGATTATCGGACTGGTCCTTATTGCCGGTATTCTCATTGGTTACGGGGTACTTACCCGCCCGAGTGCAGAAGAAATTGAGCGTCAGAAATACGTCGCCGACAGTACCGCAAGCGCACAGGCAAGAATTACTGCCGAAAAAACCAAGGCGATCGATACCACAGCGATCAAAACTGCTTTTGTAGACAGCACCCGTAACGACAGCGCTGTACTTGCCGCAAAAACTGCCGAGCTTGCCAGCAAATACGGTGCATTCGGAACCGTTTCAACCGGAACTGAAGCCGAAAAGATCGTTGAGACCGATAAATTCCGCATCACCTTCAGCAACAAAGGCGGACGGATCAAAGACATCACACTAAAAGAATACAATACCCACGCCGGTACTCCTGTCCACCTGTTTGACCCGAAATCTGCGGTTTTTGGATTCAATTTCGGCATTGCCGGAAAAGGGACCTTCAATACCCAGAAATTCTTCTTCACGCCAGTTGCCAGCCCTGACAAGGTTTCCGGAGATCAGTCAATTACGATTGCCTACCGACTTCCTGCCGGCGCACCCGACAAGTACATCGAATTACTGTACACCATCAAAGGGAACGCTTACGATATCGACCTGCAGCTGAACACCCGCAACCTGGACGGCGTTGTAGACAACGGTAAAAAACTGGCCCTGGAGTGGAAAGCCTCCGGACTTCCAAACGAAAAATCACTGGTGATCGAACGCCAGCGCAGCTCAGTATACTACAAACCGATCGACGACGACCGCGATTACCTTTCGGAGACTTCTGAGAGCGACGAGGAAGTGTTGGAAGACCCGGTTAGCTGGGTGGCTTTCAAACAGTATTTCTTCACCGCTGCCGTAATTTCCAAGGAAGGTTTTGCCGCAGAGAATTCAGTGTTGAAAGTGGTTCAGCCGGCCGACAGCGCAGTGAACAAAAAATACAGCGCACTCCTTACCCTTCCGCAAGGCAATGTGACCAACGGAAGCACCAACCTTAAACTGTACTTCGGACCTACCGATTACCAGACCCTTGCAGCACTTGACGTAGACCAGATGGACCGCATCATCGACTTCGGATGGGGCATCTTCGGACTGGTGAACAAGTATTTCATTTTCTACATTTTCAAGGCGCTTACCTGGTTCCATCTTGGAATTGGTATCACCATTCTCCTGCTCACCATCGTGATCAAAATGCTGTTGATGCCGCTTACCTACAAGAACTACCAGAGCAGCGCGAAAATGCGTATCCTGAAGCCTGAAGTAGACGCGATCAACGAGAAGCTGAAAAATGCCGACCCGATGAAAAAGCAGCAGGAAATGATGGCACTGTATAAAAAAACGGGGGTTAATCCACTGGCTGGATGTCTTCCCGTACTGATCCAGATGCCGTTCCTCTATGCGATGTTCCGTTTCTTCCCGGCCATTATGGACCTGCGCCAGCAGTCGTTCCTGTGGGCCGACGATCTTTCATCTTACGACAGCATTGCCTCTATCCCGAACTGGTTGTTTGGCGGAAGCATCCCGATCTACGGCGATCACGTGAGTTTGTTCACCATCCTGATGTGTGCCTCTACTTTCCTGTATACCCGCATGAACAGCGGAAACATGCCTGCACCACAGCAGGGAATGCCTGACATGAAAGTGATCATGTACATTTTCCCGTTCATGATGTTGTTCTTCTTCAACAACTATGCTTCAGGACTTGCTTACTACTACCTGGCCGCCAACCTTGTGACCATGGCGCAGACCTTTATCATCCGTAAGTATTTTGTGGATGAGAAAAAGATCATGGCGACCATCGAAGAAAACAAGAAAAAGCCGGGCGGAGAGAAGTCGAAACTACAGCGTAAGATGGAGGAAATGGCCGGCAAACGCAACGTTAAGCTGCCAAAATAAACTGGTACGGTAATTGGCCCGGGCGCACAAACAAACCACATGAAAAAACTCACAATCCTGATCCTCCTGGCATTCGTTGGAATGGCCGGAATCTCCTGTAACAACAAAAGCAAGGTCGCCCAAACCGCCCCTGCGCCGGAATCAGCAGTACAGCCAGGCAAACCGCAATATGCCGACAGCCTGCTGATGAGTTTTGAACGGACCCCATGTTTCGGGACCTGCCCGGTATTCGTGGTAAACGTTTACAAAAGCGGTTATGCCACTTATTTTGGCAAAAGCAACAGCATATACCCGGGACTGCATTACGCTTATGTTGATGTAGCATCGATCAAGGAGATCATCAAAACTGCCGATGAACTTGGTTTTTTCAAACTGAATGACCAGTACGACGGCGGAGTATCTGATCTTCCGTACCACATTACCGTACTGCGCAATAAATCAGTGGTTAAAAAGATAACGAACAAAGGCGGAAACGGGATCCCTGAAGGACTTATCGAAGTAGAGCGCATGATCGAAGGCCAGTTCCGCGACGTGGAATGGAAGCCGGTTGCGGTTAAGTAACCTGGTCAATAGATGCACCGGTAATTGAGCTTGTCGAAATCTGACTTCGACAAGCTCAGTCACCGTTTTCGACAAGCTCAGTCACCGTTTTCGACAAGCTCAGTCACCGTTTTCGATAAGCTCAGTCACAGTTTACCCAACATTCAATATATCAATTAGCTGAGTTCGCAATAGGCTAATCATCTGATCAATCATGAGTACCATTTTTAAGGCACATCCCTGGCACGGGATAAACATTGGAGAACAGGCTCCTGAAGTAGTAACCGCATTCATCGAGATGGTTCCCAGTGATACCGTAAAATACGAGATCGACAAGGAATCCGGTTACCTGAAGATCGACCGACCGCAGAAATTCTCTAACCTCGTGCCTGCCTTGTACGGCTTTTTACCACAGACGTATTGCGACGAAGCCACCGCTCAACTGGCGCGCGAAAAATCCGGCAAACACATAGAAAGCGGGGATCATGATCCGCTGGACATCTGTGTGCTTACTGAACGCCACATCACCCACGGAAACATCATTTTACAAGCCATTCCGATCGGCGGCATCCGTCTTATCGACAAAGGCGAAGCCGACGACAAGATCATTGCGATCATGAGAGGCGACGAGGTATTCAATGGCTGGAAAGACCTTTCAGACTGTCCGCCGGCGCTCATCAACCGACTGCGTCACTATTTCCTTACCTACAAGAATATTCCCGGTGAAGGTGCCCCAACCTGCGAAATCGCCGGGATTTACGGGCGCGAAGAAGCGCTGGAAGTGATACGGGCAAGCCGGAAGGATTACGAGAAGTTAAGAACTAAGAGTTAAGAGTTGTGGCGAAAATAGAATTCCTTACCGTTAATCCTTTCCAGGAAAACACTTACGTGATCTTTGACGAGACGCTGGAATGTGCCATCATAGATCCGGGTGTAAGCAACAGCTACGAGCAGTCGATGCTTGAACAGATCATCGACAAGCACCAGCTTAAACCGGTATTACTGCTCAATACCCACTGTCACATCGACCATGTGCTTGGAAACAGTTACGTGGCGAAAAAGTGGAATTTGCAGCTGGGCATTCATCAGAAAGACAAGATTATGCTCGATGCGGCCACCGACCGCTCCATGAACTGGGGAATCCCTTACGATCAGTCGCCCGAGCCCGGCTATTTCATCACCGAAGGCGAAACCCTGAAATTCGGAAATACCGAACTTGAAGTGCGTTTTGTTCCGGGTCATGCTCCCGGACACATTGTATTCATTGATCATTCCTCGAAAACCGTTATTGCCGGAGACACCCTTTTTAACGGCAGCATTGGCCGAACCGACCTTCCTTTCGGAGATTTCTCCATACTTGAAAAAGCGATCCGCGAACAATTGTACACTCTCCCCGACGACTACACGGTGTATCCCGGGCATGGACCTTCTACGACGATAGGACAAGAAAAAACAACGAACCCATTCGTAAAAAGTAAGAATTAAAAAGTAAGAATTAAGAAGTAGAAGAGAAGTAAGAATTAAGAGTTAAGAAGTAAGTAGTAGGGCTTCCCCCTCAGTTCTTACTTCTTAGTTCTTAACTCTTAATTTTTAGTTTTTCCAATCACTAAACTTCGTACTTTTAAAGTCCACATATTTTTTGGTGAAAAGACTCTTACTCTACATACTTACCTGTATACCACTTCTTTCGTACAGCCAGTTTTACAACGGTTCCATTATGGAGTTCGGGAAAAACCGGGTGCAGTACAAGGACTTTTTCTGGCAGTATTATCGATTCAAGAACTACGACTGCTATTTCTACCAGGGAGGCGAAGATCTTGCAGCATACACCGGGAAAAAAGCGGCTGAATACATTCCGCAGCTGTCTGCCCTGCTCGATTATACTCCCGAAGACCCTTTACAATTCATCGTTTACAATACACACAGCGATTTTCGCCAGAGCAACATTGGCCTGGGCAACGACGAATCGAGCAACATCGGCGGGACTACCCGGATCGTGGGGAACAAGATATTTGTGTACTACGAAGGAGATCACAAAAAGCTGGACGTACAAATCCGGACCGGGATCGCACAGGTACTCGTTAACCAGATGATGTACGGCGGAAATCTCCGCGAAATGGTCCGGAATTCAACGCTGCTTACGCTTCCGGAATGGTACCTGAACGGATTGGTAAGCTACCTCGGTGAATCCTGGAACGAAGAAACCGACAATGCCGTTCGCGACGGAGTTCTTTCGGGAAGATTTGAGAAATTCAACCGGTTGGAACGCGACCAGGCAAGACTCGCCGGTCACAGCATCTGGAACTATATTTCTGAGGTATACGGCGACAAGGTGATCACCAACATTCTTTACATGACGCGGGTTACGCGGAATGTCGACCAGGGATTCCTGTTTGTACTCGGCCTTGAAATGAAACAGCTTTCGACCGAGTTTATCGAGTTTTATCGCAAACGCTACGCAGAAGAAGAAAAGCTGAGGAGCAAACCGGATCTTACCGACCTCAATATCAAAAACAAAAAAGAACGCAGTTACCAGCAATTCAAGGTAAGTCCCGACGGGAAATACGCGGCTTACGTGACCAACCAGCTTGGCCAGTACCGGCTTTACCTGTACGATATGGAAAGTGGGAAATCGAAGCAGCTGATAAAAGGCGAGCACAAAATGGACCGCCTTACCGATTTTTCATACCCGACACTCGCGTGGAGTCCGAATGGCGAAGCACTGTCGTTTGCACTTGAGAAAAAGGGTAAAACCATGCTGTACTTCTACTACATCGGCGAGAAAAAACTCAGCAAACGCGAGATCTTCCAGCTGGAGAAAGTCCTTTCCATGGATTACGCAAACGACGGAAAGATGATGGTGTTTTCCGGCGTATACCACGGTCAGACCGACCTGTACCGCTACTACATCGTAGGAAACCGGCAGGAACAGCTCACCAGCGATACTTACGATGACCTGGAACCCAAGTTCATTAACAACGACAAAGACATTATTTTCTCTTCGAACCGCCCGACAGATACGCTGAATCTGGTACCTGTGAGGCCTGCGATGGGAACCCGTGATCTCTATATCCTTCCGGCAACTCCCAACCCGGTGAAGCTGGAACGGGTGACCAATACCCCGCAGGAAAGCGAGATCCTTCCGGCAGAATACGGTTTTAAGAAATACACCTACATCAGCAATAAAAACGGGGTGGTAAACCGGTTTTTTGCCCAGTACGACAGTACCATCGCTTCGGTAGATACCATTATCAATTACCGCTTTTACAGCAGCATCTACCCGCTTTCCAATTACAACCGGAACATCCTGGAATACGACGTGAACCTGGCCAGTGACCAATACTCGGTCCTCATGTTCAGCGACGGGAAATACCGCTTTTACCAAGGAAAGATCAGCGAGGATGAAGTGGTTTCACTGGCAGAAATGAGGATCTCAGGACTGAAAAGCATCAAGCAGATCAATTTTGACAATCCCGATGAAAGCCGCGACATCAAAACCGATGACGACGACGG
The DNA here is from genome assembly GCA_040386675.1 of Bacteroidota bacterium. Taxonomy (GTDB): domain Bacteria; phylum Bacteroidota; class Bacteroidia; order Flavobacteriales_D; family Luteibaculaceae; genus DASUEB01. Next base: position 1,604 of record JAZKEZ010000049.1, on the reverse strand, counting down.
GGAAACCCGGGAGCAACGCCCCAGGGACATTCCTGAAACCTACAAGGTGATCAGTCAGCCGGATGCTCGCGTAAACGAAGTGAACATCGACAATTACCAGTTTGGAGAGGTAACTCCGCAACAACCAAAACCTGCAGTAAAAGACTCCGTGATCCCGTTGAAACCTGAGGTTCGCCCTACCGGACTTACCGACATGGCTGCCACGGAAGAACGCCTCGAAAAAAGGAATTACAACATCAACTTTGCTACCGACCAGGTTCTTACGCAGGTAGACAACACGTACAACAACCAGTTTTACCAGCTGCTTACCGGTCCCGACAACCTGAATCCCGGTTTGAGTGGTTTTATCAAACTCGCTGCATCCGACCTGTTCGAGGACTACAAGATCATTGGCGGTTACCGCACCTCGCTTAACCTCGGGAGCATGGATTATATGCTTTCGTTCCAGGACTTGAAGGGAAGACGCGACAAAACCTATTTTGCACAACGCCAGTCGCAGCTCATGGCGACCGAATTTTCGCTCTACCGGATCATTACCTACAGCGGCAGCTATGAGCAGAAATACCCGCTGAGTGAAGTGGCCTCCGTGCGCGGAAGCCTGAGCTACCGGACCGACCAGGTGGTTGTACTCTCTACCGACCGCGGTAACCTGGAACAGCCGAACGAAACACTCGACCAGGCAGGATTAAAAGTAGAATACGTTTACGACAACACGCTGAAACGCGGATTGAACCTGTACAATGGAACGCGCTTTAAGATCTTTGCACAGTACCTGCAATCTACCAGCGAGAAGAAAAGCGACATGCAGGTATTCGGAATTGATTTCCGTCACTACGAAAAACTGCACCGGAGCCTGATCCTGGCCACGCGTTTCTCGGCGAGTACTTCGCTCGGAAACCGCAGGCTGCTGTACTTTATGGGTGGTGTAGACCGCTGGTTGTACCTTCCGAAATCCGACCAGTCTACCCCTCCTCCAACCGACGAACGCTTCTACTACCAGGCCCTTGCCGCTCCGGTTCGCGGTGCACTTAAGAATGTGCGGAACGGGAACAGCTTTGCACTACTCAACACCGAAGTACGCTGGCCGATCGTG
>JAZKEZ010000049.1:0-501 GCA_040386675.1 Bacteroidota bacterium | reverse complement strand
TGAAATACCTGAGCAATAAACCATTGAAATCCGACTTCCTGGAGAGCTTCCAGGTAGTGGCCTTCAGCGATATCGGAACTGCTTGGACCGGGAAAACGCCATATTCAGACGACAACCAGTTTAACATTGCCACTTACCCGGGTAACCCGGTTTCGATCACTGTACGGACCCAGCGCGAGCCGATTGTTGCCGGATACGGCTTCGGACTGCGTGGCCGTGTACTCGGCTACTTCCTTAGAGCCGACTGGGCCTGGGCCGTTCTCGACGGAAAAACACAGCCAAGAGAGTTTTATCTATCTTTAAGCCTCGATTTCTAACTTGCTATGACTGCCCAAACCGTCCTTCTTCTTATCTCAATCGGCCTGCTGGCAGGTATTCTTTCGGGTTTTGTTGGAGTTGGCGGCGGTATCGTGGTGGTGCCCGCCCTCGTCTTTTTCCTCGGCCTCAGCCAGCACAATGCCCAGGGAACCAGCCTGGCGCTGCTCATGACTCCCGTTGGGA
>JAZKEZ010000048.1:8539-18367 GCA_040386675.1 Bacteroidota bacterium | reverse complement strand
TTGATCTGCATATCGTTAAGAACCTTATTCAGTCCGCGGTCTTTGGTTCCCGTAAAACGCCTGATTTCGTAAAGGTTCGCAAGGATCAGCTGAGTGCCCTGGTCGGCGTAATTCGATTCGATCTCTTCGTGACGCGCAACGCCGTCTATTGCACCCAGCGGCTTTCCGATCTTCTTGTTCTTCACATTCTCGCAAAGGGTGATCACTGCATTCAGCGATACTGCCAGCGAGGAGGTGGTTCCTCTCCCGGTTTTCGACAGGTAAGTGCTCCGGTATGCTTTCCATTCGGTGTTGATCAGCACACCCATTCCCCGGATATTGGCGGAAAGTGCCGTAACGTAAGACTTCAGAACTTTCTGTTTAGTTCCCGTAGTGAATTGCTCCAGGACAAAAGCATTGCCGTTTTTCCTCGAAAAAATCAGGTATTCTAACGCAGGAATTCCTTTTACCAGCGATCCCTGGTTAGCGATAAATGTACTGTCGATGGTGGTTCCGGAAGCAATCAGTGCATTGATCGCCGATTCATTCACCGGCCAGCGGTCGAGCGGCAGGTACAGCAGCTTTTCAGCAATCGGTCCGACCATCAGGCATTCCATACGCTTCAGGGCAAGTGCGCTTTTCGACCAGCTTTCCTGTAGCGCAAGCAGACTGCCGTTAGTAGGATTTGCGGCAAATTCAGAAGAATGCTGCGCAAGTTCAGCACCTGCCAATTCAAATTCAGCATACGATGAGCCAATGATGCTGTCGGCCCAGAAACTAAGCAGCGCGTGTTGATCCACCTTGTCGAACGCCTCGCCTGCAGGGGTTTCGGTACTTTCATTCTTCTTACAGGAAACAACCGCGATCAACAGCGAAAGGGAAAGAACCAGCAGTTTTTTCATAGTGATTTGATAAAGGCAATAACGTTGTTCCGATCGCTTTTCGAAAGCAGCATAAACGAATTCCGTGGACCGGCGGCTTCTCCTCCGTGCCACAGAATGGCTTCTTCCACGCCGCGTGCCCTGCCGTCGTGCAGCAACAACGTGTGTCCGTTTACAGTTTCGTACAAGCCGATGCCCCACAGTGGGGAAGTTCTCCATTCTCGGCCTGAAGCCAGGTAATCCGGACGGTTATCGGTGAGGTCGGGACCCATATCATGCAGCAAAAGATCGGAATACGGACGAATAGTGATGTGACTCAACTGGGGAACCACCGGGTGAACGCCGAGGGTGAATTTGGAAACGTGACACTTCACACAACCCAATTGGTTGAAGCTCTTTTTTCCTGCGAGAACATTAGCGTCTTTCACATTCCGTCGTGCCGGCATGGCCAGCGCATCGGTATAAAAAAGAACCTGCCTGAAGATCGAATCCCGGATCTCAGGATTTCCACCATTGGTAAGCATTCCGTATTTCTCCTGCTGGATGCCCCACAGGTTTTCATCGGGGAATATTGATGAGGTGATGCCAATGTCGTTGAGGAAAGCATGAGCAATCTGTTGTTTCACATCCGGTTGCGAAGCTTTCCACCCGATTTTTCCAAGTACAGCAGAATTCAGTGTGTAATCCCACACATAATTTGGCCGACCGCTGATGCCGTCGTGATCCAGGTCATCCGGGTCAGCATGTACTAAGATCGAAGCGGCAGAAAGCGCGTCAAAGTACCCGGCGCCTGTCATTTTAGGTGCCACCCGTGGCGAATACAGCACCCCGTTCAGCGCACCGTTCCTGAATTGGTAATTGGGTTTCCGCAGACTGTATGGAGTTCCGTCGGGATAAACACCGGCGACTTCGGTATAACTGATGTCTACATCGCCTTCGTTGTCTACTCCCGGTATCGAGCGGTGGTTCAGCTGATCGCCAAAATCGGTTACGGGAAGCGGTTCGCCATGCGGTCCCTCGCCGGGAAGACTAATGCGATACACCATAGAAATAGTGGTGGTTCCCGGTTCAGGCGGTCGTCCGCGGCCATCGAGCCGGTGACAGCCGGAGCACGATGCAGCATTGTAAACAGGGCCCAGGCCATCGCGTGCTTCCGTGCTGGAAGGCGCGATCACCCAAGCCGATCTGTTGAATGAGTTGCCGGTAGTGAACCGGATGTTTTCCTCGAGCGATAATCCGGGAATCGAGTTGTTAAAGGCATTGACCGATGCGTCGAAAACTGTTCCGGCCACATCGGCAGAATATTCTTCTCCCGTCTCATAACCGCTTTGATCTGCAAGCGGCTGCTCCTCCTCATTTTTCCTGCATCCTGCCAGGATCACAACGATCGCTGTACACAGGACAATGCCTTTCTTCACAATGCTTTCCGAAAAATATACTTACAGCGTAAGGCGGATGCCGAGTGCAGTAGCTACCTCAACAATCTGGGTAGCTTCTTCGTTACCTGACTGGATCGCAGCAAATACACGTGAACGTCCGGTAATGATCTCGCGGTCGAATGGCGGCTGGATCGCAGCAACTTTCGCAGCAGCATCGGCAAGAGCATCTTTTGCGGTTTTAGCTACCGCAGCATTTTTTGCATTTACCAGGTCGTAAATTCCTTTTCCTGAGATCTTGGTTCCGTCGGTACGGGTATAGGTTCCAAAAAACACATTGTCGATTCCTTTTTGTCCGAGGATAAAATCACGGTGGGTCTGGTCGCTGAAGCACGAGTGCTCATCTTCCTGGCTTTGCGTATCGTAAGCCACCGACATACGTTCGCCGTACAATTCGCCTTTGGCAAATTTCCCGATACCGGTCAGGATCAGTTTAAGCGAAAACTGCGCATCCTGTGCCTCGAAGGTTTTGCGGTAATTGTCTTTTGCCGGCGCCCAGGCCTCAGCAGTATAGGTAAGATCGTCGATTAGCAGGTCGATGGCTGCCAGCAGGTATTTTCCCCTGCGTGCCGCGCTAACCTCAGAACCGGCTACATAATCGGTGTACGGACGGTTTCCGGCTCCGGTTTGGCTCAGATCCTGACCCCAAAGCAGGAACTCGATCGCGTGGTAACCGGTACTGATATTGGTTTCGCCAGCTACTTCGTTAGCTTCTTCCAGTACGGTTTTGTTGATCTGCGCGTAGTTCACCGAATCATTGATGATACCTGAGGTGCTGTTTCCAACTACATAGTCTATGTAATCTTCATCCAGCGGCCATCCGTTCATCAAACCTTCTTTTCCTTCTGCATCGTCGATCGGACCGTCGTAAAAACGGTAAGCATCCGTTTGTCCGTAAGGTTCACGTGCAGCCAGGTAAGCGTTTTTCACACCATCAAGACCTGCCTGGGAAGGTGCGCTGATAAAAGCGGCAGCAGAAAGACGAAGTTCTTTTGATTTTGTTAATGCATCAGAATACGATGCATACACGATGTTCGAATAATTGGTGACCACCTCTTTGGCGGTAACTGTCGCTGCCGGGGTCTGGGTTTGTTCTTCCTTGTCTTTTTTGCACGAAGAAAGAAGGGAAACGGCCAGTAGTGCAGCCGGCAGGATGTGAAAAGATCGGGTCATAGTGGTGTTAGAATAATAAGCAAAGCTACACGGTGATGGCTTGGATTGCATACCCTGTTCAGGGTATTCTTGTTAAAATCCGTACATCAGGTGACCCACCGTAAAATAGATGGTCAGCCCGAGGATGTCGTTTGTGGTAGTAATGAACGGGCCGGTGGCCAGTGCCGGATCAACATTGAATTTATCGAGTACCAGCGGAATAAAGGTCCCGATCAGACTGGCGAATATGATCACGGAAACCATGGATACGCCTACGGTAAGGCCAAGTTCAAATCCATTGTCAGCAAAATAGTTGTAGAGAACGATAGCTATCGCACAAATGGACGCATTCATCATCGCAACGACCAGTTCCTTGAGCAGCCGTGGTAAAATTCCTTCGAGGCTTACGGTGTTGTTGGCCAGTCCCTGTACCACGATCGCCGAGGATTGTACCCCTGCATTCCCGCCCATCGCAGCGATAAGCGGCATAAAGATGGCCAGTTTCGGGTTGATCTGCAGTTCGGTTTCGTACATGCCGATCACCTGCGCCGAAAGCAATCCGCCGACAAGCCCGATGAGCAGCCACGGAAGCCGCGCCCTTGAAAGGATCCAAACGCTGTCGGAACTTTCTACAGATCCGGAGATACCCGCTGCCATCTGGTAATCCTTGTCAGATTCCTCCTGCATCACATCTACCGCATCATCAATGGTAATGCGACCCAGTAGTCTTTGACTTTCATCTACCACCGGAAGTACAACGAGGTCATACTTTTTCATGATCTCGATCGCGTCTTCGGCGTGATCCTGTGCGTAGGTATAGCGGACCTTGCGGTTGTTATAGATATCGGCGATGGTAGAGCGCAGCGAAGTGCTGAACAACAGCTTTTTAAGTGAAAGCGTTCCCACCAGTTTGTCCTGGTCGTCTACCACGTAAATGGTGTACACATCGCCCACATCGTCGGCCTGTTTACGCATTTCACGGATGGCGTGGGTAACCTGCCAGTTGAGGTTTACCTTGATCAACTCGGTAGCCATCAGCGATCCGGCAGTGCCTTCCTCGTAATTCAGAAGGTCTACGATATCGCTTGCCTGGCCTGCATCTTCGAGGAACGAGATTACCTCTTCCTTTTTGCTGTCTGATAATTCCGAAAGTACATCAGCCGCATCATCCGAATCCACATTGTCGATGATCTCAGCAATCTCACGCGAGGTGAACGATGCTAGTACCTGTTCACGGGTGTCCTCATCGAGTTCGATCAGGATATCCGCCAGGTTTTCTTCAGCAAAGGTTTTGAGCAGGTACTGAGCCTCACGATTGGTAAGGTGCTCAATAAATTCGACTACATCGGCAGCGTGGGCGTCGGCGAAGGTATCTTCAAGGAAACGATCGTTGCCATTGGCGATTGCGTCTTTAACGCGATCTATATTTTCCTTGTTGAGTTCCAATACCATCCCGACCGGATTTTAGTGCTGCAAAGGTAGAAGAAAGTTAAGAAGTAAGAGTTAAGAAGTAAGAACTAAGAGTTAAGAATTAGGAGGTAAGAAGTAAGGGCATCTTAAAAAAAAAGAGGCGGCCCGGAAACTACCCCGAACCGCCATTTTCAATTCTCAATTATTTCATGCTTCCAACCATATCCTCCGGCTTCACCCACTCATCAAACTGCTCGTTATTCACCAGTTCAAGTTCGATGGCGGCCTCACGTAAGGTCTTGTTTCCTTTGTGCGCGGTCTTGGCGATCTTGGCGGCATTCTCGTAACCGATGTGCGTGTTAAGCGCAGTAACCAGCATCAGCGAGTTTTCAAGGTGTTGCTTAATAACCGGAAGGTTCGGCTCGATACCGGCAGCACACTTATCGTTGAACGAAACGCATGCATCACCGATCAGTCGGGCAGATTGCAGCACGTTGGCAGCGATCACCGGCTTGAATACATTAAGTTCAAAATGACCCATCGATCCGCCGACAGAAACGGCAACATCGTTACCCATAACCTGTGCGCAAACCATGGTAAGTGCTTCAGGCTGAGTTGGATTTACTTTACCAGGCATGATAGAAGAACCCGGCTCATTGTCTGGAATGATCAGTTCACCGATCCCGCAACGCGGACCAGAGCTCAGCATACGGATGTCGTTGGCCACTTTCATCAGCGAAACCGCTGAACGCTTAAGTGCGCCTGAAAGTTCAACCATGGCATCGTGGGCAGCAAGTGCCTCGAATTTGTTTGGAGCGGTAACAAACGGATAGCCGGTAAGATCAGCGATCTTTTTCGCCACCAGCACATCGTAACCGTTTGGTGTATTGAGTCCGGTTCCTACAGCCGTGCCGCCAAGGGCAAGCTCAAGGACCATCTCAAGTGAATTTTTGATCGCGCGGATGCTGTTGTCGATCTGTTGAACGTAACCCGAGAACTCCTGTCCGAGAGTAAGCGGCGTGGCGTCCATAAAGTGCGTACGCCCGGTTTTCACGATTGTGCTGTATTCGGCAGATTTTTTGGCAAGCGTATCGCGCAGTTTCTGCATGCCGGGAATAGTGATCTCTACCACCTGTTTGTAGGCTGCAATGTGCATTGCAGTAGGAAACGTATCGTTCGAAGACTGCGATTTGTTCACGTCGTCGTTCGGGTGAAGCACCTTTTTTTCGTCGTTCAGGTCGCCGCCATTCATCACATGAGCACGGTAGGCGATCACCTCGTTGCAGTTCATGTTGCTCTGAGTACCAGAACCGGTCTGCCAGATCACCAGTGGAAATTCAGCATCAAGCTTACCGGCGATCACTTCGTCGCATGCGGCAGCAATAAGTTTCGTCTTTTCGTCAGACAGAACACCAAGTTCATTATTGGCTTGTGCAGCAGCTTTTTTCAGGTAACCGAAAGCATAGATGATCTCTTTTGGCATGCTGGCCTCAGGGCCAATCTGGAAATTGTTGCGTGAACGTTCGGTTTGTGCCCCCCAGTACTTGTCGGCAGGAACTTTCACCTCACCCATGGTGTCTTTTTCGATACGATAGCTCATTTTTTATTGGGATTTACCTTAAATGTGTATTTTCGCCAAACTTACTAATTAAGTTACTAAGCAATGGAACTAGGTCTCTTATTCTTTCTTGTGATCATCTGTATGGCTTTCTGGATGCTGATCTTCCTTTTCGGTGTCGCAGTTCCTTACTGGATCTCATTAGCAGTTGGACAGGCAATCGCTAAAAAATTTGGTGGTCCGAAAAAAGAAGCGCAATCAGCAGACCACTGATCCTCTTATCATAACCCACTAAAAAGAGGCTGACTCATCGCGAGTCAGCCTCTTTTTTTTGTTCACTATCAGATAACCTCAAACCCCTCTCTCCACTCTCCACTCTCAACTCTCAACTGATCCTCCCAACATACTCCTCCACCAACTTCTTCCCATCTATCTTATGACTGGCCCCGTAAGGAAAATCTTCAACCACCACAATATCTCCCGGGATCATATAATAAGGTAGCTTTTGAGAAAGCAGTTCGCTGAGATCCGTTTTCACGTTAAAGTCAGCATCCGGATTGGAAAGGATCACAAAACTCACCAGTTTCTTTACTTCATTCCCGCGTTTAAGCGGTAATGTCACGGCGTCGCTGATCTCCGCAGAAGTACACAGCACATTACTGATCTCATCGAGTTCGATGCGGAAACCGTTCAGTTTTACCTGGTCGTCATTGCGCCCCAGGTAAAACAGCATGCCGTCTTCGTAATAGGCGAGATCGCCGGTTTTGAACGCCCTTTTTCCGTTGTGTTCGGTAAATTTCACTTCATTCAGCGCAGTATTGTTGAAGTACCCGATCGAAACATGATCTCCGGTGATGATGAGTTCGCCGCTGTTTTCGGAGCCTTCGCCTTTTTCAATCAACAATTTCGATCCGGGCATGGGATAACCGATGGGAAGCGACGGATATTTTGCAACCACTTCGGGCGTGATCTCCACAAAAGTAGTAACGATAGTAGCTTCAGTAGGCCCATACGCATTCAGTACCCTTGCACCCGGAAACTGGCGGTACAGCTGCTGACAGGTACGCGGCGGCAACGCCTCACCCATAAACAGGAAGGTATGGAAGGCAGCCAGTTTCTCTTTCTTAAAACCGGGATTACGCAGGAACAGGAATACGAATGACGGCGTTGAGGTCCACACGGTGCAGCCGTAGCGGACCAGTCTCTGCAAAAATGCATCCTGGTCCTTCACCAGTTCAGTTGGCGAAAGCACCAATGTGCCGCCCAGTCCGAAACTCAGCAATACATCACATAGTGATACATCGAAAGTGAAAGGCGCCTGGTTCATGAAAACATCGCCGGCAGTAAACCCAAAGTCGGCCGATGCCCAGTTGTAAAAGGTCTTTACCGAATTGAAAGTGATCTGTACACCTTTCGGTTCTCCGGTAGATCCTGAAGTGAACATGATGTATTGCAGATGATCATCCTGTGCTGTAATGGATCGTTCAGTGAAAGTAGGTTCCGAATTCCGGGTGACCAAGAGGTCTTTGTCAATGATCACTGCTGTTTGATAAGAAACCGGTTCTTCGGTGCAATTGATGAGCACCTGTGCACCGGTAAGCGAAAGGATCTTTTTTACGCGGTCTTCCGGATAGATCTTGTCGACCGGAACGTAAGTAAAACCGGCGTGTATGCAGCTCAGCATCGCAACCGGGAAAAGGTGCTCCTTATGACCGTAGATCACCACCGGTGAACCGGGAACTACGCCAAGATCGCTCAGCATCGCCGAAAGCAGTGTCACTTTAGCCTCAAGTTCGGTCCAGCTGATGTCGCTGTCGCTGCCGGCTATCGCAAGTTTACCGGGATTTACCACCTGCTCTTCAAAACAACGGCGATTGAAATTGTATCTCATGAATGCTGGATTAACGGGAACCTTCCGCTGAATACATACAATGCAAACGCAACCAGGTTCAGCATGATAAAAATAGAGATGATCCGGATCCATTTCGGATCAAGATCGCCGAAGACAATGTCTCTGCCGGCTTGCTTCGATTTTACGAGGTAAGTGTTGTGTACCACTGAGTACAGGCCAAACAGCAGTCCGCTCAATACATAGTGCTTTTTAAATCCGTTCCAGCAACCCATCAGCGTAAACGTGAGCAGCAAAGCCACGTTCTGCCGAAGCAGCGGATACGCTTTTAGCTTTTTCTTCCGGGTGAGGAACAGGTAGAGCGGGTTGAAAAAATTCTCTTTTAACCAGTCGCCGAGACTGATGTGGAACCGCCGCCAGAAATCCTGTGGATTCACGGCAAGGAACGGATTGGTAAAGTTGAGCGGAACTTCCATCCCCATCAGCTTTCCTACACCGAGTGCCATGAACGAGTATCCTGCAAAATCGAAAAACAGGTAAGCATAATATGCATACATCGTATTCAGCATGGCCACGGGCCGAATGTCTTCGGCAGCGAAAATATTCAGCCAGTACCGGTCAATGCATTCGGCGACAATGAATTTGAAGGCCACTCCTTTTACCAGCTGGTTCCAGCCGTCGGTGGCATTGGCTTCGTTAAGGTTGGAAAACCCGCGCGACTGCGATGCGGTGAAATGGGAATAGCGGTCTATCGGACCAATAAGCAGGGTAGGAGTAAACGACAGGAAATTGAAATAACTCAGCACATCGGGCATCGGTTCGCCGTTCCTGCGCTCGTTGTAATACCCTACAATGCGGAAACACGCATAACTCAGTCCCGCAAACGACAGGATGTTGTTCAGTTCAAAAGGATAATAATGCACCTTGATCCCGAATTTTACCAGCAGCATCGGTAGCAGCAACAGCAAAATTCCCCAGATCTTTTTTGCAGGCTGAAGCACATTGCTCAACAGCCACGTCATCCCATACGCATACCCGATCAGCAGGAAAAAATGAAGCGGCTGCGGATAAAAGAAAACCAGGAAAAGGGCATTGAAGACAGCCAGTACAATTCTGTATGAAGGATCCTTCAGCCGCAGTTTCAGCAACCAGGTAAAGCCGATAAAAACGGCCATCAGTACAAAGAACTCGTATCCCCCGAATGGCAGCATGTCAGAACTGTTGGTAAACAAATTGGATCGCCGAACCCACGCGGTTTTTTACGTGCTGATTCTGTGGTGAATACAACAAGTAAAGTGCCGTGAGCAGGCAAAAATAAAGAAGCAGGTTCTTGAAAAAACCGCTGGTGTTTCTTCCTTTCATCGGCCTAAACGGTATTGTTCTGAAATGAACCGGTCTGCCTTGTACCATCCGTATTCGCTCAGGTGCATCACATCTTTCAGCACACCTTTTTCAAAGCGGGTGGAATCAGAGGTCCAGAAATCCAGGACCGGAAACTGCGCAGTATTGATCTCGCTGCGCACCGAATCCATCAGCGGATCGAGCTGTGACAAAGTAGAGTAG
>JAZKEZ010000048.1:2768-8529 GCA_040386675.1 Bacteroidota bacterium | reverse complement strand
GTAGTAGTACGGGTTCATAGGCAGGATGATAAACGAGGCGGCGTCATTTCCGTCTTTCAGCAGTGAAACCAGCATCCTGAAATCGTCCCATTCGCGGTTGGCCCGCAGCGGAACCATCTTGATCTTTCCGTGGCTCCCGCCAATATATTCACTGTAATAAGCATCATCGATTCCCCAGTTATTGGAGGTAGTCGAAGAAAGTACCCGGTTTTTTGAAGCGGCATACAGGCTGTCCCAGTTTACCCGAACTTCGGATTGTGCCGGAGCTGCTCCGGGATGCGCTGAAAAGTCGTACTCCGGATGCGGGAACAGTGAACGGTGGAGAGTTGAAACCACCGAATGTGTGGCCCTGAGCGGTGCATAAGCTATCGTATTCAGCACATTCTTACCGGCCTGGTGATCCAGGAACATGGTTTTAAAAGGAAGCGTAGGCGAAGTAAAGTCTCCGTAAAATTCGGCTACGCGTTCTTCTTCGTATGCTTTGAAATGCTTGGGAATGTTGCTGTTTTCCAATATCCGTTCGAGATAGCTGTCGGGATTGAATTGAAGGAAAACGGGTGATGTGGTGCCAAAAGCATAATCGGACTGGAACCACATGGGCGAAACGATCACAATGACTTTGACGCCCGACAGCTTGTTGTAATTGGCCAGCAACTGCGAATAGATCGAAAAGCTCTGGTTGCCCTCGTGACCGACCCCGATCACCCGAGTCGGGTAGTTCGCAGTAATAAAATTATAGGGAATTGCATCGCCGCCGGAGCTGAGTTCCGACGAGCCGAGCAGGTAAATATTTTTGCCTGAATCGTCGTCAAAAAGGTAAGGAGCGAAATCAGGGTGCTGGTCGATACGGTCGATGTGAGCGACCTGCGTTACATCCTCACGTTCGCCGGAACGGAAGCTACTGCGTCCAAACAGCACATCGGTACTATGGGTTGCGATGAGGGAAACGAGTCCTGCTGCAGCGATGAACAAAGGAAGCAGCGACCGTACGGCAAATCCTTTCATGGATCAGACCTGGTTTACAGTAGCGATAATGGTATCGATGGTTTCGAAATTGTCGTCGGTAACCAAATGCTGTGGGATCTGTTTGCCGATCTTCTCTTCAATGGTCACGATCAGGTCGATCATAGAGATAGAATCTACAAGCCTCGATTTGATCAGCGATTCATCAAACTCAACTTTCTTGAAAGCGATCTGCGCGATCTCGTCGCGTAAAAACTCCTTTAACTGCTCTGTATTCATTCGAAAAATTGATCTATGGATTCAGGTGGTCGTGCGATTATGGCTTTGTTTCCCTTTACTACGATAGGTCGCTCAATCAGTTGCGGAGTTTCCAGCATGATCGTGATCCACTCGTCGTCGGTAAAGTTCTTCCCTTTGTATTTTTCTTTGAAGATAGGTTCGCTGGTTCGCAATACCTGCGCAGGCTTCAGGTTCAGTTTGGCAAGCAGCTTCTTAAACTCTGCCCGCGTAGGAACTTCCTTGAGGTATTCTACGATAACCGGATCAACTCCCTGATCATTAAGAAGTTGAAGCGCTTCGCGGCTTTTGCTGCAACGGGTGTTGTGATAAATGGTGAATTCGCTCATCATTAACCGCCGTACTCCATCAGGAACGCTTTCAGGAAACGGTTGATATCACCGTTCAATACACCTTCGGTATCGCTGGTTTCAACCTCGGTCCGTACGTCTTTTACCAGTTTGTACGGGTGAAGCACGTAGTTACGGATCTGCGATCCCCATTCTATTTTTTTCTTGTTTCCTTCAATGGCAGCCGTTGCTTCCATGCGTTTGCGCATTTCTGCTTCGTACAGCTGGGATTTCAGGAGTTTAATAGCGTTTTCCTTATTCTGGAGCTGCGAGCGACTTTCCTGGTTCTTAATAATGATACCGGTTGGCTTGTGATACAGACGTACAGCGGTTTCTACCTTGTTCACGTTCTGTCCACCCGCACCACCCGCACGGAAAGTCTCAAATTCAAGATCAGAAGGGTTCACTTCGATCTCTATCGTATCGTCGATCAGCGGGTAAACATATACCGAAACAAAAGAGGTATGGCGTTTTGCGTTCGAATCAAAAGGAGAGATACGCACCAGTCGGTGTACCCCGTTTTCGCCTTTCAGGAATCCGAAGGCACTTTCGCCCTCAATTTCGAGTGTAACCTGCTTAACACCGGCTACATCACCTTCCTGGAAGTCAACTTCTTTCACCTTGTGACCGCTTTTCTCGGCCCACATGATGTACATACGCATCAGCATTCCGGCCCAGTCGCAGCTTTCGGTACCACCGGCACCAGAAGTGATCTGCATTACGGCGTTGAGGTGGTCTTCCTTGGCAGAAAGCATTTTCTTCAGTTCCAGTTCTTCGATTGATTCAACGGTGGCAACATGCTGAGCGTTTACCTCAGCCTCAGTGCCTTCACCTTCCTTGTAAAAATCGTAGATCACTTTAAGATCATCCAGCGCAGCAACCGAATCGTAATATTGTCCGACCCAGGTCTTCAGCACTTTGGCTTCCTTCAGACTTTCTTCTGCTTTTTTCGGATCATCCCAGAAATTAGGATCCTGCGAATACAGTTCCTGTTCGTTGATTTTTTCTTCTTTTCCGGGAATGTCAAGATAACCCTTCAGGGCATCCAGTCGTTCCGACAATCCATTGAGATGATCTACTGTTATCATAAGCGGGTGCAAAGGTACCTATAATCTGAAAACTAAGAACTAATAACTAAGAGTTAAGAAGTAAGGGTTAATAGTTGCCTCATACCTGGTTCTTATCTCTTAGTTCTTAACTCTTAACTGATGGATCTGTTCCCAGACCAATTCACTTTCAAAGCCTCTGCCCACGATATAAGCTGCAGTTTTGGCATGTCTTTCGAAGTCATTTTTCGCAGCTACCGTCCGTAATTTATAAGCAATGAGTTCCATCATGGTTTTGCTGTATTCTTCAGGGTCTATCTCTTTGAATCCCTGTTTGATGCAATAGGCTGAAACGCCTTTTTCCTTGAGATGAAGTTCTATTTTCCGGCGTCCCCATTTTTTGATCCTGAATTTCCCGCTCACGTATGCCCGGGCAAAGCGTTCTTCGTTCAGGAAATTCTGGTCCAGCAACTCAACGGTAAGCTGGTCGACGTCATCCTTAAACAATCCGTACGAATACAGCTTTTCACGCACCTCCCGGTGACTGCGTTCCTGGTAGGCGCAATAAGCCTGGATCTTGAGCCTGGCCTGGTCCGGTGTAAAGCGTTTGGGTTGCACAGAAGCAAATTAAATAAACATCAGAGAAAAACACTTTAATAACCGTCATTGTAATAACCGTCATTCCGAGTGCAGCGAGGAACCCCGCAGCGAGGAACCTCATTGCTTCCGTATCTTTAACAACAGTAGTAACCAAAAAAGGCCGCAGTCTCTCAACCACGGCCTTTTATTAAATATATCAGCTGATCAAACCTCCAGTTGCACTCCTTCAGCAGAAACGAATTCGTACTGAAGCATGTGGTAACTCGTGTCTCCCGTTACGGGGATCCAGGTTTTGTATTGTTTCCACCACTTTCGCTGGAAAGCCCGCAATCCTTTTTTCAGGTAGGCTTCAAGGTAAGGGTGTACTTTCAGGGTCACTTTACCGGATTTAAGTTCGGCCATCACGTAGTTCAGGCTGTTCTCAATTTCGTCGGTAAGCAGTACCGTGGCTTCAACCGCGCCACTGCCTTTACAGCAGGGACAACTTTCGGTAGTGGTAATGTCAGTCTCCGGTCTTACCCGTTGCCTGGTGATTTCCACAACTCCGAATTTCGACGGAGGAAGCACATTGTGCTTGGCCTTGTCGGTACGCATGGCTTCCTTAAGATGCTCATACAACCGTTTCTGGTTTTCATTCTCTCCGAGATCAATAAAGTCGATGGCAATAATACCACCCATATCTCTCAGGCGAATGATCCTTGCGATCTCCTCGGCAGCTTCAAGGTTGGTTTCCAGTGCGTTGTGCTCCTGGTCCTTCATTCCTTTACGGTTACCGCTGTTCACGTCAATAACGTGCATCGCTTCGGTGTGTTCAACAATAATGTAGGCACCGCTTTTCAGCATTACCTGGCGGCCAAAGGCAGCTTTTATCTGTTTGCTCACTCCGAAGTTCTCGAAGATCGGCAGGGTTCCCGAATAGAAGCGGATAATGTTCTCCTTTTCGGGTGCAATGTTCTTGATATAATCCTTCAATTGATTGAACATTGAACGATTATTCACGTGTATGTTGTTAAAGTGAACCGAAAGCAAATCCCTCAGTACTGCCGAGGTTTTATTGATCTCACCCAGCACCCTTTTCGGGGGAGCCGAATTCCTGAGATTCTTTGCAATCTTTTCCCACCTGGATATCAGATCATTAAGATCGTTTTCCAGGTCGCTCACTTTTTTGTTCTCTGCAACGGTACGAATGATCACCCCAAAATTCTTGGGACGAATATTATGCATTAACTGTCTTAGACGGTCGCGTTCTGCCTGCAGGCGGATCTTCTGGGAAATGGAAACCTTATTGGAAAAAGGTACCAGGACCAGGTAACGACCGGCAAGGGTTATTTCTGAACACAATCTCGGACCTTTCGAAGAAATCGGCTCCTTGGCGATCTGAACCAGCAGGTTCTGACCACCCGACAGGATGTCCTTTATTTTTCCTTCTTTCTCAATATCAGCTTCCAGCTGCCCTTCTCCGAGCATGGAACCTTTCAATTCTCCTTTCAGTACACCTTTGGTGAACTTGTTCAGTGACTCGAATTGCTGACCGAGGTCCAGATAGTGTAAAAATGCATCTTTTTCATACCCTACATCCACAAACGCGGCATTCAGACTGGGTACAACCCGTCTTACTTTGCCAAGGTAAACATCGCCAACTGAGAAGTCGTCACTGCCTTTTTCACGGTGTAGCTCAGTAAGCACACCGTTTTTTAACAGGGCAATCGACACTTCGCTAGAGTTGGCGTCAATGACCAAGTCTATATTCACTAGCGGATTGGATTAAAACAGCAATACCGGTGCAATTTTCACATTACACCGGTTGCTATGTATAGGATAGAATCCCGGAGTTGATCCGGGAAACGAAATCAGATTATTTTTTCTTCTTGTGACGGTTCTTTCTAAGACGCTTCTTGCGCTTGTGAGTAGCCATCTTATGTCTTTTTCTCTTCTTACCGCTTGGCATAAGGTTAAGTTTTTAATTTTTGTTAGACAATTCGTTTATCAGCCTGTCTACTCCGTGCGTAACCACGGTATCTGTAGAAGTCTGCTTGTATTTAGTATAAGCCTCAATGGCTTTACTTTTCTCTCCGAGACCCTCGTAAGCCTGTCCTAAATAGAACCTGGCGTCAGGGTATGTCGTACCGTTTAATTCCAGTACTTTTTCGAATCTCATCACCGCTTTATCCATCTGGCCTGACTGTAGTGAAAACAGTCCCAGTCGGTAATGAACTTCTATGT
Organism: Bacteroidota bacterium; assembly: GCA_040386675.1. Classification (GTDB taxonomy): domain Bacteria; phylum Bacteroidota; class Bacteroidia; order Flavobacteriales_D; family Luteibaculaceae; genus DASUEB01. The sequence goes on along the minus strand of JAZKEZ010000048.1, from coordinate 3,071 downwards.
TATCAGGATCCTCCTCTAAAATCTCCCTGAAAAGAGCAATTCCTTCCATTGGGTTCTGACCGCCTTCGACCATCATTGTGGCTTTTGCAATCTTCGCCTCAAGTCCCGAAGGTTGCTTGGTTTCGGTAGTTTGTGGTTGTTTTGGAAGATACAGCATGGCAATCACCAGTCCTGCACCCGCCGCAAGCAACGCTATTTTAGAGAAGTGCTTTTTCAAGCTACGGCCTTCTTGGTGTTTTCTTTAACCACTTCTACAAACGTTTTAGCTGGTTTAAAAGCCGGAACGTTGTGCTCAGGAATAAT
>JAZKEZ010000048.1:0-2758 GCA_040386675.1 Bacteroidota bacterium | reverse complement strand
TAGAAATATTCCTTCCGGTTTTCTGAGCTCTTTTCTTTACGATGAAAGAGCCAAATCCTCTTAGATAAACATTGTCTCCCTTCTTCAAAGAGGTCTTAATAGAATTCATGAAAGCCTCTACCGCTGTTTGAACAGCTACCTTTTCAATCCCGGTCTTATCCGCAATTTCTGCGACAATATCTGCCTTAGTCATAATGAGTATCTTGATTTTCAGTTAATTCCCTGTCTCATTTTTTGGGGGTGCAAAGATAGATTTCTATTTGACAAATTAAAATTTTGCTTTTTTAATTTTGCACCTAAATGCAACATAGCGCGATGAAGGGGTTTTCTGAGGAGTTAATAAATTGGTATGCAGGCGCTAAACGCGATCTTCCGTGGAGAAACACCACCGATCCGTACCTTATCTGGCTATCGGAGGTGATCCTCCAGCAAACCCGTGTCAGTCAGGGATTGAGCTACTATTACGCCTTTGCAGAACGCTATCCGTCGGTTACCGACCTGGCAGACGCGGCAGAACAGGATGTTCTTAAGCTCTGGCAGGGGCTCGGCTACTATTCCCGGGCAAGAAACCTCCGGCATACTGCGGTGCTGGTAAAGGAAAATTACGGTGGACGTTTTCCCGCAGACTATTATTCACTTCTTAAATTAAAAGGAATAGGTCCGTATACCGCCGCTGCCGTAGCATCCTTCGCACAAAACGAGGCGGTGGCCGTGGTAGATGGAAATGTATACCGGGTTCTCGCACGGCTATTCGGGATTGATACACCAATAGATACCACAGCCGGCAAAAAGCAATTCCAGCAACTGGCCGACGAACTGCTGGGAACACCGTCATCGCTCCACAACCAGGCGATCATGGAGTTCGGGGCAACCGTTTGCAAACCGAAAGTGCCGCTGTGTGAATCCTGCGTGTTCCGCCTGAAATGCCAGGCGTATAAGGCAGGTACGATAGAATTCCTGCCGCAAAAGGCGAAAAAGACCAAGGTCACCGAGCGGTACTTTAATTATCTAGTGTTCTCGCACGAAGATGACTTTTACCTGAAAGAGCGGCAAAAAGGCGACGTCTGGCAGGGACTGTATGACTTTCCTCTCATAGAATCGGATATGGGAGTTGAAGACCCGGAGTTCATCATTCACCACGCTGATTTTGGCGATTGGAAAGGCTTTGAGCTTAAACAGCGATCAGAAACCTATGTTCACCTGCTCAGTCACCGGAGGATAAAAGCCACTTTCTGGGAATTCGAGCTAAAACGCCCGGATACTCAATCTGCATTTACTACGGTCAACAGCCGGGAGCCCATTGTTTACCCGCTTCCGCAACTTATCGTGAATTACCTGGCCAACCGCAAACGACCAACAGGGTAAAGGGACCAGGCCGCCGCTTGACTTGAGCGCTGCTCCATGCATACATTTGACCGAACCCTAAATTTTTATTGGTTATGAATGGAGTAAACAAAGTAACACTGATCGGTAATCTTGGTAAAGATCCTGAGATCAGGAATTATGAAAACGGTAAACTGGCAAAATTCAGTCTGGCCACCAACGAACGGTACACATCGAAATCGGGCGACAAGATCACCAAAACGGAGTGGCATACCATTGCGGTGTGGGGAAGTCTTTCGGAGATCGCCCAGAAGCTGCTGAAAAAAGGCAGTATGATCTACCTCGAAGGGAAGCTACACAACTATTCTTACCCCGATAAGGAAGGAAATAAGCGCTACGTTACCGAAGTACTTGCAGAAAACTTTACTTTGCTGAACAGAATGGATGGAGAACCTGTAGCTCCGGCCGTGCGTGAAAACCTGGAGTACGAGACCACGGTGGCGCCGGCTGCTGAAGAAAGCGATCTTCCGTTCTGATTGTTTTTTAGCTGTCAGCCCTGGCTTTTAGCCTTTAGCAATTCGTTAAAGGCTAAAAGCTAACTGTTAAAGGCCGACAACTAAACTGACAATCGCGTCATTAAAATTTAAGTATTGGAACCTCCGGAACATCATACCCTTCTTTTGATCACCAGTGAAAAGGAATTCCTTCTCCTGAACGGCCTGGTATTCCTTTTACTACTGTTCCTGCTTGCGCGGCTGCTCACGGCAACTTACGGCATTCGTAAATCAGAGATCATTACTGCCGAATCAGAACCGCAGTTGTCGTGGTCATTCAAAAACCGCATCACTGTACAGTTTTTTGTTGATGTGTTCCTGAGCTGTTTACTGGTTATCTTCCTGTTCACACCGGTCATTCATAACTGGTGCGTGTTTGCAGCGATCCTGGGAATACTGTTTGTGCTGCTGCTCATTCCGGGAAGGTTCAATGCCGATGCACAACGATTTTTCAATAAGATCAGTCTGCCCCTGCATCGCCTGAATGCTTTCGTGAATGATGCGCCTTACAACGCCAGGGAAAATAAAGTGAAGGAACTGGAGCAGGTACTGGAAAACAGCGAAAGCGAATCTCCAGAGGCAGACGAACGTACGCTGAGGGGAATTGTTCGCTTTACTGAAATTCATGTAGAACAGATAATGACGCATGCCTCACAGGTAATTGCGGTAAATGATACGTATACACTAAGCGAGATTTTACAAACTGTTCGCGAAAACCGGTATTCCCGGATGCCGGTGTTCAACAGCCGCACACAACGGGTAATCGGAATACTTCACGCAAAAGACCTGTTGAATTTCCTTGATCGTGAAACCGCCGACTGGCGCCCGTTACTGAGACCCGCGTTTTTTGTATCCGGCCGGAGGATGGTGATGGATGTACT
>JAZKEZ010000047.1:0-6409 GCA_040386675.1 Bacteroidota bacterium | reverse complement strand
ATTGCGTAAATCCCTTTTTTGTGCTGTCTGCGCCCTGGTGCCATTCGAATACTGCGCCGTATTCGTTGGTATTCAGTCCGAGGTGAGTGTTGTACCATTCCCGCATTTTTTTCGGATCCTTACATTTAAAGAATATGCCGCCAATGCCGGTTACCTTTTTGGGTGACTGTATCTTGGTATCAGTTAGGATGGTATTGAAAGTAAAGCCGAGCAGAAATGAACTTGCCACCAGCAGGATCATTGGAAATGCCTTTTTCATAGGAGGAACAGGTAATTGGTGAACAGAACGGGATTCCCAAATATAGGATAGGAGCGTAGAATTAGGATTTCCCTTTTTTAGTTGCTCCTGAACTGTCTTTTGCCGACAATTGGGTTTTCAGCGTATTCATTTCCGACAGTACCTGCTGTACCAGCTGGGTAAGTTGCTGGATATCTTCTTTCACATTGGTTCCATAGCCTTCTGCGGGCTCGTTTACCGCCTGTACAGGATCCGTAAAGAAATCAATCACAGGAACTTCGAAAATGGTAGCGATCTCAAACAGTCGCTCCAGGTTGGGATCGGTTTCGCCGCGTTCAATCTTCGCATAAGCACTAGGCGTAATACCGAGATCAACCGCTACATTTTCCTGGCTGATCCCTCTTTCCACGCGTAGTTTTCTGATCCTGTCGGTCACCTGCTTTTTCACAAGGCCAATTTCCTGATGATCGGGCGAAGTAATGTGTCTTTAAAGGACTATATTTGTCTTTTAAAGACAAATCATTTAGGTGCCCACCCTCCACTGGATAGGAAAAGATAAGATCGTGAACCATCACCGGGACGTACCGTTCAGGGTGTTGGAGCACGCCTATGGATTTACCGGTGGTACTTCATCTTCGCAGGAAACGGGTAGCGGAAACAAGATCATTCACGGAGATAATCTTGAAGCACTGAAAGCCCTGTTGCCTGAATATGAAGGTAAGGTAAAATGCATCTACATCGATCCGCCTTACAATACAGGGAATGAAGGATGGGTGTACAATGACAATGTGAATCATCCTAAAATCAGGAAATGGCTGGGACAGGTTGTGGGCAAAGAGAGTGAGGACCTGACCAGGCATGACAAGTGGCTGTGCATGATTTATCCCCGGTTGAAATTACTCCATAAATTATTAGCTGACGATGGGGCGATCTTTATTTCTATTGATGACAATGAACAAGGAAATTTACGACTAATCTGTGATGACATATTCGGTGAAGGAAATTTTATTAATAATGTCATCTGGCAAAAGAAATTTAGTCCTCAGAATGATGCCAAATATTTTTCCGATAATCATGATTTCATAGTTTGCTATGCTAAACGAAAGGCGCAGTGGAACAGAAATTTGCTGGTCCGTACACCCGATCAAAATGCCAGGTATAAGAATTTAGATAACGATCCCAGAGGTGTCTGGACCGCAAGTGATTTTACAGTAAAAACTTATTCGAAAGACTACGATTATTCAATAATAACGCCATCAGGAAAAATAATCAAACCAACTGATGGAAGGTGTTGGATGACTTCTGAGAAAAATTTACAACAGCTTATTGAGGATAACAGAATTTGGTTTGGAGAACACGGTGGAAACGTTCCCAGAATTAAAAAATTCTTTTCAGAAGTCAATCAGGGAATAGTTCCTGTCACGATTTGGAAGCACGATGAGGTAAACCATAATCAAGGCGCTAAACAAGAGTTAAAGAAGATATTACCAGAACGACACACTTTATTTGACACTCCAAAGCCGTATAAATTAATTGATAGAATTCTTCAGATAGCGACCAAACCAAATGACATTGTGCTCGATTCCTTTGCCGGTTCTGGTACCACTGCCCACGCAGTTCTGAACCTGAATAAACTGGACGGCGGCAACCGCAAATTCATCTGCATCGAGATGGAAGATTATGCCGAAACCATCACTGCCGAACGCGTTCGTCGGGTAATTACCGGTTATGCTGACAAAGAAGGAACAGGAGGCAGTTTTGATTATTATGAGTTAGGGAAAGAGCTGTTTTCGGAAGATGGAGATCTTAATCCGCAGATGCCCGTTCAGGCGATCCGTAGTTACGTTTATTATACCGAAACGCGATCTGCGATCGATTTGCAGGAATACGCTGATAATCCTTACTTCCTAGGGAAACAAAATAATACATCGTATTACTGTTACTACATCCCTTACGAAACTACGACCCTGAATTACAGTTTTCTTGCGACAATGAAAACCAAAGCAGAGCAATATGTCATTTATGCAGACAATTGTTTGCTTACCAAAGATTTCATGACCGCCCATCGCATCACTTTTAAAAAGTTAACCAGGGATTTAACACGTTTTTAGCAGTGGAACTAAAGCCCTATCAACAGCAGGTACTCAACGACATTTCCCTGTTCCTGGATCATATACAGGAAAGCCGGGATATCGATCGTGCGTTTACCAATTTCTGGAAAACACATCCCAAGACACCACTCGAGCCTGTCTCAGGACAATCCATTGAGCCTTACAAAAACAATATTCCCAGGGTTCCGCACGTGTGCGTGAAGGTTCCCACAGCGGGAGGAAAAACTTTCATCGCGTGTAATGCCATCAAAACCATATTTGATGCTTTTGCGATTGATCAGATCAAAACAGTGGTTTGGCTGGTGCCGTCAATTACTATCCTTGATCAGACACTGAAAAACCTAAAAGATCCTTCTCATCCTTACCGACAAAAGATCAATACCCATTTTGGGAATAAAGTGGAAGTGTTTGAAAAAACCGCATTGCTCCAGGGAACTGGGTTTAACGCCACTTCGGTTCAAGAGCAGCTAAGCATTATCGTTCTGAGTTTTGACAGTTTAAGATCGAAAAATAAGGAAGACAAAAAGGTATTTCGCGAGAATGGTAATCTGCAGTCGTTTGGATACTTGCTGGATAATGAGCCTGAAATCTCACTGAGTGCGGTGATCGCTCATTTGAATCCTTTGGTAATTGTTGATGAGAGTCACAACGCCGAAAGTGAACTGAGCGTCGAAATGCTCCGGATACTTAATCCTTGTTTTATCCTTGACCTTACGGCTACACCAAGAGCTAACAGTAACATTATCAGTTTTATCGATGCGCTGGAGCTGAAAAAAGAAAATATGGTGAAGCTTCCGGTTATCGTGCGAAACCACATTGACCGCACGGAAGTGATTCATTCCAGTCTTCAGCTGCAAAAGCAACTTGAGATACAGGCAATCGAAGAGGAGAAGAACGGAGGAAAATACATCCGGCCTATTGTTTTGTTTCAGGCACAACCCAGGAATGGCAAGTCGTTTGCAAATGCGGAAGAAGAAAAATCGAATGTTCAACGCTTAAAGGAAAAGTTGCTGGAGCTTGGGATACCCGAAGAGCAAATCAGGATCAAGACGGCGAACATCAACGAAATAAAGGGAGTTGACCTGATGTCTCCTGACTGCGAGGTAAGATTTATAATCACGATCAACGCGCTAAAGGAAGGTTGGGATTGTCCGTTTGCATATATACTTGCCTCATTGGCAGATAAAAGTTCAGCGGTAGATGTGGAGCAGATACTCGGAAGAGTGTTGCGTCAACCCTATGTGATGAAGCATAGTTTTCCGATGCTGAACTTCAGCTACGTTTTTACCGCATCCCACAAGTTCATAGATACCCTTGATAATATTGTAAAAGGGCTGAACCGGGCCGGATTCAGCGACAAAACATCAAGGAAGAGCGAAGCGGAATATGCTACAGGAAATGTAATTGCCCTGAACAATCCTGGTCCTGAACCCATTGATTTCACCACTTCATCAGAAGATGAGATCGAGGTTGGCAAACTAAAATCCTGGGGTAGTATTAACCGCGTTTCCGATTCAGGCACGGTCATCACCAGTAACTTCTTTTCAGACATTGAGCATACCGCAGTGGAGCAGAACCGGTATATGGAGGCCCGGTTGTCTGAAATGGACGCGAATAACACACGTCCCATCCCCGGAGAATTACAACAATTGGTAAAGTCTTACCCGATAAAAGATGTGTTCAAGACCCAGGCCGCGGCATTAAGCATTGAACAGTTCTACATCAAAGTAAATGGTAATGACCTGTTCGGAGGTAAGGAACTAAAGATATTGGAGAAAGAAGATCTTCTCGAAGGTTTCCCACTGGGTAAATGTGACACAAACATTGTGTTCGACGCGGTTTCGGACGAATTGTACAAAATAGACCTGGATGAAACCAGGAATGAGCATACACCTACTTTCATCAGGCTTGATGGTACGGCAAGGGAAAGGATTCTAAGTTATATTCTCGATCCGGTGAGGCGAGAGCACCGTGTACGCGACCTGACCCGGTACCTTATGCGTTTAATTGGTGTGATGGCTCCGATCCCGGATAAGGAACTTGAACGTTATATCAGCCGGATCCTTGAAGATTTTACTGATCAACAATTCAATGATCTTGCAGCAAACGAGTATACCTACAAGGACAAGATAAAGTCTAAGATCAATGCGTTGTTGGAGGCATTTGCGGAGAAAACATTCAGGGATTTTCTGGATACCGACCGGGTCATTTCTAAGCCATCTTATTTGTTTCCGATCGGTATCACTCCGGGCGAAACCGCCAAAGACATCACCAAGTCCCTCTACGAAAGAGAAGGCAGCATGAATGGCTTCGAAGAACGGGTGATCAACGAGATCGGGAATATGCCGAATATACTGTTCTGGACCCGTAACCTGGAGCGAAAGGGGTTCAGGATCAATGGTTTTTTGAATCATTACCCGGATTTTATCATTCAGACCAAAAGCGGGAAAACCGTGTTGCTTGAAACCAAAGGCGATCACCTGGATGCCGAGCAGAAGATACGGCTGGGTGCGCACTGGGCAAACAAGGCCGGGAACAACTTCCGTTATTTTATGGTATACGAACGGAGACTGGTGGACGGCGCCTACAGGCTGGAAGATTTCCTGAAGGTGATCAAAGAGATCTGATAATGTTTTGTTAACGGGCCTATCGCCCAATCCCGCTTTTCTATCTTTGACTCAGCATAAGGCAATAACCCCGGTTCTTGTTTTATGCTATAAAGCTCCAGCGCTTCAAATGCTCGGAGCTTTTTTGTTTTGGTACGGGGCGGTAAAAATTAACCGCAAAGGGCGCTAAGTTTTTGCGCAAAGGGCACGGAGGAAGAACTATATTTCCCGCTTCAACGCCTTTAACCGGATCAGATGCATACTATCCTGCCTTTTTTACTGGCCATGGTGGCCGCTGTGGTATTACTCGAAATGTGGGCCACCAAACTGAAGGTCGCCTACCCGATATTGCTGGTCATTGGCGGACTGCTGCTCAGTTTCATCCCCGGATTGCCTGCCGTGCGTATCGATCCGAATATGATCTTTTTCATTTTCCTGCCGCCATTGTTGTTTGAGGCCGCCTGGTCGATCTCGTTCAAGGAAATGAAGAAGTGGTGGCGCATGATCGGGAGTTTTGCTTTCCTGGTTGTGTTTTTCACCGCGTTATCGGTGGCGCTGATCACCAATCATTTTATCCCCGGTTTTACCATTGCCATCGGCTTTTTGCTGGGCGGTATCGTGGCTCCGCCTGATGCGGTAAGCACCGGTGCGATCACGAAGTTTGTGAAAATACCTAAGTCGACCAAGGCGATTTTGGAAGGAGAAAGCCTGCTGAACGACGCATCTGCGCTGATCATCTTTCGGTTTGCGCTTGTGGCGGTGGGCACCGGGCAATTTGTCTGGCAGCAGGCCGCACTCAGCTTTGTGTGGATGGTGATTGGCGGAACGGGAATAGGGTTGCTGCTAGCCTGGCTTTTCGTCCAGGCACACAAACGGTTGCCGACTGATGCCTCGTCTGACATTGCCCTGACCCTGATCGAACCTTACCTCATGTACTGGGTCGCTGAAGAAATGCATTGTTCGGGAGTGCTTGCAGTGGTAAGCGGCGGCTTATTCATGTCGGCACGCCAACTGGTTTTTTTGAACAGTGCCAGCCGGATCCAGGGCTTCAGTGTCTGGGAAAGCTTCGTGTTTATATTGAACGGTGTGGTCTTTCTGCTCATCGGACTCGAACTCCCGGAGATTGTTGCCGGACTGCGGGCCGACGGAATACCGCTGAGTACGGCGATCAACTACGGACTGATTGTTACCGTTGTCCTTATCCTTGCGCGCGTGATCAGTGCCTACAGCGCCATGATTGCCACCTTTTTGTTCCGGCCGGGCGTCATCAAACGAAAAACATCGACCATGCTACTGATGCCACTGGTACTCGGATGGTCGGGAATGCGGGGAGTGGTTTCGCTGGCCGCGGCATTGGCTATCCCCATCACACTTGCCGATGGAACACCGTTTCCGCACCGCAACCTGATCCTGTTTATCACCTTTGTAGCTATCCTGTTAACGTTGGTGGTCCA
>JAZKEZ010000046.1:0-19869 GCA_040386675.1 Bacteroidota bacterium | reverse complement strand
GTTTCCAGGCGATTGGTAAAGGTTTTTATTTTCCGTACCGGTTCTTTCAGGTCGTGTGAGGCAACGTGCGCAAATTGCTGCAGGTCTTCGTTTGAGCGCTGCAATTCCCGGGTACGTTCGTTTACCTGGTGTTCAAGTGTTTGAGACAGTGCCCTGTAGCGGCTCTCGCTTTCTTCGAGAATTTTCCTGGACATCATTTCTTTGGCAACGTCGGTAGCCATGATCAGCACACCGTAGATCGTACCGTCCGGATCACGCAGCGGGGTGTAGGAATAATTGAAATAACCGCTCACCAGCTGGCCCTCTGCATTGTGAAAATAAGCCAGCGCCTCATGGTCGGTATGCGCAACACCTGTACTGTATTCAGGAATGGCCTCGGTAAACGGTTTTCCGATAATGCTGTGGTCGCGGTTCCAGAATTTTAAGATCACGTCGTTGGCTGTCTCTATCATCAGTTCCGGACCGATCAGCACACCTGTACCTACTGGCGTAGTATTGATCACGTTACGGAACCGGCTCTCGCTTTGTTTCAGCGACTGCTCGATCGTTTTCCGCTCAGTGATGTCGCTGGCAGCGCCGAACCATTCGATGATGTTCTGCTGCTCGTCCAATATGGGTATCGCCCGTGAAAATGTCCAGCCTGTGCCACCGTCGACGGTGTTCACCCGGTGTTCCATTTCGAACGTGCTTTTATTTGCAATGGCTTCGGCAATGGCTTTTTTAACCGCGTCGCGATCGGCAGCATGTACGTTTATCTCCATCCAACCTTCTACCGGTGCGTGGGCGTCAGACAAAAATCCCCGGCCATCCAAAGGACGCATAATGCTCCAGTCGGCATTCAGACTGTAAATTACATCTGAAGACGCGTTTACCAGTGCTTTGAAGTGACTTTCGCTTTCTTTAAGATCTACTGCGGCCTGTTTGATCTCCGAGATATCTTCTGTGGTGATCACCAGTAATTCGTCCTGCTTAACCGCTGTAAAGCGGAACCAGTGCTTCATTCCCTCACCCTCATACCAGGATTCGAAATTATCGGCTACGCCGGTTTCTGCAACTGCGATGAATTTTTGGAGAATGCCTGTTTCCTTAACCATAGGGAAGACATCTCCATAGCGTTTGCCTTTGTACTCGACATCACCTATCCAATTGAGGGTGAATTTGTTGAATAAAAGTATTTCAAAATCCTCTATCCTGCCGTTGTCGTCGTAAACCGATTGCATGATTGCAATTCCGTTTGCAGCCGAATCAAAAACGGTACGGAAAAGAGGATTGTTTTCTATTGATTCCATTGAGCACTACTTGTAAAATGTTCGGGTCCGGCTTTATCATTGCAAACAATTGGAAAGCCTTTCAGCTCGATTCTCATTTTACCGTGATGATCCGTTTGAAACAGCGCCAGTTTCAAACGGTAAAGAACGTCAACTAAAATAGTAACAAAAGTGAACACGCCCACGGAAAGTGGGCTGAGTGTGGTGGAAATCGTGATAAATAAAGTTGTGGAAACAAAAAAACCCAGTCCAAAGACCAGGTTTTTTGTTGATGAGGTCGAAAGCGGATTCGAACCGCTGTACGAGCTTTTGCAGAGCTCTGCCTAGCCACTCGGCCATCCGACCATGCTGGTTGCAAAAATAGAAAAATTTCCTTTGCAAACGCAAGTCAAAAAACCGGATTGAGATTCTCTAAACGCTCGCCCCCGGAAACCGCTACTTTTACCTCTCAACGTATAGCTATGAATTTCAGATCTCCGCTTTTCGCAGGATTGTGCTTACTTGGTTTTAGTGCCTCCGCACAACAGCTGCAAACTTTTATCCCGATTTCCGGCTCATCTTTCCGTGGCCTCGATGTGCTCAATGACTCGGTATGGTGGGTCAGCGGCCAGCACAACACAGTAATGAGTACTTACGATGCGGGAAAAACCTGGCATACCATGAGCGTTGGCGACACTGCGTTTCACACCGATTACCGCGACATACAAGTCATTGACCGCAACACGGTGATTGCGATGGGGATCACCCGTCCTGCGGTAATTTACAAAACCACCGATTCGGGACAATCCTGGAAAAAGGTCTATGAAAACCAGGATACGGTTGCGTTCCTCGATGCGATCGATTTTTGGGACAGCAGGCACGGCATCTGCCTGGCGGACCCGGTTAACGGCGACTGGACCATCTTACAGACCGCAGACGGAGGCGACAGCTGGCAGCTTATGCCCAAGGAGCTGTTGCCCGAAGCGCAGCCTGCAGAAGCCGCATTCGCAGCCGGCGGTTCGCCAATCAGGGTATTTGGGAAAAAGGAAATTGTATTTGTAACCGGAGGGGCCGAAAACTCTCGCGTGGTATTCAGCAAAGACCGCGGCCGCCACTGGAATTACCTGTTCCCGATGATCGCTTCTTCGGCGACTTCGGGTCTGTTCTCGGGCGATAAGAACCAATCCGGGGAACTGGTGCTGGTTGGAGGAAACTTCAACCTGCCTAACAACAACGCATCGAACCTCGCAATTATCGGCGGATCCAAACGATTGCCTTCTGTGACCTTATTTGATGAGAATGTGCCCGGAGGATACCGCTGTTCCGTAAAACACTGGAAGAACAACATCATGATCGCCACAGGAGATGCGGGAACGGATATTTCGCTTGATGGCGGACATTCCTGGAAGCCGGTAAGCAGCGAAGGATTTTACGCCGTAGACTGTTCGGATAACGGTTGTATCCTTTCCGGGAAGAAAGGCAAGATCGGCAGGATAACTTTCGCCGAATAAGAGCAAAAAAAAGCCCCGGATAACCGGGGCTTTTTAATTAGTTGAAAATGATCTTTTTCGTCACCTCACGGTTATCTATCGTGATCTTCACGAAATAAACCCCGGTGTTCAGGTTGTCCCTGTTAATGGTGAATTTGTGCTGACCGGCAGAAAGGTTACCATTCTGGATGGTTTTCGCTTTTTTACCCAACACATCAAACAATTCGATGGTTGACGTTGCGCTGTTCAGCAGATCGAAAGAAACTTCTGACGATTCGTTGGCAGGGTTCGGGTAGATACCCAGGTTAAGGTTGGCTTCAAATGCCTCGTCGATGCCGGTGGACGCATCAGCGATCATGATGCTGTCGATGTACACGTTGTTACCACCCTGGTTGATCCACTCCAGTTTGAAACGAAGACCCTGAACTTTAGTGCTGTTCAGCGACAGTTCCGTTCTTTTCCATTCTGTTGCAGTAGGCACGTAATCTCCGGTTGGCTTATCGGCTCCGGTTCTAAGCGTGGTCCCTTTCAATACTTTTCTTTTCGCCCAGGTCAGTCCGCAGTCGGTAGAAGTATACACGTTCAACTCGTCGGTGCTGCTGTTGTTCTTTCTTGCGTAAGCGTAGTTAAAGCGAAGTACCGGGTTGTTAGCGTTGGTCAGGTCGATGGTGTTCGACACGAGTTCGTCTTCTCTTCCTAAACCGGCAACTACGCGGTTCTGGATGTATACACATCTTGAATCTCCGTTACCTACGTTCAGGTTAAGTTCAAACGTTTTGTCTGAGTTAGGGTTAACCACAGAATACTCAGGAGCAAGCGAGGTTACAGAAGTAAAGGTCTGGAGGTAAGGTGTTCCAAGTGCATTCCCTGTAAGGACGGTAACAAAGTTGTTTTTAACTGTATCTACCGAGTTGGTTCCGTCGCTAACTACCAGTGTAGTCTTGTAAGTACCTGGTGTGGCATAAGTAACTGTTGGGTTTTTCTGCGTGCTGGTTGCAGGAGTTCCTCCTTCGAAAGTCCAGTTCCATGAAGTTACGCTTCCATAAGAGTAGTCGGTGTACTGAACCGTGTTGCCCTGGCAAACCGGACCCGAATTGTTGGTCAGGAAGTCGGCCTTGCAAAGTGGTGACGGAGGAGAACCCAGTGGATAGTCGGTACCGGTAGCAGTAACGTTAGCCGGTTGCCAAAGGTTCTTTCTTGCGTTGTCGGTTTGCATTACAGATCTCATACGTGCAACCTGTCCTTCGGTGAACATGGCGTAGCAGAATGAATAATCCATAAAGTTCTGAACGTTGGCAAGTGGTCCGCAGCTCGCTTCTGACAGGTTACAGGTAGAAGGGCTTCCTTTTGTGTTTGGAGTATCGGTTACACCATCGTCGCAGTTACAGGCAGCAGCATCACCGGCAGCAGCACAGTTACCCCAGGTGTGGAAAAGACCCAGCCAGTGACCGATCTCGTGGGTAGCCACACTCTGGTTGGTTGGGTTAGAAGGAGCGATAGAACCGATCCCGTCGTATACCATTACCAGACCATCGGTGTTTGCCGCTCCGCCAGGGAACTGGGCATAACCCAATGTTCTTCCGCCGCCGCTTGATTCGATAGAACCTACGATGAAACAGTTCAGGTATTTCTCACGCGGCCAGATGTAAGCAGGCTTAAGGGCCTGGATAGGTGCCTGGCTGGTGTAATAGGTGTTTGCGTTGAAGTAACGGTTGATCCCGTTGGTACAACCTCCCTGAGGAGTACGTGTAGCCAAACGGAACTCTATCTTACCGTCACCGATAATTCCCTGGAATTCAGGGATTACAGCAGATAGTCTTGCGTTTTCCTTGTTGAATTCTTCGTTCATTACACGAAGACAGTCGCGCACCTGGGCCTCGCTGATGTTCTCAGGACCATTTTTGTGGAAAATGTGAAATACCACAGGAATAACGTACACTTCGTCTTCCTTAAGGTTTCTGTTGTTATAGAGAAGATCTGCTCTTTTGCCAATCGCTTCTTCCTGTGCGTGATATTCAGCAAGAAGTCTTGCTTTTTCAGCTTCAGAGATATCGGTTCTGTCTGCGATCTGTTGCTCGATAGTAACAGAACCGCAATACCCGGTTGTCTTGGTTTGTCCGATAGCATTCACGGCTCCGAAAAGCGCAATTGCCAGTGTTAGTTTTTTTAACATGTTGTGATAGGGACTGGTTATTGAATGATTAGCTTTTGAGTAAAGGAGTTTCCATTTACGGATAGTTTCACGAAGTAGATTCCGGTGATCAGCTTGTCAAAATTCATCTTGATCTCCTGTTCGCCGGCCTGTGTGCTGCCATTGTAAACGTCTTTGCACTTTTTGCCTACAAGGTCAAACAGTTCAACTTTCACCTGGCTGGCTTTTGGAAGTTCGAAAGCCACGGTAGCCGAACCTGAAGCAGGGTTTGGATATACGCTCAATCCGAAAGCAGCGCTTATGTTTTCATCGATCCCGGTAGAAGCCGCATCGTAAATGTTGATGTTGTCGAGGTAAATGTTGTTTCCTCCTCCGTTGATCCACTGGAAACGAACCTTAACACCGGCAGCATTGTAAGCTTCAATGTTTACGTCTGTTTCTTTCCACATGTCGTCGGTAGTTGGTGTAAAGTCACCTGAAGGAACGTCAGTGTTTGAAGTCCTTAGCGTGGTTCCTTTCAGCACTTTGCGTTTGAACCAGGTATTTCCACAATCATTTGATACATAGATATCCAGCTCATCAACACTGGTTGCGCTCTTACGGGCGTGGGCATAACGGAACTTCACGTGTGGTTTGTCCATTCCGCTCAGATCCAATGTATTCGAGATCAGTTCATCTATTTTATCGGTTCCCGTCAATACTCGGTTCCTGATGTACACTGATTTAGAGCTTTGGTAACCTGCTGTATTGGTCAGCGTCCAGGTCTGGTCGTTATTCGGGTTCTCAATGGTGAAGTCGGGTGATACGCCGTTGGTAAAGCCTTCGAAAGTCTGAACGTACGGTGCTTGAAGTGAGTTGTTCGGAAGGATGGTCACCACAGAGTTCTTGGTGGTGTCTACGTTCTGAACGCCGTTCGATACTTCAAGGGTTACCGCGTAAGTTCCCGGGTTAGCATAGGTTACAGTTGGGTTCCTGTCGGTAGAAACTGCAGGAGTTCCTCCTTCAAAAGTCCACTTCCAGCTGCTCACGTTGTTATACGACAAATCGTTGAAGGTAACTGAGGCGCCGGCACAAACCGGTTTACCCACGCTCACACCGAAATCTGCCTTACACAGGTTCACCGGTGCAGCTTCGTAGTTGGCGCCGGTTGCCGCAAGGTTGGCGTCGGTCCACAGGTTGTTGCGTTGTCCGGTCGAGCTTTCCAGCGCAGCACGCATACGTGCTTTCTGACCGTTGGTGTACATGGCGTAGCAATATGCATATTCCATGAAGTTCTGAATGTTGTCGATCTCGTCACCAGGCATTCCTACTTCGCAGGTATTGGCTCTCAGGTTACAGGTAGAAGAACCGATACAGTTTGGTGTGTCGGTAACACCGTCATCGCTGCTGCAGTTGCCCGGATCTCCCGGAGTGTTTGAGTTACCCCAGGTGTGAGCCAGGTTCATGTAGTGACCTACTTCGTGGGTAAGGGCGCTTTGTCTTCCGGTAGATCCGGTTCCGATCCTTCCCACATAACTGTGGATGATCAGGATCCCGTCGCGGTCGGCAGAAATGGTTCCGGGGTAATATGCGTAACCTGCAGCTCCCGAAGCGATGGTTGCACAGGTGTATACGTTCAGGTACTTTTCGCGTGGCCATTGTCTTCCGGCTTTTACCTCGTCACCAGCAGTTGTGGTGCGGGTATCGTAAAAGCGGTCAACTCCGTTGGTACATCTTCCCTGTGGGTCGATAGTGGCCAGGCGGAATTCGATCTTACATTCGGCAGCGCGGTCTTTGAACTCTGCAATGATGTTCGCAAAAGCTGGGTTCTTTCCGTTGAACTCCTCGTTCATCACATCGATCGCACTTTTGATCTGCTCGTAAGTAATGTTTTCTTCTCCGTTCTGGTGGATTACGTGAAATACCACCGGAATACGGTATACTTTTTCGTCTTTATTGAAGCGGTTCTTGTAGTTTTCTTCCTGTGCTATACGAAGTTTGGCTTCGTTTTTCAGGTATTCCTGCTCGATCTCCGGATGCTCACGGAAAATCTTGTTGGTTTCTACCTGCTGGTAGCAATTGAAGCCCTCCCCTTTCGGAACGTCCTGGGCAAAGGTGGCAGATGAAATTCCTAAAAAGGCCGTCAACGCCAGCCCCAAACAGTAGATTTTGGTCATATAGTCAAAAATAAAGAGGTCAAAGTTACTTAATATTGAAGGAGGCCTTTTGCAGCCCTATTCTATTTCTGACCCTAACTTTGTTTCACTCTTGAAAACACAAGCTGCTATTTTTGACCGGTTTGCTTCGACTAAAACCGGATTATATCAGTCTGAAAATATCGATTCGAGTACGGGAAGCGATTTAATGTCGAGGAACTTTTCCAGCTGAATCCCGTAAAAAGCGACCATGGCACGCAGCAGTTCACGACGCTGGTTATTGGTTATTTTCATAGTATTGACGGCGTATTCAGGCTGACGGATCAGTTCATTCAGCAACAGGTTCACCTCCTGTCGGGATTCACCGAGATCGAGCTCTCCGAAATAACTGCGGTCGAAGGATTCGGTGGTACCCGGATAAAATCCGAGATAGCGGGAAAGCTGCATCATGAATCTGAGGTGGAAATTCAGGTAGTCGTCGGTATGTTCCAGCCACTTTACAGACGAGAGCACGAAATCGAACAGTGGTTCATCGCGTACATTGTCGTTGAGCGTTTTGTACAGCAATTCCGAAAGAAACAAGGCGATACAGGTTTTCTCGGGGTTGGTGGCAATCGAGTGCAGCGGGTAGTCGATCCGGATCTCCTTGATGAGATGCAGGTCGGATCTGCCGCGGTAATGCACCACCTCAACCGGCTGGAAAGACCTCAACACGGCAAGCTTATGTTTGTTTCCCGGCGATTTTGCGCCCTTAAGCACAAATGAATTCAGCCCATATTCACGGGTGAAGCACTTGCTAATCACGCTGGATTCTGAATACGGGAAACTGGAAAGTACGATTGCGGAAACGCCTTCGATCATTTCACGAATACGATTTTACCGGCACCGGTCTCAGAGCCGTCGCTGTTCGTGCAAAAAACCAGGTAAACTCCTGTTGCACAACGTTCCCCGCGGAAATTCAATCCGTCCCAGATCGCCTGGCCACCCTGTGAACGGGTCTTAAAAACAATATTGCCGCTTACATCAGTTATTTTCACATCGGTTTCGCGAACCAGGCCGCGAATCGAAATGGGACCTTCATAGCCCGGACGTACCGGATTCGGGAAAACACTCACGTTTGCTATTTCTGTTGCCGGCCCGGTGGCATCCGACAAATAAGATTGTACTCCTAAGGAAGTTCCGAAAAACACTTCGCCGGTTTTTTGATTGATGGCCACGCTCAGCACCTCATTCGACAACAGCGGACTATTTTCAGTATTAAAGTGCAGGATCTGTTTGGTGCCGTCTTCTGAAATGAGGTAAACACCCGAGTTTTGCGTAGCCATCCACTTTCGGTTACCACCATCTACGGCAATAGATTTGATGACCTCGGTGCCAAGTATTTTCTCAAAATTCCCATCCTGTTCGATGATGGGTTGCTGTGCATTGACCGCTCCGCCTGAAAGCACGGACGATGTGGAGTAGATAATACCAAAACCGCTGCTCGTACCCACCCAGATCTCTCCATCGAGGTCTTCGGCAATGCAGAATACTTCATCTACCGGCAGGCCGCCTTCACCTGCTTTGCTGGTAAGTCTTCTTCCTACAGGATTGCTGGATTCATTAAACACTACCAGACCGTTCCGGTGATAGACCAGCCACTTCGAATTGTCCTGGGCAACCAGCACCTGGCTGATAGTGGAAATAGACGGATCCGACACGTAATCTTCTATTCCGTATGCCGTCCAGACACCTGAAGGACTTTTTTTCAGGAGATTTTTTGGTGCAAACGAGTTGCCGACCCACAGGTTACCAGCAGCATCAAACGCAGAAGCGCCTACGCGGTAACTTCCCGGCAGTTGCGGAACTTCCTGGATCGTACTGTTGAATTCGTTGTAAATGGCTTTGACCTTTCCGGCCTCGACCTCGATCAGTCCGCTGTTCCAGCTCGACACGAAAGCGTGATCGGGTTTTTGGGGATCAATAGTAACGCTGAGAAAGTCGGCTGAGTTTTTCAGGGAATCGATGGTACTCTCGTCCATGGTTTTCCAGATAGACCCGTCATAGTAAGGAATACCGTCCTGGCGAAACCCGTTCACGTATACCTGGTCAACCGATCCTGTTGCCACATACACATAACCGCTTTCAGAATACACTCTGAACACACTGTTGGTGAGCGGTCCGTTTGGTGTTGCCGAACCGAACACGCTGCCGTTGGTGGTTGAGAGTAAACCGCCGGTTCTTTCTGCGATATAATAAGTGCCTCTTGCAAAAGTGGCTTCAGTCGTATTATAAGTCAGGCCCGGTCCCGGTGGTCTTACAATGGATTCCGGGGTTGTTGAGCCGTCTTTTATTACATAGATTTCGTGGTCGCGGGTAAATATCATCCGGTCGGCCACGCTTTTCAACGATTGGTATTTTACCACGGTCAGACCCGGGGCATCTGTCCACCCGGAACCGGAATTTACCAGTACGCGGTCGGCAAGCGGCGCTTTAGAAAGCGCGTACAGCATGTTTCCATGAAGTTCTACCTGCGTGAACTCATTGTTTTCTGTGGGAAAACCCGATTCTTTGGTCCAGCTTTCGAAGTTGGCGAGGAAATTACTTGTGCGATCGGCGCTGTAAAGTCCAAGCGGGGTTGCGGCATATATCCTGTTATTGAAGATCTCAATATCGCTCACCTTCAGCGCAGTTCCGTTCGGCCCGAATTTGTACGTATCAGTAACCTCCATTTTTGTGATGTCGAATACAACGATCCCGAAACCACAGGCCATGTATGCCGTATTATTCAACAGGTATATCTGGTTGACCGTTTTATCGCCGATGAAAGAGGAACGCTTAATATCTGGAAGGTTTTGCACGTTGCCGTTCCTAATCAGATCGATGTTTCCGTTCAGGTAGCCCACAATGAGTTCTGAGCGGGCAGGATTGTATTTAATGGCAGTAATCCCAAAATCATTCAGGCCATTAACGCGGGTAAGCTTCGAAATGCTGTTATCGTTCAGGTCCAGCTCAATGATTCCCTGGTCGGAAGCACCAAAAACCTTGTCTTTAGAGGCCTCTACTGCAAATACCCGATTGAATGAAAGGTGGTCTCTCCATTGACCGATACCAATTTGCTGGGCAGAGGTGATCACTGGGAATAAAAGAGCAATGGCGGCTAATCGTATCATACGGAAAATGTGCGTGTGGACGAAGTAACGAAAAATTGAAAAGAAAATTTCCCGTCGCCGGATGGAATGGTGGGAATGTTATCTTTGCGGTCCTTAAACCGGCCACGTAGTTTAATGGATAGAATTGAAGATTCCGGTTCTTCAGGTAGGGGTTCGATTCCCTTCGGGGCCACCAAAAACATAAAAGCCACTGACTCGCAGTGGCTTTTATGTTTTCCAAGTGATAATAGTTATCTTTTGAGGTTTAATTTACATCTATCTCAAATCCGATTACTTAAAATTCAATTTTGATTGATTTCGAAGAGTTCTTGAAATGAAAACGTTTCCGTCTCAATAACAAGAGCAAAAAATGAAAAGTGATAATTTAGCTTTATGAGTGAAATTATTATTTACCAGTCAGCTGAGAATGAAACCAAAATTGAAGTAACTCTTGATAATGAGACAGTTTGGTTAAGTCAAACTCAAATGGCCACTTTATTTGGTAAAGGAAGAACCACCATTACGGAGCACATTCGGAATATCTTTTTGGAGGAAGAGCTTGAACAGGAGTTGGTATGTCGGGATTTCCGACATACCACTGAACATGGCGCCATTCAAGGAAAAACTCAAACAACATCAACTACCTTCTATAATCTCGATGTTGTAATATCAGTAGGATATAGAGTAAAATCAAAACAAGGAACTCAATTCCGTCAATGGGCTTCGCAAAGACTTAAAGATTACCTGGTAAAAGGTTTTGTGTTGAATGAACAAAAGCTTAGATCAGCAGAACAGCAATTAGTTTCACTCAAAGAGGGAATCCGCTTATTGGAAAATGTAGTTCAGCGAAAGGAGTTATCTTCTGACGAAGCTACCGGATTACTTAAGATTGTCAGTGAATACGCCAGGGCACTGGACTTGTTAGACCAGTACGATCATCAACTTTTGAGGATAGAAGAAAACAGTGCCAAATCACTGAATAAGCTTACATATCCTGAGGCCATAGCACAGATTAATCTTTGGCGGGACAAACAAAATGCCGGAAAGCTTTTCGGAAACGAAAAAGACAAATCCTTCCACAGTTCTTATAGAAACTATCTACCAATCTTTCGATGGGATTGATCTTTATCCAGGAGTTAAAGAAAAAGCTGCAAATCTGTTGTACTTTATTGTGAAGAATCACTCTTTCTCTGATGGAAATAAGCGAATAGCCGCTGGACTATTTGTCTTCTTCCTGGATAAAAACAATCTGCTTTACACTTCTTCCAGAACCAAACTGATTGCTGACAATACCTTGGTTGCCATCACAATTATGATTGCAGAAAGTAAGTCAGAAGAAAAGGATATGATGATCCGGTTGATTGTGAATCTTATGTCTTGATCATTTCTGTATTCGTTCGAAACTTATCATCAATACTACAATTCGATTCGATATCTACCCCCTTCGCCACAAAAGGAAAAGTCCGGCGATTTCGCCGGACTTCTTAGTTCATGGTATTTTGTAATCTGTCAGTTAGATTGAAATTTGTCCCTCGATACCATCGCTGCCGTTTTTCCCGGTGATGGCTCCTGAGATCATGGCCACGTACTGGGCAAATTTCCCGTGCTTCGTGTCGCTGTATCTCCCTTCAACCGGGGTAAAACGGATGATGGTGATGTTTGGGTCTTCCTTACCGTCAAACCAATTGTCAGCAAATTTAGAATATAGCTCATCAATCTCTTTCTGGTCACGGTAGATCTCAGCCGTGCCGTAAAGGCTAAGGTATTCGAGATCGGAATCGTTGATGAATTCCAACTGCACCTCATTGGAGGCACTGATTTCCACATTCTTTTTGGATGACTTGTGACTGAGGAACCTCATTCTCCCCTGTTCATCCATCTTCTGAACTCCCATCGGACGGGAACAGATGGGGCGGTGTGTAAGGTTAGTCAGCATTTGACAGGTGCGGCTATGGCCGACAATTTCTTTGATCTTATCCAGTGCCTCAGCGCCGGAAATGTCTTTGTGTGAATCGCTCATAAAAGGTTTTTTAACTACCGTTTAAAATTCCGTGCCACAACGTATGAAAAACAAAAACCCCCCGTCTGCTCTGACGGGGGGTTTCGTTCTTGTAATAGAGTTATATATCAATCGTACTCGGTAATCTTCATGATCCTGTTCGTGAAAATGTGGAACAGTTATTTTAACCACAGAGGCACAGAGTTTTTTCACGGAGAACTCAGAGAATTCCTCAGAGATCTCTGTGTTGACCTCTGAGCCTCTGCGGTTAAAAAGAGTTTTTTATTGAACCACCAGCTTCATTACCGTTGGTTTTACTGAAGCCCCGCTTACGTGAACCAGGTAAATACCTTTTGGCTGGGTGCTTAAGTCAAGCTGATGATTTACTGAAATTTCATCGGTGCTGTTTGACCAGCTTGCCGACTGGATGATCTTGCCGGTAAGGTCGGTAACCTGTAGTTTCACTTCTCCCGATTGAACAGGGATCTGCAGGTCGAGCGTTGCAATTCCTGAGCTTGGGTTAGGATATACGTTGGTTTTCAACACCTGTGTAACCGGTGCAGATACAATCGGAGCGGTTTTCACTTTGCTTTTTCCTGTTCCTGCTGTAATCACCAGTGTATAATCTTCTACCTCACCATTGGCGAAGGTTTCACATGGACCGGCGATCGAGCTTCTTTTCATGGCTACTCTCACACGAGTTGCTCCGGCAGTGGTTCCTGCTGGAACTACGAAGGTTCCGGTGATGTTTCCTGTAGAGCTTGCGGTAGAGCCGTATACGCGCTCACCGGCATCGTTAAAGTCACCGTCGCGGTTGAAATCCACCCAAACGGCCCAGAATTCAGGCTGTGTCAGGGTCATCAGTCCGAGGAATCCGCCTTTCGGGAAGCCTGGTTTCAAAGTGAAGCTCACAGATGATCCTGCTGCAGCGCTGGTCGACATGGATGTAAAGTTGCCGTATCCGGCATTGCCTGTTGTTGTGTTATTGATTGATCCGAGTGTTACGTTCGCGATCCATTCTCCGGAAACGCTGTTTCCTTTAGACGCGCAATAGCTTGCCGGAACCGCAGATGTGGTTACCGATCCCGTTGCAGAATATGCGCTCACAGTACCGCTTCCGCAGTTGGATCGTACCTCGAACTGGTAAGCTGTGCTGGCCGCAAGTCCGGTAATAACTTTTGAAGTGGTTGTAGATGTGGTAGTCGTCCAGGTTGATGAACTGGCTGCTTTGTAGCGCACATCGTATGCACTGGCACTTCCGGTCCAGGTAATGGTAAACCCGCTTTGGGAAACTGCTGATGCTCCAACGCTTCCAGGTACATTGCAGGTTGCAGGGCCGCCGGTTTCACAGGTGCCCAAACAGGTCGCCGCGCTCACTTTCGAGCGAATAAGATTTCCGGGCTGTGTTCCGAAACCGTTGTTGAAATTGATCCCGTAGTTGGTAAGGTGACAGTAGCTCATGATGGTTCCGCCGTTGGTTGGCGCCGGACCCGCAGCACATCCGCCTTCGGTCGTGTAGCAATTGTCGAGCGCACCGCCAGACCATGAACAGCTTTGTGTGTGCGGAGAACCCAGGTTGTGGCCCATTTCATGCGTAAACACTTCTACAGCCCACGAATAGGTAGGTACATTGTTGTAAGAAGGATCGATACAGCTGAATGCATATCCGTAAGTCTTGTTGCAGATCACGTCTACATAAGCAACGCCACCAAGATTCCCGGTGATGTTAACTAAGTGAGCGATGTCGCCGTTGTAAGTGGTCCGTGTGCTTTTAAAGGCGTTCAGGTAAGCGCTCGACGAACTTCCGGAATACGGATCATTGGAGGTCCACACATAGATCTGGCTGATCTGAGTGGTAATGCCTTCGTTCTGGTATAGCGTAGCCACCTGGTTAAAAAGTCCGGTGATGTAGTTGCTTACATTGGTTGAATTCCCTTTGTTCTGAAACAGGTCGTAATCGGTTTCGATGTATACCTTCACGCATTTCACCGCCGCTTTTTCGTGCGATGTGTTGCTTTCCTTGATCACAAAACCGGCCGGCATCTCAGGGGTTTCGCAGGCAGATACTTTTTTGCCCGACAGGTCGCGCTCGTTATACAGCACATACGTAGACCCCATTCCACCTACTTTTCCAAGGTTGAAATTTCCTTCTTCGGTAGAGATCAGTGCCATCACTTCATTTCCGAATACACTCATCGAAGCCACAGAATTCGGCTGACCTTTTACAATACCACGGTAATGCACGCCTTGGGTGTAAGCGATCGGTTTTCCATTTGATTTATCGGTAACCACAGAAAAATCAAATGTGGTAATCTCCTGTTTAACCAGTTGAAGGTTAAGGACATTACCTCCCGATGGAATCGCCATCTCCAGCACCTCAGGTGCTTTTGCCAACAGCTGTCCGGAAAGCTTTTCATCAAGTGAGAGTATGGTCTTGGCTCTCAGGTCGCCGGTCAGTGCAATCGATTTTTGCGCTGTTGCCGGATCAACAGTAAACAGGTTGACCTGTTGTGACTGGTGTTCTGCCGCACTTTTCATCACCATGGTTTCCACCGGTGTGATGATTGATTGTGCATAGCTCGTAATACCAAAAATGAGAGGGAGTGATAGCGTAAGGAATCTGGTAAATTTCTTCATCTTCTAAAATTTTGATTCTTGTTTGATTGAGTTGTCGGCGCATTTGCCGTAATCCTGGTGATCCGGTGACTTACTTCATAGGCGGGAATGTTTGAAAGGTTCTGTTACTGCTTGACAGCGATTCGGTTCCTCAAGTTGCCTTTAAAAAATCGGGAAAACACGTGGTTTTCGACAAGTTCAGCGATGCATATTGGTACCCGATCGCCTGTGAGGTTGTGTTGATGGGCGAAATGCGGTACTTGGGAGAATTTGGTGATTTTAGATAAACTGCGGTTTATAGCTGACTAACGGTCATTTATTCTTGAACATCGGGATGATTACCCGCAATGGGCCCAAAGGATACGCGCAAAGGGCGCAAAGAGAAGAACTTCTTTGCGCCCTTTGCGTATTGACTTCGCGTTCTTTGCGGTTAACCCACATACAAGCACAAATTTTTGGTTCCTTTCACTTCAGGAGGAAAGACCATTTATATTTGCGGGTTATGATCCTACTTACTCCACAACACTGGAAAGATTACGAGCTTATTGATTGCGGAAACTTTGAAAAATTAGAGCGATTCGGCCAGTACATTACGATTCGTCCTGAGCCACAGGCTGTATGGGAACCCATTTACAGCCCGGAAGAATGGACCAAACGTGCCCACATTCGTTTTGTCTCGAAATCAAGCACGCAGGGTGAGTGGAAGAAGATCAAGCAAATGCCCGACCAGTGGGTGATCGAGTATCTGCTCGGTGGCGAGAACCACACGCCGAAAAAACACACTAAGATCAATTTCCGCCTTGGACTAACGGCCTTCAAACACGTCGGCGTTTTTCCCGAGCAGTCGGCAAACTGGGATTACATTGCCGAGACCACCCGGAGAATGAAAACGCCCAAACCCAAGGTGCTCAACCTGTTCGCCTATACCGGAGGCGCTTCGCTTGCGGCCGCAGCAGCCGGCGCAGAGGTGTATCACGTAGATTCGATCAAACAGGTGGTGACCTGGAGCAACCAGAATATGGACATTTCTGAACTCACCGACATCCGCTGGGTAGTGGAAGACGCGATGAAATTCGTTATCCGCGAAGTGAAGCGCGGCAGGAAATACAACGGGATCATTATGGATCCGCCGGCATATGGCCACGGACCGAAAGGCGAGAAATGGAAACTCGAGGAGCAGATTAACGAACTGGTTAAAAACGCCCTGCAACTGCTTGATGATGAAGAACACTTCCTGATCATGAACACCTATTCGCTGGGATTCTCAGGATTGATCCTCGAAAACCTGATCCCGGAAAAATACAGAAAAGAAGACTTTAAGATCGGAGAACTGTACCTGCAGGCCACTTCAGGAGTAAAACTGCCGCTTGGCGTTTTCTCCCGCTTCAGGAATGTTTGATATTTTGTTAAGCAGAGCCAATTTCCGGAGCGGTAACGCCGTTTTTATGAACTTTGGAAGTTTGCACGCAATTGGGAGGGAACTATGAGTAATTATGATCAGTTAATAGCGAGGCTTGATGCATTTGTGCGCAGGTACTACAAAAATCAGCTCATCAAAGGGCTGCTGTATTTTGTAGCGCTGGTGCTCGGCCTGTTCCTGGTGATCGTACTGGCAGAATATTTCGGCCGGTTCAGCCAGGTGGTGCGTACCGTTATTTTCTTCGCTTTCTCTGCTGTCAGCCTTTTTGTGCTGGTACGCTGGCTGGTGATCCCATTGGCCAATCTTGCCAGGCTGGGCAAGATCATTAGTCACGAACAGGCTTCGGTGATTATCGGAACGCATTTCAGCCAGGTGAATGATAAACTGCTCAATACCTTACAGTTAAAAGAACAAACCGGAAACAGCAGCGGACTTGAACGTGCGTTGCTCGAGGCAGCCATCGACCAGAAAACCATCGAATTAAAGCCGGTCCCCTTCTCTGCCGCCATCGATTTCAACAAAAACCGGAAATACCTGAAGTATGCCCTTCCTCCCGTGCTGGCGCTGATCTTCATCATTGTCGTTTCGCCATCCATCTTGAAAGAAGGAACTGAACGAATGGTGGCATTCAACCGCGAATTCATTCCGCAGGCCCCGTTCCGTCTTACTCTGCTCAACAAATCGCTGAAAGTGGTGCAGCAGGAAGATTTTGTGATCAATGTAGGCGCAGACGGACAGGTATTGCCCTCCAACGTTTATCTCGAAGTAGACGGAAACCGTTTTAAACTGGACAAACTGGCTAAAAACCGTTTTTCATTTACCCTGAAGAATGTTCAGCAAAGCACTGAGTTCAGGTTAGAGGCCGAAGGGTTTTCAACCAATAGCTACGAGCTGGAAGTGCTTGAAAAACCGGTACTTACTAATTTCAGTGTTACGCTCGAATATCCTGCTTACCTGAAAAGGGAGCCTGAAACCCTTTCTAACCAGGGCGATTTCAGTGTTCCACAGGGAACAAAAGTGAAGTGGACCTTTTCTACTAAAAATACGGATGCCGTATTGCTGCAAAACGAAGGTGTTTTCAAGCCGTTGGAAAAGACCAACGAAACTTTCTCTTTCTCGCAGCGACTGATGAAGAGCTTTGCCTATTCGGTGAGCTCGGTGAATAAAAATGTACGCAGCAAAGACACGCTCAACTTCAACGTTGGCGTCATTGCCGATCAATATCCGGAGATCGCGGTAGAAGAACGGAAAGACAGTCTTTCTGCCAAGCTTTTTTACTTCAGCGGAAATGTGAAAGACGATTATGGTTTTTCAAGGCTCTCTTTCCTGTACAAAAACAAGGCTGAGGGAGAACGTGCTTCTTTCAACCGCACTGAGATCAAAGTAGATCCGAATTCATCGGTGAGCCAGTTTTTTCACGTGTGGAACCTTTATGAAATGGACATCAAACCCGGTGAGGAATTTGTGTACTACTTCGAGATCACCGATAATGACGGTGTAAACGGTCCGAAAACCAGCCGTTCTGCTGTGAAGGAACTAAAAATCCCGACCCGCGACGAACTGGAAGAACAGGAAAAGAAGCAAAACGAAGACATCAAAAACAGTCTTTCGCAGGGAATTAAAGAAGCAAAATCACTTCAGAAAGACTTCCAGAAACTTCAGCGCGAAATGCTGAACGATAAAAACGTGGACTGGAAAGATAAAAAGCAGCTGAAAGAATTGCTGGACCGCGAGAAAGAGCTTGAAAAACGCGTGGAGCAGATCAAGCAGGAAAATGAGACCAAAAACTTCCAGCAATCAGAATTTGATAAGCAGCAAAGCCAGGAAATACTCGACAAACAGAAGCAGCTCGAACAACTCTTCGACAAGCTGATGACTCCCGAAATGAAGGAGCTTTACAAGCAGATGGAAGAACTGATGAACAAGGTCGACCAGGAAAAGCTGCTGGAGAAGATGAACGAGCTACAGATGAAAAACCAGGATGTGGAGAAGGAAATGGATCGTATGCTCGATCTGTTCAAGCAACTGGAATTTGAGCAGAAAATGACCGAGAGCATCGACAAACTGAAGGAACTCGGGAAAGAGCAGAAAGAACTGGCCAAGCAAAGCGAAGAAGGCAAGAAAGACAACGCAGAACTTCAGAAAAAGCAGGAAGAACTCAACCAGAAGTTTGAAAAGCTGACCGAGGAACTGAAGGACCTGGACAAGAAAGCGGATGAGCTGAAGAATGAAATGAGTCCGGAGAAAACCGAGCAGCAGCAAAAAGAGATCAAGGAGCAGCAGCAGAATGCCAGCGAACAGCTGAATAAAAAGCAGAACAAGAAAGCCGCGGAAAACCAGCAGAAATCTGGTGAGCAGATGGAGCAGATGGCTGAGCAGCTCGATAAGATGATGAAGGAAGAACAACAGGAGCAGAAGGGCGAGGACATGGCCGCACTCCGCCAGTTGCTGGAAAACCTCATCCACCTGAGTTTCGACCAGGAAAAAGTAATGCAGGACCTGAAGAAAACGGGCCCGACCGACCCGAAATACGTTCAGTATACCCAGCTGCAGAAAAAATACAAGGACGACGCCAAGATCATTAAAGACAGCTTATTCGCGCTGAGTAAGCGGGTTGCTCAGCTTGAAGCAACGGTTAACCGCGAGATCGGGACCATCAACCGGAATATGGACAAGGCGATCGATCAGCTCGCCGAACGCCAGACTCCACAGGCTAACGCCAGTCAGCAGTACGTTATGACCTCGCTGAACAACCTTGCCCTGATCCTGGATGAGGCTCTTAAGCAGATGCAGAAGGAAATGAGCAAGCCTAGCGATGCATCGTGCAGTAAACCCGGAGCGGGCAAGAAACCGAAACCCGGGAAGGGCAGTATGAGCCAGATGCAGGACAAAATGGCCAAGCAACTGGAAGAAATGCGCAAGGAGATGGAAAAGGGCAAGAAACCCGGCGAAAAGAAGCCTGGTGAAGGTTCAGGACCGGGCATGAGCGAGCAGCTGGCTAAAATGGCTGCACAACAGGCCGCAATACGCCGCCAGGTCGAGAAGATGTCGCAGGAACTGAATAAGGAAGGCAAAGGCGCCGGAAACCAGCTGAAAGACATCGCCAAGCAGATGGAGGAAACCGAGAAAGACATCGTGAACAAGAACATCAAACCCGAAACCATGCGTCGTCAGCAGGAGATCATGACCCGTTTGCTGGAACACGAGAAAGCGCAGCGTGAACGCGAGCAGGACAACAAGCGCGAATCGAAATCGCCGGTTTACCCGCCGGTGAGCAATCCACAGAGCTATTTTGATTACCAGAAAAAGAAACAGAACGAGGTGGAGATGCTGAAAACCATGCCTGCCGGACTGAAACCCTACTATAAGAACAAATCTGAACAGTACCTGAACGGAGTTTCCACGCGCTGATATGATCCATTATTACAACGAGGACAGCGAGTTTGTCCCTTCAAAAAAGACCTACCTCACAGACTGGATAAAGTCGGTCATTGCTGATGAACAGCGAAAAGTCGGCGAGATCAATTTTATCTTCTGCTCTGATGCGCATCTGATCACCATCAACCGCCAGTACCTGGAGCACGATGACTACACCGACATCATCACATTTGATTACTGTGAGAATAAAAAAGTGATCGGCGACATCTTCATCAGCATAGACCGTATCACTGAAAATGCA
>JAZKEZ010000045.1:3842-7276 GCA_040386675.1 Bacteroidota bacterium | reverse complement strand
CGGTAAAACTGATCCTGCAGACCTGCCGCGAGCAACAGCGCAAAACCAATCGCGGTCCGTACAGCTTCGGCCGCACCACCTCATGGTCTACCGATACCGTTCCGGGAAATGGCTACGGAAACCCTGCGAAATTTACAGGGATGATCTGCAGTACATTCCGGCCTTCTGATGATGCCACCATCTATCTGTACCTCATTCCTTCAAATCTTTTTGCAGTAACCTCATTTCGCCAACTGGCCGAAATGCTTTCGGTGATCGCACACGATGAATCGCTGGCAGATGAATTTAAAACACTGGCCAACGAGGTCGAAGTGGCGGTCAACCAACACGGCATATCCGATCACCCAAAGTACGGAAAGATCTATGCTTACGAAGCCGACGGATTTGGCAACCAACTGTTTATGGACGATGCCGGAATTCCCGGATTGCTTTCGCTTCCGTACCTCGGCTGTGTCGATGTGAATGATCCCGTCTACCAGAATACCCGGAAATTCATCTTGTCTGAAGACAATCCTTATTTCTTCAAAGGCAGGGCAGGCGAGGGACTCGGTAGTCCGCACACCCTCGCCGACAACATCTGGCCCATGGGCATCATCAGCCGTATCCTCTCTTCAACCGACGATCGCGAGATCCTGCTGCAGCTGAAAACACTCAAACACACCCACGCCGGCACCGGTTTTATCCACGAATCGTTCAACAAACACGATCCTGCGAAATACAGTCGCTCCTGGTTTGCCTGGGTAAATACCCTTTTTGGTGAAGCGATCCTGAAGATCGAAGCCGAACGTCCGCATCTGCTTAAAAAGGATTTGGGTTGATGATAGAATTATCTAATCGTTCACTCACCAAATTATCCAATCATCTAATCATCCAATTCTAAAATTGTATCCTTACTTTTGCGCCCTAATTCTGCAAATCATCCATCCATGGAATCAGCACTTCATAAAGACCTTGCAACACTGGAACAGGCTCAAACCCTTGGTTTAAGACCTGAAGAGTTCGATAAGATAAAAGAGATCCTTGGCCGTACGCCAAATTTCACTGAACTCAGCATCTACTCTGTGATGTGGAGCGAGCACTGCTCATACAAGAATTCTATTGTTTGGCTGAAAACCCTTCCGAAAGACGGTCCGCACATGCTGGTTAAAGCCGGTGAGGAAAACGCAGGATTGGTAGACATCGGGAACGGACTGGGTTGCGCATTCAAGATCGAAAGCCACAACCACCCAAGCGCGCTTGAGCCCTACCAGGGAGCAGCAACCGGTGTAGGCGGGATCAACCGCGACATTTTCACCATGGGTGCCCGCCCGATCGCACAGATGAACTCGCTTCGTTTCGGCGACCTGAGCCTCGACCGCACCAAATGGCTGCTGAACGGCGTAACCAAAGGGATCGGTGATTATGGCAATGCCTTCGGTATTCCTACCGTTGCCGGAGAAGTATTTTTTGACGAGAGTTACAATACAAACCCACTGGTAAATGCATTCTCTGCAGGTATCCTTAAAGTGGGCGAGATCATAAAAGCCAAGGCATCAGGCGTTGGCAACCCGGTTTACATCGTAGGTTCATCTACCGGTAAAGACGGGATCCACGGAGCGGCATTCGCTTCAAAAGACATCACCGAAGAATCGGCAAAAGACCTTCCATCTGTGCAGGTTGGAGATCCTTTCCAGGAAAAATTGCTGCTTGAAGCCTCTCTCGAACTGGCTAAAACCGACGCAGTAGTTGGGATGCAGGATATGGGAGCTGCCGGTATTACCTGCTCAACCTCAGAAATGAGCGCGGGCGGCGGAGTAGGGATGAAGATCAATCTCGACCTGGTTCCGACACGCCAGCAGGGAATGAAGCCTTTTGAGATCCTGCTTTCCGAAAGCCAGGAGCGTATGCTTGTGGTAGTGAAAAAAGGTTCGGAAAAAGTAGTGGAAAGCATTTTCGAGAAATGGGACATCCACGCAGTTCAGATCGGTGAAGTAACCGAAGGACCGCTGTTGGAATACTATTTCCACGGAGAACTGGTAGGACAGATTCCTGCTGAATCACTTGTTCTTGGCGGAGGTGCACCGGTGTATCACCGTGAATATACCGAGCCTGCTTACTACCAGGAATTCAAAAAATTCAATATCGATGATGTAAAGCAGCCTTCCGATATGGTTGAGGTAGCCAAATTCATCACCGCTTTACCGAACGTAGCTTCAAAACGCTACATCTACGAGCAGTACGACAGCATGGTAGGAACGGCGAACATGATCACCAACTATCCTTCTGATGCGGCTATCGTAAACATCAAAGGAACAGATAAAGCACTTGCCCTTTCAGTAGATTGTAACTCACGTTACGTGAATGCAGATCCTGAAATCGGTACTGCCATTGCAGTTTCAGAAGCTGCGCGTAACATCAGTTGCGCCGGCGGACAGCCATCTGCGATCACCAACTGCCTGAACTTCGGTAACCCGTACAATCCTGAGTGCTACTGGCAATTTGTCGGAGCCATCAAAGGAATGGGAACGGCCTGTACCAAATTCGGAACTCCGGTAACCGGCGGTAACGTTAGCTTTTACAACCAGACTTCCATCAACGGTAAGGAAACCCCGGTTTTCCCAACGCCGACCATTGGTATGCTTGGGGTGATCGAAGACAAGACCAAGACCATGTCGATTCCTTTCAAAGCCAAAGGCGACCTGATTTTCTTACTTGGCGACAGCAAAAATTGCATCGCTTCTTCAGAATACCTGTACCATTATCATAAAGTAAAGGCTTCTCCGGCTCCTTATTTCAACCTGGACGAGGAGTATGAGCTTCATTCTGTAGTAAGGGAACTGATCCAGAACGGACTGATCGACTCTGCGCACGACTGTGCCGACGGTGGTTTGTTTGTTACCCTGCTTGAAAAATCAATGCCAACCGGTCTTGGTTTCGATATCGAATCGATCGACGAAGTTCGTCTTGATGCTTTCCTTTACGGTGAAGCTCAGGGCAGAGTAGTGGTTTCGGTTGTTGAAGCTTTCCGCGATGCATTCGTTGAATTCATGTCGGTATCAGACGTTCCGTTTACCCTTCTGGGTCACGTAACCAAAGGAAGAATGACCGTTGACGGACAGGATTTCGGTACAGTAGAAGAATACAAAGACATTTTCGATAACGCAATTGGCCGCCTGATGGGCGTTCACGCTTAATTTTTTACAGATATGGCAAGCACCACCACACACAAAGGAAATACACTGAAATTATCAGGAGAATTGCCAAAGCAGGGGACAACCGCCCCTGACTTTACGGTGGTGTCGGCCGATCTGAAAGAGATTTCGCTTGCCGACCTTGGAGATAAGATCAAAGTTTTGCTGTGTATGCCAAGTCTGGACACCAGCACCTGCGCACTCGAAACCAAGACATTCAACAAAAAGCTGGGTGAAAATGCAGCAGTTTCAGCACTGGTGATC
>JAZKEZ010000045.1:0-3832 GCA_040386675.1 Bacteroidota bacterium | reverse complement strand
AAAGACCTGCCTTTTGCCATGCGCAGGTTTTGCGAAACAGAAGGAATTGACAATGTTCAGCCGGTTTCCGATTTCAGGTACAACTCATTTTCGGATGAATATGGCGTAGAGATCACCGAAGGTCCGCTTAAAGCATTGCACAGCCGTGCGGTTTTTGTACTGGACGGACAGAACAAGATCGTATACACCGAACTCGTGGCCGATCTTTCATCCGAACCCGATTACGAAGCAGCACTTCAGGCCATCTCCACAATTTAACGTGGAAGCGAAGTTTCCCCCCGCAAAGACCGCCAAGTTTTTACGCAAAGAACATAAAAGGAAGGTTTTACCGGATTAAGCTTGCTTTTTCCTTGTGTTCTTTGCGGTATAAGAGACATGTCCGGATTATCTGCGAACAGTATTTAAAATTCTTCATCCCTAATGGCCACCCGAAAAGTACAACCGGTAAAAACCACAGGCAAAGCGGCTTCTTCCAAAGGAAAAAAACCGCTTTGGAAAAACATTGCCCGCATCACCCTTAAAGTGATCCTGTATTTTTTCCTGAGTACAATAGGAGTAACGCTTATTTACCGTTTCGTAAATCCGCCGGTTACCTGGCTGATGGTTCAGCGCTGGGCATTCGAAGGACAGACCCTCGATAAGGATTGGGTAGATATCGATGAAGTTCCGTACTACGTTCCCATGGCTATGATTGCCAGCGAAGACCAGAAATTCATGGAACACAACGGTTTTGACTTCAAGGCCATTGAAAAAGCCATGAAGTACAACGACAAAAAGAAGGGGAAGAAGATAAAAGGCGGAAGCACCATCAGTCAGCAGACTGCAAAAAATGTATTCTGCTGGCCGCAGCGGAGCTGGATCCGCAAAGGTTTCGAAACCTATTTCACATTCCTGATCGAAATGCTCTGGCCAAAAGAGCGGATCATGGAAGTTTACATCAACGTGGTTGAACTGGGTCCCGGAGTTTATGGGGTCGAAGCCGCTTCACAACGCTTCTGGAACAAGTCGGCGGCAAACATCACCCCGCACCAGGCCAGTCTTCTGGCAGCAGTATTGCCGAGACCGCTGAAGTACAGCGCTAAAAATCCCGGACCTTACGTTGCCCGCCGCGCCGGTAAAGTAGAAAGAGTATTGAGGACTTTCCCGAAAAATCACCTTGAATCAGGAAGTTAAGGATTGAAGATCAGTCCGGCCTGGATCACCGGGTTGGAATACGGCGAGTTCGGATTCTCCAGCACATCATACAACAACGACAAACTCACATAGGCTTTTCCGCCTACCGGTTGTAAATATCCGCCCCCAACAAACAGGATCGGGACATTTACCCGGGTTTTCTCAAATCCCGACTCAAGATATTCAAGGCTGAGGTTCTGATATTCCAGTGTCCCGAAGAAATTTTCAAGGAAACGATAACGTCCGAAGATACGGCCACCGTAAGTGTTGGTCTCAAACTGTACCCCGTAGACATTTTTGTTGTACTTCAGATACTGGTAGATCACGCCAACCCCGCCCGTAAAATTGTCCGTGAACCGGTATCCCACCAATGGCGACACATTAACATAAGTGATACTTCCGAAGCCAAGTCCGAAATCGCCTCCAAAAGTGATGCGTTCAGGATCAAAACCTTTATTGAGTTGTGCAGACAGTTGCGCCGAACAGGCAATCAGCAGGAACAGAAAGAATATCTTCTTCATAATACAGGATTGATGTGCCGTAAATATAGCTTTCGTCAAGGTAAAGATTTACTAACTTTGACCATTGACGAAAATACGAGAAGCTTTGATGGAACCTTCGTTTGAGAAGAATAATGTGATCGATCAGTTACCGCCGCACCTGCTGGACCTGGTAATCGATCAGCCCTACGATGCATATACGGCACAAGACCACGCGGTTTGGAGATATGTAATGCGACAAAATGTGAATTTTCTCGGAAAAGTAGCTCACCAGAGTTACCTGGAGGGATTGAAACAAACCGGTATTTCCATTGATACCATCCCACACATGTACGGAATGAACCGCATTTTGAAAGAAATCGGGTGGGCAGCAGTTTCTGTGGACGGATTTATTCCGCCGCAAGCCTTCATGGAATTCCAGGCCTACAATGTTTTGGTGATTGCGGCAGATATCCGCAACATCAACCACATCCATTATACCCCGGCACCGGATATTATCCACGAAGCCGCCGGTCACGCACCTATTATCGCGGATAAAGAATACTCCGATTACCTGAAATTGTTTGGTGAAATAGGCGCGAAAGCGTTTTCATCCAAAAAAGACTACGAATTGTACGAAGCGATCCGTCACCTTTCTATTATTAAGGAAGACCCGCACACGGCACAAGCCGATATCGACCTGGCCGAAAAAGAGATCAGTCACCTTCAGGACAACATGGGCAAACCCTCCGAAATGTCGCTTATCCGCAACCTTCACTGGTGGACGGTAGAATACGGACTGATCGGGACGGTGGACAATTTCAAGCTTTATGGCGCCGGATTGCTGTCCTCAATTGGCGAAAGCTCCAATTGTATCCTGCCGTCGGTAAAGAAATTACCGTATTCACCCGAAGCAGTAAACTACAGTTTCGACATCACTACCCAGCAACCGCAATTATTCGTTACTCCAAGTTTCAGGTATTTATCTGAAGTGTTGGAAGGGTTTGCAGAAAGCATGGCCTTCCGCAAAGGAGGAGCCTATTCATTACAGGTCGCTATCGACAGTGCGAACCTGGCCACGGTAGAACTCAGCAGCGGAATCCAGGTAGGCGGAACGGTGAGTACTATTATAAAGGATGCAGCCGGCGAGGCGATCTACTTCGGAACCACGGGGCCAACCCAACTGGCCGACAAACTGAAAGAACTCTCCGGACATGGGAAGGAGTATCATGCTCACGGGTTCAGTAGTCCGGTTGGCGCATTTGCTTCAACAAGCGTACTTCCTGAATTACTTACCGATGCCCAATTGGAAGAAATTGGTATAAAAGCCGGCGCGACTGCCGAACTGAATTTTGCGTCAGGAGTAAAAGTAACCGGGAAGGTGAAATCCACCGTTCGCAGCAGCGAAGGAAAACTGCAGCTCATTTCATTTGATGAGTGTACAGTTATATATAAGGAACAAATCCTTTTCCAACCCGAATGGGGAACTTACGATATGGCCGTTGGAAGTACGGTCGCATCTTCCTGGTCCGGACTTCCCGATCCGAGAGCATACGGATTGTCGTTTGAGGCTCCGAAAGAGAAGACGCATAAGATCGAATACGGCGAAAAGGCATTGAAACTGCACGAGCTTTACGCTAGGGTAAGAGCCATCCGCGAGGCAAAGAAAGACTACGATCAGCTGGAAGGCATTTTTGACAAAGTGCAATCCAAGCACAGTCAAGATTGGTTGTTGTCGATGGAGATCCTGGAGATACTCCGAAGTGAAGGTATCCACGAGGAACTTTCCGGCGCGATCGAAAACTACCTCGTAGTGAAATCGGAACATAACCCCGACCTGAACAAACTCATCACCGACGGACTCAACCTGATCAACTCCGATTTCGAACTGGTTCATTAAGCCTAATTTTCCATTCTCCATTTTCAATTCTCAATTAACAAAGGAATGTCTGCTATAATAGTCACCGGCGCCGGCAAAGGCATCGGGTATGAATTGGTAAAGCAATTTGCAGCAAACGGTCACCAGGTGGTGGCCGTTTCGCGTAACCTTTCTGCCTTCGGCGAACAGCCTGAACCTGGAATTCACCTGGTACCTGCCGACCTCTCGGTGGTCGATACCGATGAACTTGTACGCCGGTGCATGGAAAAGGTCGGGCCGATCGATGTCCTTATTAATAATG
>JAZKEZ010000044.1:1027-6253 GCA_040386675.1 Bacteroidota bacterium | reverse complement strand
CTGCGTGCGCGCTGCTGAGTCCAAAGATAAGCTGGCGCTGTGCCTTGCTGAGTTTGTAAATGAGCTGTGTGGCCCATGCCGCCAGCCACTTGGTCAGTAGCGCAATTCCGGTAATGATCCCTGCGAAAATGAGTGCCTGGTTCCCGTCAAGCAACACGCGCAGATCCACCAACATTCCTACGGAAATGAGGAAAAACGGGATGAACAGCGCATTGCCCACGAACTCGATCTTGCCGTGAAGCGCAGAAGCCTGGGGAATGAGGCGGTTGAGCGAAAGTCCGGCCATAAAAGCACCAACGATAGGTTCGATCTGTGCAATTTCAACCAGGAACGCCGCAAGGAACACCATCGCCATGACGAAGATGTAGTGGGAAGTATTGTCATCTTTGATGTTCTTGAAGAACCAGCGCGAAATCCTTGGAAAGACGTAAAATACCACGAAGAAGAACACCGCGATCGAGATACACATACGGGTCCAGAACATCGAATCGAGGTTGCCGTCTACGGTTCCGGTGATCACGGCCAGCATGAGCAGCACCGCGGTATCGGTAATGATCGTTCCGCCTACCGCAATGTTTACCGACAGGTTCCGTGTGATGCCAAAACGCCCTACAATCGGGTAACCGACCAGGGTGTGGGTAGAAAACATACTGGCAATAAGCAGCGCGGGTAATATCGGGTAGCCGAGTATTCCGTAAAAAACGTAAATGCCTGTGCTTAAAGGAATGGCGAAGGTGAGGAAGCCAAATACGATACTCTTGTTCCGGTTCTTCTTGAATTCGTTGAGGTCGAGGTCCAGTCCCGCAAGGAACATGATGTAAAGCAGGCCTACAAAGCCAAACAGCTTGAAACTGCTGTCGTTCTCAAGGATATGTAGTCCGTTGGGACCAAGTGCCACACCGGCCAGGATCAGCCCGATAATTCCCGGGATCTTTAATCGCCCGAGTATGATCGGCGAAAAAAGGATCACGAAAAGCACAACCGAAAAAATCAGGACTGGCTCCTGCAGCGGGAAAGTAAGGTGGTCTTTGATCAGGCAGAGGGCCATAAAACGGAGCTAAGTCCGCAAATATAACCTTATCTGTTATGCGCTCACCAGGCGCTCTTCCAGAACACCGGCCTGTGTTTTCAGCAGCTGGAACCTGTGATCGAACTGTTCAGCCATCATCAGGCGATAATACACTTCGATCGCCATACTTTGTATGTCAATATTGGCTTCGAGGTATTCATGGTCAAGGATATACAGGAGATCGGTATTCAGGAATGTAGTGGTCTGTTCCTGCGCTTCTTCGGTAAAATCGCTGAAGTTCTCCTGGTTGCGCACGAGTTCCTGCAAGTGTCGTTTGAATTTTTTCTCGATCGTAAGCAGGTAAGCCATTTTAGTGCTGATGAGATTACGTGGCTGATTTTCAAACATAAAACTCCGGGCTTCTGCAAAACCGTCGAGTTCCGAGCGGTAGGTTTCTACGGTGGCCATCTTTGCGAAGTACTCGTCGTAAGCGGCTTTCAATGCGCAGGACTGACCGCTGCCTGCCGAAAGACTTTTGAATATGCTTTTGTCGTGTTTTTCCAGTTCCTGCCTGGCCAGCGTTTCTTCTGCCTCAAGCCGGGCGATCAGCAGTGGAATGTCCTTCAGGCGGTATTTCACGCCATCGTAATCGAAGCTTTTGACCTCCGGATTTTTTTCGGCGGCAAGATTGCGTAGGTAGTGCAGTTCGCCTTGTAGTGAAGCAAGCCTGATCTGGACGTCGATGTGATCGTCGTGGAAAAGAGTGGAAGCATCAGCAACGGGTATCATAGGGTCATTGAGGACTTGTTCAGTCTCAAAACCCGCAATTTCGTGCTGGTCGTAATAGGTATTGAACAGCTGACTGAACGCCCATTTCTGGTTTTGATCGATGTATCGTTCCATGATTGCCGGCGTTTCGCAAACCATTGGAGTTTCATCAAAATTCACAGTCTCGTACATCCGTTCAGTAAAGGTTTGCTGGAGTTTTTCCGGGTTGCTGAAAAACATCCACGGATCACCGTGCTCGGTTTTATCGCTGTAGTCGTGTTGATGAACGCGTCTGATCCGATCCTCATCAGAAGGGTGCGACGCCCACTGGTTGGTGACAACAAGCCGTGAAGGATGCCATCTTTTAACGGCGTGGAGCGTGATCACGGGCAGGTTACCGTCGATCTCAAGCTTGTATTTTGCGGCTTCCGCTTGCATGATTGCCGACTGCAGCGCATACATGTTGCCCGATTTCAAATTTTCAGCGATAAGCGTATCACAAAATGAGGTAGACCGGTTGAACATTTCGCTGGCAAAACCCAGGCGAAGCAGCGAACTCGATACGGCAGCCGGACCAATTACAGATGCTGCCACCTGGTCGGCATGAAATTCCATCTCGCGCGAAAGTTTCATGTCCTGGATATTCACCATGACATACAATTTGCGGAAGGTCCACTGCATTCCGCGGATGGTGTTGATTCCCAGGAAAGCCACAAACTGCAGCATTACGTGGAACCGGGCGATGGATTGGATCGTTTCTTCATACGAACCGTCGGTATACAACATGGTGTAGATCACGCGGTTTACCTGGTACACATAACTTCCAACCCGCATGCTGTCCTGGCTGAAATGACCAAACTCGTGCGCCAGTACAGCCTTGAATTCCCCTGAAGTTACACTGTTGATCAGTCCCAGTCCGATACACAGGTTTTTGGGTGCAGGAAAAAACAGGCTCAGGAAACTGGAATCGTAGAATACAAAAGCATTCACATCGGCACTGAGGTATACTTTCTTTGGGAAGGCAGTGTTGGTTTCTGTAGTCAGTTCACGCAGCAGCGCAAATAACTTTGGCTCATCAGCCTCGGTAATTTCAAGCATTGCCGAGCGGTCGGTTTTCTGTGAGGTGAAGATCACCCTGATCAGCATAAAGACAATAAAGCCGCTCATCGCGATCATTCCGGCACCGAGTACAAGGGTTATGAATGAGGGATGCATGGCGATCATGACCAGTCCGGCGTAGGCAGTGGCCATCACAAGGATTCCCGCAGCAGCGACCAGCAGGATGTAGCAAACGGCGAAAAATGCGATGGAAAGAAGGGTGCGTTTTACCTGGGTCTTTAATTCAGGAGGAGTCATAAGAGGGTTTTAGAATGTGCTGCAAATATGCTAAACTCAGTGAGTTTTTACACGCACTAAATCAGTCAAATGCCGTATTTTCCCCCTCGCTTGCAACGGTTAAGTTAGCAACTGAAATTACCCCCTATGGAATCTCTTAGAGTTGCACTCGCCGAAGATATTGCTGCACTGGCCAAAACCATGCAGGATAAAATTGCGCTGTTCCCGGAACTGGAATTTGCCTTTACCGCCCGGCACGGGAAAGATCTCCTGGAGAAACTCGAAAAAGACCACGACCTCGATGTGATCCTGATGGACATCAATATGCCGGTAATGGATGGCATTGCAGCAACCAAAGAGGTAAGAAAGCGCTTTCCGGACATCAAAATTGTGATGTCGACGGTGTTTGATGAGGAGGATTATATTTTCCAGTCTATCCTGGCCGGTGCCAACGGTTACCTGCTCAAAGACGAAAGGCCGCAAAAAATACTGTTCTCGATCCAGGAAGCCATGGAAGGCGGCGCCCCGATGAGTGCCGGGATCGCTGCCAAAGCCCTCGGACTGATCCGTAAAATGGCGGATGTGGAGGAGACTACTGTCGATTTTAACCTCACCAAACGCGAAACCGAAATCCTTGAACAACTGAGTAAAGGACAAAACTACCAGCAGATCGCTGATCTCATGTTCATCAGTCCGGGCACCGTACGAAAACACATCGAAAACATCTACCAGAAATTACAGGTGCATAGTAAGCTCGAGGCGGTGCAGCTGGCGTTGAAACATCGGTTGATTTGAGGGTTTGTAAGAAAAAGCCACCCGCTTCCGGATGGCCATTCTCAATTCTCCATTTTCAATTTTCAATTCTCACAACCGTGAGGCGAACGTCCAGATCTCTTCCCCGCTGCCTTTAACCAGCACCAGCTCAGTATCCGTAACTTTCTCTACTCTCCAGTGACTTTCGGTCTCGTTGGTTCCTGTAAGTGTGATGATGCCGTTTTTAGGGTTGATCACCCAGTTTCCGCCTTCATTCAGCGACATAATGTTCGCTTCAAACGTTCCCTGTGGAGAGAAGTTAAAGAACGAACCGCGCATCAAAGTGGTCAGTGTCGGGTTTTGGGCAACAGGCTGGTCTGCCAGCTGGCGGTTAGTGAAGTACCATTTTTTAGCGATGCGTTCCGGTGTATACGGTTTTGCGGGGATCACGATCACTTCTTTACGGTGATAATTTGATATCGGGGTTACCGGGATGATCTCGGTAACGGTAAGGTCTGGTGCAGGCACCACGCTTTTCTTAAGTACCAGCCGGGTTCCGCCGTTAAGCGTTACGTTCATCAGGTCGCCTTTGATCTTCGTTACTTTAAGCACCGCCACATTTCCTTTCGTATCGGTAGTGGTGATCTTCTGGGTGTTGGGATTGTATTTCCAGTTTCCTTCTTCAGTTTTTTCGGTAGTCACAAAGCGATACGCCTTGTTCCCGAAAAACGACCAGTTGGCGTTGGCCATCATTCTGCCGTACAATTCACGGTCTTCTGCACTGATATTTTTGCCCGCGGGCAGATCGTGGTACTTCCAGGTTCCGACCAGGTTACGCTGCGCAGTTGCCGTTACACAGGTGCTTAGGGCAACAAGGAAAAGTAAGAGTTTGTTCATAGAGGATGGTTTAGGGTAGAGGATATTATTCTTCGTTATCGGTAGCAGAGCCAAGCCATTTCATCTCGACCTGATCCACGCTTCTTTTAAAGGTGCGGAGAATTTTTATGCGGTAACCTTCAATTTCAATCACCTCATTCAATTCAGGGAAACGCTTGGTATAATACACAATCAGACCGCTCAGCGTTTCGTATTCTTCGCTTTCCGGCAATTGTGTCGGGAGATATTTGTTGATCTCGTACAATCTTTCGTGTGCATTCACCACGAAGGTTTTGTCGCTGGTTTTCTGAACGGTAGGGACTTCGTTGTCGAATTCATCCTGTATCTCGCCAACCAGTTCTTCAATAATGTCTTCCATAGTCACCAGTCCGTCGGTACCGCCAAACTCGTTGGCAACAATCGCAATCTGGCTGCGCTTGTTCTGGAATTCTCCCTTTTTCTCAGGACCAACCTTCGCTTCCGCA
>JAZKEZ010000044.1:270-1017 GCA_040386675.1 Bacteroidota bacterium | reverse complement strand
CTGGAATTCTTTCAGCAGGTCGGTGATGGCCTTCGATCCGGTAGTGTAGAGTACAGGTCTCAGCAGGCTGATCCAGTCTTCCTTGCCTTTGTGCAGCGCACTGATCAGGTCTTTGGAATTCAGGATTCCGACCAGGTTATCGATGTTTCCTTTGTATACCGGGTAACGCGAGTATCCTTCTTCGGTTACCTTGTGCAGCACTTCGTCAAAACTTAGGGTATCGTCAAGACCAACGATCTTGATGTGCGGTACCAGGATCTCTCTTACTGTGCGGTTATCGAAATCGAATACATTCTGGATCAGTTCGCGTTCGCTTACATCAATCGCCCCGCCTTCCTGGCTTTCGGCAATGATGAGCTTCAGTTCTTCTTCAGAGTGGATATCTCCTCCGTGGACCGGTGACATTCCGATGGTCCTGAGGATAAGTACCGCAATGTTGTTCAGTAACCATATCAGCGGTTTTCCGATAAAATAGAAGATCCTGAGCGGAATTGAGATCGCAAAAGTGGTTCTTAGCGGATAGCGGATCGCGATGGATTTAGGCGCCAGTTCACCGAATACAATGTGCATTACCGTAATACAGAAGAAGGCAATGGGAATAGCAATGGTGTGGGCAAGTGCCGGATTTTGGACCAGGTTAAGTCCTGACATGGCGTTGAGTACCAGTTCAGAAAATACTTCTTCACCCACCCAGCCGAGTCCGAGACTGGCCAGGGTAATTCCAAGCTGTGTGGCCGCGAGGTACGA
>JAZKEZ010000044.1:0-259 GCA_040386675.1 Bacteroidota bacterium | reverse complement strand
CAGATGCCGCACTCTTCGAAACGTCGGTTTTTACCTCAACCTGCGATGATCTGACTTTAACAATGGCAAACTCTGCTGCTACAAAAAAGCCGTTGAGTAATACAAGAACAATAGTAAGTATGAGGTCTATCAGCATATATCGGTTGATCCCAATGGGTGGGCAAAACTAATTGTAATTCGTCAGAGTTGAAACGCGTATTATTTTTATCGTGATGCAAGGGTTGAAAGGCTGTGAAATCACTCAACCGGGTAAAATACG
>JAZKEZ010000043.1:0-9167 GCA_040386675.1 Bacteroidota bacterium | reverse complement strand
AAAAACTGTCGCTGCTTTTCCCTCACTTCACTCCACTCCCGGAAACGCGACCTTGTCGGCGATCCGCTCCGTTCCTCCGCGGCTTCCGTCAAGGTGCCCGCGTTCCAGGTGCCGTGAACCAAAAAACACTGATGCTGGACCACTGCTAAATACGGTAGGAGGGTCGCCTCTTTTACGGAA
Organism: Bacteroidota bacterium; assembly: GCA_040386675.1. GTDB lineage: Bacteria > Bacteroidota > Bacteroidia > Flavobacteriales_D > Luteibaculaceae > DASUEB01. The sequence goes on along the minus strand of JAZKEZ010000043.1, from coordinate 8,987 downwards.
CAAGCGGAGCGAAACAACATGCGGGCACCCGGAGGAAGCTGGGAGGAACGACCAGATCGCCGAACGGGTCGCAATGTTGTGAGTGACGCGCAGTGCAGTAAAAGAAGCGACAATTTCTTTCGTTCTTTCTTTCCAAAAGAAAGGACAGCAACAAACAAAGCGGCAAACTTATCGTCAAACAAAAAATCCCGCAGCTTCTTACAGCTGCGGGTTTTTTACATAATAGTGAGGGTTCAGATACTTACTTCGTCCCCAGTTTGGTGAACTTCGACTTCCTCAGCATCCCACCCGATTCAAGAACAAACAGGTTGGTTCCATCTTCAGAAAGGTATGAGGTCGCTCCTTTGCGGGCATCAAACTTCTTCAGGGTCATTTTATCCAGGTTGAATACACCTACATCGCTCTTCGGAGTGATCAGGGCAAGCGCATCTTTATAAATTACCTTGCCGTTGTAGCTCAGTGGCGTTGCTCTCTTGTATTTCGCCGAACCGATCAGGTCGCCGTCTTTCATCTTACGCATGCTCACTCCTTTTTCACCGATAATGGCTACGTTATCGTGGTAACCCACAATACGGTCGGCCAGTCCGATCTTGTCTTTGCCCAGCGGCATCTCGTATTTCTCGGTTCCTGTAGCTACTTCCATACTGTACAGTGCTTTTCCCGAGCAAATGATCACATTGTCTCCGTGAATAAAGGCATTGGTGATCCCCTTCTTCATTTTCTCGCTTTCCCATACCTGTGTTCCGGTGTTGGCATCAAAAGCCTGAACGTTGAACGGCTTCACGTTTTGCGTTTCAACCGCACGGGTAATGGTCACCGAACCGTCTGATTCACGGGTACGCTGGATGTACTGTACCTCAACGGCACCACCTACCTGCAACACTACTTTACCGTTGTGCACAAACATGTTTGGAATGGCACGCGCATCTTTGATCTCCGGTGAGGTCCATACAAGGGCACCGGTGTTCAGTTCGTATTTCTTAACGTATTGCTTGCGCTTGTTGATCATGTCGAGTACATAAACGTGATCTCCGTCAACCACTGCATCGGCAACTACACCGTAAGCACCGAAAGAAGTGGTGTTGGCTGGTTTTTTAACAACCTCGGGGGTCTGATCGTAAGCCATGGCCCAGATCGGTGCACCGCTGTTGTAATCAAAAACCTGGATCCCGTTCAGGTAAAGGAAGATCTTGTCTTTTTTGATGTCCATGCTCATCAGCTTCTCGCGGGTAAGGACCTTACGCTCCGCCATTCCGCGGTAAGTCTGGTCCCAGATCACCTCACCGGTTTTGGTGTTGATCTTCATGATCTGGTTCTTCATTCCTGAGAAAATAGATCCCAGAACAGACGACTTCATATTGATCATGGTCATCATTCCGTCAGACTTGATCACATAGTATCCTACAATACCCTTGAATTTCTGTGTCTGCCACATTTCTTCGCCGGTACGTGCCTTGATCATCACCAGTGCAGATTTGGTCGTCACCGCAAATGCATCAAGTTCTTTGATGTAAACGATGTTGTCTTCTTCAACATTCTGGTATTTGCCCGATACCCAAAGCAGGTTCCCGTTGTGAATGTCGATACAGGCCATTTTATCGGTACCCAGTTTGCGGTCGAATACAAACAGCGCATCGGCATCCCAAAGCGGAATGATCTCATCTACCTTGTTGATCTCAGGAGTGATCTCTTTGTAACGCTTGTTCCATTTTATTTCTCCGTTCGAGTTCTTAAGTACCGACACTTCCTTGTCGTTACTGGCATACGTGTAATCGTCTTCGTCGTTGTGACCTGTAATGTGAAACGAGTGCCCGATCTCTTTTACGAAAATTTCCTTCATTTCATCGTCCTGCCCGAAGGAAAGCAGGGAACCCATCAAAAAGATGGAGGTGAACAGTTTTTTCATGGTGTGTGGTTTGGTTTGGTGTTATGAAAATTTAAAGTTGTGACGGAACTTTACACGCTTGTTCTTAGGAAGTTTAAAGGGGAATTCGCAGACCATAAGAATGTCTTTGAGCTTGTTTTGCGGACGGATCATCTCATCCGGAATCTCGTACGGTGCGTATATGGTGAGCACGTTCCCGTTTTTATACAGCGTAATGTCGAATATGAATTCGCCTTTCACGCCGGTTTCGAGCACTTTTTCGAGGATGAGACCCGAAGCTGCCGACTGATAGAGATACTCCTTTGCCCGGGCAACGATCTCGGTATCGTCTGACAGGACCGGACGTTTTTGGGCCTGGAGATTGGGTGAAAAGGCAGCGAGGGTTACGGCAAACAAAAATGAAAGCAATCGCATGGTCCTGATTTTCCACAAATCTACCTCACGCTACCGTTTATGGAAATACGGCATATTGCGTATTTCCGCTATCTCTGATCAACTCACTATATTAGCACAATGAAGAAATTTCTCTGTTTAGCGCTCATTTTCTTGTCCCTGACGACGACAGCACAAAATATGTCGATGCTTTCCCGACTACCTTATAACACTACCCTGAGTTCTATGTGGGGATACGTAGATAAGACAGGAAGGGAATATGCCCTGGTGGGACTGGTAAACGGAAGTCTTTCCGTGGTTGATGTAACCGATCCGTACAAACCGGAGGAAGTATTCAGGAGTAACGGGATCACTTCTTCCTGGAGAGAGATCAAGGTTTACAACGACCGCGCTTATGTGGTTACCGAAGCTTCGGCCGGTGTGCAGATCGTAGATTTGAGCACGCTGCCCGAAAACCGCAACCTGGGCGTATCGATGTTTACCGACAGCGGAAGGGTACAAACCATCCACACCCTCTGGATCGATGAGGAAGGCATTATGTACCTGTGGGGAAGCAATGCACTCAGCTCTAAAAACGGCTATGTAGCCTTCGACCTGAAGACCAGCCTTACCAACCCGAAATTGTACCACAAGCAAGTCACGCCATACGTTCACGACGGACTGGTGATCGGGAATCGCATGTACCTCTCGCACATTTACGACGGCTATTTTACCATTTATGATGTAACCGATAAAAAGAATCCTAAACGGATAGGAGCGCAGAATACCCCGAGCAATTTTACGCACAACGCCTGGCCTACTACTGATGGAAAACACATTGTGACCACCGATGAACGGGCCAATTCGTACCTCGCGGTCTATAACATAGAAAACCCGGCAAATATCTACGAAACCGACCGCATCCAGACCAATCCCGGAAGCAAGGCCATTGTACACAATACCCACATCCTCGGCGATTTCGCGATCAGTTCTTATTACACCGAAGGAGTTACCATTCACGACGTTTCCGATCCGGAAAACATCATTGAAGTGGCCAAATACGATTGCTCTCCGTTTTACGGCAGTACGTTCAACGGGGTTTGGGAAGTGTATCCTTTCCTGCCTTCCGGAAATCTCGTTGCCGGCGATATGGAAGGCGGATTGTACGTTTTCCGCCCGGTGTACAAAAAAGGAAGCTACATCAACGGAACGGTTAGGGATGAAGTGACCGGTGCGCCACTTGGCAATGTCGCGGTAGATCTTCCCGGATTGAATCAAAGCACCCTGTCTAAGACAACCGGCGTATTCAAACTGGGCCACTCCTCTGCCGGTCCTGCGGCCATACGACTGATCAAAGCCGGCTATCAGCCGCTTGTGCTCAACAACCTGCCATTGGAAAACGGAAAAACCGTAGTACTGGATCTTACCATGAAACCCCTTACCTCCGGTATTCACTCACTTTCTGAAGGCGGTTACTCTCTTTACCCCAACCCCGTTTCCGACCGACTGATCCTGACCGGCACCGAAGGCTCACCGGCACTGAAATCAGCAACGATCCTCTCCATCAACGGAGCAGTGGTAAAATCACTGGAAATTACTAACAACGCCATCAATCAGTACCTCGACATCACACCGGGAATGTATTTGCTGAAGGTGGAGTTTGGGGATGGAAATATGATAGTTGAGAAAATAGTTAAAAAGTAAGAAGTAAGAAGTAAGAAGTAAGAAGTAAGAAGTAAGAAGTAAGAAGTAAGAAAGATAAAATCCGGCACCATTGGTAAACCAACGATGCCGGATTTTTTTGCTTTTTGTGGAATCACTACTCCCCGTCATTTCGAGCGCAGCGAGAAATCCCAATTCTTACTTCTTAACTCTTACTTCTTAATTAAAACAGGGCTACCTGCCCATCATCCTCCACCGGTCCATCCGGATCCTTAGGAATGGTCGACAACAACGCCACGCGTTCGGCTTCAAGCGCAGCAGCCAGTTCTTCCGATCCGTCGCTCAGCAGCGTTACTGATTCGAGCTGGTCGGTGGTCAGTCGGTTACCGAGCGCTTTCATTCCTTTTACCGCAATAAATTCGGTAAGGTCTATGGTCTCGGGTTCCTGTGCTTTTCCTTTTTTGCTGATCACTACTGAAACCACCGGTTTGTAGCCGAAGGTGAACAGCTCAAGTTTCGAATCCGGGTGTTCGGTAATGAACGGGTTGCGTTTGTCGTTTACCTCGAGTTCAAAGCGTTTTACCTGGTACTGTTTCTTTTCTCCGTCGAAATACACCACCGATGCTACCTGCTGCGGATCGAATTTCTGCACCAGCAGCATATCGTCTTCAAAGTGGATCGAAACCTGTGGTTCGTAGAGTTTATAGATACCTGATTTATATACGGCCAGTACCTTATCGTCGCCTTTGAAGCTGCCGAGCAGTGTTCCGCGTTCCTCGTCGTTCAGTCGGTTCACCACTTCGTTGTACCACAATTTGCGCGCACTCAGGGTAGAACCGAGTGCTTCACGCTGGGTGATTTTGCTGATGAGGTGCTTGGTCAGGATGTTTCCTTTCGCTCCCCTGCCCTTTATGTCGAGCTCGGCAAAGTTTACCTCCAGTCGCAATTTTTTAAGGTGCGGCCGCGGACGAAGCAGTACGTTCAGTACCTCGGCCTCTCCGTTAGGATTCGCTGTAAAGTATGTCACCTTAGAGTTCTTGGTTCCTGCAGTCAGGTCATATTCCTTGTCGCGCGTAATGGCATCTACCGCAAAACGTTTCATCATGGTCGGACCGTTGGTACCGTCCTGGTACACCATGTTGTAGATCGTACGGTCGTCGCCTTTTTTCCATACTGCAACGTGAATGATGTCTTTCCCGAAGAATGCCTTTTCCTGCACCTTGCTCACCATCATGATCCCGTTGCGGCGAAATACGATCACGTCGTCTATATCGGAACAGTCGCACAGGTACTCGTCTTTCTTGAGTCCCCAGCCCACGAAACCTTCCTCGCGGTCTACGTACAGTTTTTTATTCGCGGCTACCACCACCGATGCCTCGATCTTCTCGAAGAAGCGCATCTCGGTTTTGCGTTCGCGGCCCTTGCCGTATTTGTCCCTGATGCGCTGGTAGTAGGCAATTGCGTAATCGATCAGGTGGTCAAGATCGTGCTGTACACCCTTGATCTGCTCCTCCAGGTTGCGAATTTCCTCATCTGCCTTAAAAGCATCGAATTTGGAAATACGCTTGATACGGATGTCGGTCAGGCGAATGATATCATCCTGGATCACTTCACGCTTCAGCAGTTTTTTATACGGATCCAGTCCTTTGTCGATGGCATCCAGCACCGCTTCCCACGTCGTCATTTCTTCAATGTCGCGATAGATCCTGTTTTCGATGAATATTTTTTCGAGTGATGAAAAGTGCCAGCTGTCTCCGAGTTCCTTCATCCGGATGTTCAGCTCGCTTTTCAGCAGTTCGAGTGTGTTCTGTGTATTTACTTTTAATATTTCCGAAACCGTTACAAAGCGGGGTTTATCGTTTTCAATGATCGCCGTGTTCGGAGAAATGGAAATTTCGCAATCGGTTGTGGCATACAGCGCGTCAATGGTCTGGTCAGGATCGATACCGGGCTGCAAGTGCACCAGGATCTCCACCTTATCAGAAGTATTATCGTCGATCTTTTTGATCTTGATCTTCCCTTTGTCATTGGCTTTCAGGATACTGTCGATCAGCGAGCTGGTATTGCTTCCAAAAGGAAGTTCATCAATTACGATGGTCTTTTTATCCAGCTGGCGCATCCGTGCCCGAACCCTGATCTTTCCTCCGCGCAGTCCGTCGTTGTAGTTACTCACATCGGCCATTCCGCCGGTAATAAAATCCGGGAAGATCTGGAACTCCTCGCCTTTCAGGTGGGCGATAGACGCATCGATCAATTCCAGGAAGTTATGCGGCAGCACTTTACAGGCCATACCTACAGCAATACCTTCGGCTCCCTGTGCGAGCAGCAGCGGGAACTTTACCGGCAGGTTTACAGGCTCCTGGTTACGACCGTCGTAACTGAGCTGCCAATTGGTGGTTTTCGGGTTATACACCACGTCGAGTGCAAATTTGCTCAGTCTCGCCTCAATGTAACGCGGTGCAGCTGCGCCATCACCAGTAAAAATGTTACCCCAGTTCCCCTGGCAGTCGATCAGCATGTCCTTCTGTCCGAGCTGCACCAGCGCATCCCCTATCGAAGCATCACCGTGCGGGTGGTACTTCATGGTGTGCCCGATGATGTTGGCCACTTTATTGTAGCGACCGTCATCCAGATCTTTCATGGAATGCAGGATACGACGCTGCACGGGCTTCAAGCCGTCGTTGATCGCCGGTACTGCACGTTCCAGGATTACATAACTCGCATAATCCAGGAACCAGTCTTTGTACATTCCCGAAACCGGGATCACCTGGCCAAGGGTATTTTCTTCGTTCTGTTGGGGGTCCTGGCCTTCTTCCGGGGTATAACTTTCTGTTGCCATATAAATCTATTCAGTCTGGATCAATTTGTTGAAGAAGTCGCTAGTAATTCTTCCGCCAGATCTTTCTCTATCCGCAGGTTCCTGATAATAAACTCCTGGCGTTCGGGTGTGTTTTTACCCATATAATAATCCAGCATCTGGATCAGGTTGTGCTCTTTATTCAGCGTTACCGGCTCCAGGCGGATGTCGTCGCCAATAAAATTCTTGAACTCGTCAGGACTGATCTCTCCAAGTCCCTTGAATCGCGTGATCTCGGGGTTTTTGCCGAGTTTGGCAATGGCACGCTGGCGCTCCTCGTCAGAATAACAATAGATCGTTTCCTTCTTGTTCCGTACACGGAACAAAGGAGTCTGCAGGATGTACAGGTGACCGTTTTTCACCAGGTCGGGGAAAAACTGGAGGAAGAAGGTCATCATCAACAGGCGGATGTGCATCCCGTCTACGTCGGCATCGGTAGCGATAACGATCTTGTTGTAGCGGAGGCTTTCAAGTCCGTCTTCAATATCGAGTGCCGCCTGGATCAGGTTGAACTCCTCGTTTTCGTAAACGATCTTCTTGGTAAGACTGTAGCAGTTAAGCGGTTTTCCTTTCAAGCTGAATACGGCCTGGGTATTCACATTCCGGCTTTTGGTGATGCTTCCGCTCGCCGAATCTCCTTCGGTAATGAATAAGGTAGTGGCTTTGCCAACTATTTCGTCCTTGCAGTCGAGGTGGTTGCGGCAGTCGCGCAGCTTCTTGTTGTGCAGGTTGGCCTTTTTTGCTCTTTCCTTCGCCAGTTTACGAATACCGCTCAGTTCATTGCGTTCTTTTTCAGACTGCTTGATCTTGGCTTCAAGGGCCTGGGCTACTTCCGGGTGACGGTGCAGGAAGTTATCTACCTGCTCTTTCACAAAATCGCCGACAAACGCACGCATGCTTTTGCCTCCGGGCTCAATTTCATGACTACCCAGTTTGGTCTTGGTCTGACTTTCAAACACCGGTTCGGTAACCTTTACAGCAATGGCTGCAACGATCGAAGTGCGTATGTCTGCTGCGTCGTAGTCTTTTTTAAAGAATTCCTTCAGTGTACGGGCAAAAGCCTCACGAAACGCTGCCTGGTGGGTTCCGCCTTGCGTGGTGTGCTGTCCGTTAACAAACGAATAGTACTCTTCACCGTATTGCTGACCGTGGGTTACGGCAATCTCAATGTCCTCGCCGCGAAGGTGAATGATCGGGTAAAGTGGTTCCCCGCTCAGGTTCTCGTTCAACAGGTCAAGCAGACCGTTTTCCGATTTGTATGATTTACCGTTAAACCAGATCGTAAGACCGGTATTCAGGTAACAATAGTTCCACAGCAGTCGTTCCACATACTGCTCGCGGAAGTGATAATTCTTGAAAATGGCGTCGTCAGGGAGAAACGTAACGAAGGTTCCGTTTTTTTCTTCGGTTGGTCCTACCTGGCTTTCGCCGGTAAGTTCACCACGCTGGAATTCAGCACGCTTCATCTGTCCGTCGCGGTAAGCCTCCACCTTAAAGTTCATGGAAAGTGCATTTACCGCCTTGGTTCCCACTCCGTTAAGTCCGACTGATTTTTTAAACGCTTTGCTGTCGTATTTTCCACCGGTATTGATCTTGGATACCACGTCCACCACTTTTCCAAGCGGAATTCCGCGGCCGTAATCACGTACCGAAACAATTCTTTCGTTGATGTTGACCTCGATCTTCTTACCAAAGCCCATCACAAATTCATCGATACAGTTGTCGAGAACCTCTTTTACGAGAATGTAGATCCCGTCATCATAATCCTTCCCGTCGCCGAGTTTACCAATGTACATACCCGGCCGCAACCGGATGTGCTCCTTCCAGTCGAGCGACTTAATATCGTCTTCACTGTAATTAACGGGTGGCTTATCAAACTCTTCCATGGATTCACTTTACATAACGAACCCGTAAAAATAGCCACAAATCCGCCGGAGAACTGAAAATCGGAGCCAGAGTTTCTAACACAGTTATGAACGCATAGAATTCTGTAACCTCACTAAAACCGGAGGATGCATGGAGATGCGATCTTGTTTGTTTGTAATATAAACAAGGAGTTGTTGTTTGATGATTGGTTTGACGCTTAGTTTGTCGACTCGTTTGTTGACCCGTTTGTCGACTCGTTTGTCGACTCGTTTGTTGACTTGTTTGTTGACTTGTTTGTCATTGTTACTTTTTTATAAAAAGTAACGCAAAAACTGTCGCTGCTTT
>JAZKEZ010000042.1:0-11858 GCA_040386675.1 Bacteroidota bacterium | reverse complement strand
CCCCGGCACATCCCTTCCAACAATCGTAACGTTGAGGTTATCTCCACCATCTTGAACCTTTTTAAGAGCCACAGGGTTTGCTTTTTCCAACGCATCAATCAAAAACACCACGTCGTTCTTCTTAGGAGCTATTTTAAGACTTTCAAATTTACTTACCCACTCAGGTAGGTTTTGAGGTATTTCTGGAAGAATTAAAAATAAAGATGATAAAACAGACTCTTGTTCACGGGCACTATCTGTTTTCTTTAACCTATCGTACAAATCCTCAATTAGCACCTTCTTATCTATACTAATCCCTACCAATTCTGGAATTACTGCTAAATAAGGTTTTATACTACTCGAAGTTCCTATCAGCTTCATAAAGTTGCTTACATCCTGAAATAGGGAAGCGACAATTTCATAACTCAATCCAAAACCGTTGTGCAGACCATTAGCTCTGCATGTTATGATAATTTGAAATCTATTGGTCAGTTCAAGAATACCTGTGAAATGCTCTTCCTTTTTGAGGATTCCATTAGTCAAAAAAGAAGTATTTATAGACGACTGCTTCAACAAATTTCGGAAATCGCTTAAAATTTCAGAAGCCGTTTTATATCTTCCAGCCTTATAATCTCGGTAGATGCTTTTTGTGCCCAAAGCTTGAATCAATATGGCACTCATGATCAGTTCGACGGCACATCCAATTAGTCCGATTTCACTTGAATATCTTACTTGTTCTATCTTCAATTGATCTCTCCTGAACATGCATATCCCTAGTTGTGCTAGTCCTAGGGACTCAACACTGGATTCAAGCAATCTAACTGTATCATTTTTTAGTAAACGTGGCATAAAAAAGAGGGGCGTTTTAGATCTACAATTCCTTAATTAATTCTAATACTAATCAAATTAGTTGGAAATGATTAGATTCAGAACCTTAGCTCATATTTTTATTGCCTAGCCAACCCTATTCGATACTGATAGGTCGCTCTCTGTCCCATTTGTGAGAAATCAATCAATAAAATTTTTGCTCAAAGAAGATATAGGTATCGGCAACGCTTCTCGGTAGTTGAATATCAAATCTTTCTTAACTGTAGAATTATTTCTTTGCCGGATCTAAGTCGTTTTCAGACGAACTCCACACCTCTTCAAACGAATACCAATCAACTATATCACGCATAGACTTTGCGTTGCTATAAATGCCCGGGAATTGCTCCTTCACCAGTTTAGGATCAAATTCTCGCTGTAGTTTTCGCCGTAACGTCGGATAAGCGACATAATTACCATAATAACCATTGGCCAAATAGGTTCCGCGGCTGGCTTTTGTGGAATAGCCACCAAAACGGTTGATGAACTCTGGTTTAAACAATTGCAGAACTTCATCCATCTTGGTAATTGCTTCATGGATATTGAGCAATGCTGAGATATCATGTACATTAAAATCTGCTGACTTTTCCATGCCTTTATTTTTTAGAAACTTCCTGAACTCCTGAGTTACCGGAAGATTGGTTGTTGATATAAGATTGAAGATTTGATACCATCGTACCTGTTGAAAGCCGATTTCCTGCGATACGATCTCTTTTGGATCAAAGAGTTTGGTAAGGTAAACCAGTGTCTTCCGTTTACCAGAGTAGTTCTCTTGAAGTATCTCATGGTAGCGCTCCAGTTGTCTTTCACCTTCCAAGGATTCAATCTTAATCTCGAAGAGGTACACGCTGTCCGAAAAGCACATTTCAATATCTGGTCGGCCTTGGTTAAATACCTTTTGGGTACTCACAAAACAGTCACCTAATTCCGTCCTTCCAAGCAGATTTAAAAACGAGTTTCTGAAGACAACATCCTCACTTAAGCAGTAAGCGAAAATTTCCGTTGTAAAATTTTCCAACGGAGACATTGCTTCGCGTTGCCGATAAGCAAAAAGACGGGAGAATATACTTTCCAAACAATTGAGAGTTGTTCTGCAATTTGATGAAATCCAATAACTCCCACAAATAAAACGAGTCTTACTCCCCCAAAAGAACAGAAGCCTCTTCCTGAAGTTTTGGAAGCTGATCAATAATGATCGACCAAACTACCTTATCCGCAACAGAATCGTAACTGTGGGCGATGACATTTCGGAAGTCTACTATTTTTCTGGCGTTGGTGATGTTGATAGAATCATCTTTCTTCAAAATCCGGTTCATGGCTTCACCAATGATTTCCAGATTTCGCTCAACTGCTCTTCTAGTTTTTACATCAGACATGTATTCATCGAAGCTAGACGGAACAAAACTTTCGATTTCACTAATGGCGTTAAGAATGTCGTAAAGCCAGGCTTTGATCTCAATACCCATAAATTAACTCCTTGTGCTGGTTTACGTTCTGGATGAAATAGGGGTTTTTCAAGGCTTGTTCTTCCAATAAGTCAACCTTTCGTTTAAACAGGTCCTCAAAAGAGAATTTCAGATCAAAATAGTTATCGGCATGTTTGCGAAGCTCGACATTGGAAAAACTAACGATCAGATCAACATCACTGTCTTTGGTAAAATCTCCTGTTACCACAGAACCGAAAGCGTACAACGACTTCACGTTGTGTTGTTCACAAAGCCGCTTTATCTCCTTCATATATTGGTTAAGTGCCGTCATTTTGTCCTTCAAAGATAGAGACAGAAAAATTGCATTCAAAGCTCAATTTTGAGATGCAACCAAAAGATATTTAACTCACTTCCCCCCCCTCTCCCCAAATTCTCAACCGCAACTACCTGATTCAGCACAAAATCGGCTAAATGATAAACGCGGTAAGCCGGAAATTGACTAGAGTATTGAAACCATTCACCTTTGGCCAAGTTATTCACCCAATTACTTAAAGCCTTTAACAATGAAAAAGATGCTCATGAGTCTCGCTGTGATAAGCGGACTAAGTATGTCTGTAAATCTTCAGGCACAAACCCGAAAATGGTACCAGGCGGAGACCGGTAGCCTTATTACCAACACGTATCCGGAAGAACTGATGGTTATCCGACAGTCGGTCATGGACGAAGTAGAAAATGTGTACAGCGCACAGGAGTACATGTCGGGCAGCGATGCCTGTGTAAAAATCACCAAACGCGACAGTACGGGGAGCCTGATCTGGACGCGGGATCTTGCCCTTACCGGAACCAGTATAAGTTTTGCCGGAATGGTTAAGACGGCGGGAGCTGCAGGAAACCTGTATTTTGCAGTGAACCATGGTGGACCGTCCAGCTTTAGTTCCAGGATCCTGGAATACGATACGAGCGGCAGTACCAGCTTGCCTGTACAGTCACTCGCTTCGGGACATCGTATTATTGATCTTGAAATCGCAGGCAGCAGGGTATACGGATTGTATGCCACCTCTTCGAGTACGGTTGGGGTGAAAGCTTTCGACCTGTCTAATATTGCCAGCAGCCCGGTGTGGTCCTACAGTTTCGACCCTACCACCAGCGGTAATATACTGCCTTTCAAACTGGGCACACATGTGCAGTCAGGTGTAACTAAGATTGGATTTACCGCAGCAGATCCGTCCGGCAGTTCCAGTTCACAGTACTGGTACCACGTGTTGCTTACGGAGAGCGGTTCCACCAGTTACAGCATGGTTGCCGAAAGAGGGATCTCTGTATCTGTTGGTTCGAGCGGCGGATGGATACAACCTTCTGCCCTTGTGGTAACCACCGGCGGATCGTATGCTGCGGCTCTTATTACCGCTGCAGGCAGCTCGGATGACGATTTTGTGGTAGTTGACCGCATGAGTCTTTCGGCGGCAACAACGTATACCGTGAATAAGACCATTCCCGGTGCATCGGGCAGCGGAAATGTAGGTATCGGTCTTAACTACGGAGTGAAACTCGTAAAGATCTCAAGCTCTGCCAATCCATTCCTGGCTTACGGATATTCCATGCCTAATACTTCACCAAAGAAAGCAGGCTTTATCGTCACTTCATTGCAGGGTAACCTTACCGATGCCTGGAGCCTGAACACCACACTGGGAACACATGCTACCAATGACCAGGTGGGAAGTCTTTCGGCAATGACCGCGGATAAGCAAAGCAACTTCGTCGTAGCGGCGTTGTATGGTAATAATTTTTCATACACCCACCACCTTCACGTGGTAAGTCTCAGCGGATCAAACATTTCCAATGTTCAACTTACAGATCCTGCGAGCGGTACCGGGCTTACCCCCCTGGCCATTCACACCTTCCGCCCTACGCGCACACTGATCTCCACTCCACCGAACCTTTACCAGAATTATGAGGCCTATCGCCTTACCGGTAACGGATATACTTCCCGCTATGCACGAGCCTACACCAGCAACCTGATGTACAATCCGGTAATCGGACCGGTACTGGAAACTACTCCGTCTCTTATCGAAGAAGCTACCGGAATTGTGGAAAATCACCCGATCATTTCATCGGTGTATCCAAATCCATCAGCAGGAGAAATAAGCATCAGGGTGAAAGATGAGCGCAGTGTTATTAAAGCGGAGATCATCGACCTGAATGGAAACGTACGTTTTGTTAAAGAATACGACCGCAGTTTCGAATTGAACCCTAAGAATTTTGGTCTGGCTCCGGGAACGTATACACTGATCCTCACCCAGAACGGTACTACGGACCGCAAACTGATCTCAGTGTTGTAACCCGTATGTCATCCTGACTATAACAGATAAAAGGCCGTACTCACGAGAGTACGGCCTTTTTTGGTTAAGCGTTTTTGATTTTTTATCTCTTCTGATTGATACGTTTCCGGTTATCCTGGATACTCTCCCGGCTTACCGCTGCAGGGTCAAAGATTCTTAAAAAGTGAGCGTAGCTCCGGCTTTTGCCCACCCATTTCTGAAGTGCCGAGTTGGAACTGAAGTACTCATCGAGTACCTGTTTGTAATTCTTTTTGTTGATGGTTGCGACCAGCTTGTTGTCTTTGGTCATTACATACAGATCAATATAAATAGTGGTAGCGGTGATCTGGGTGTTAGCACCCCTGCCGAAATTATGGCCCACTGCAATAGTTTCAACCTCATACGACTCCATCAATTTGTAATTTCCGTAATCGCAAAGCCTGTAAAAATCAGCGTCTTTGTGTGAGCCTACATTGTGACCGCCTTCGTAAGTCCAATATTGCTTACTGTATTTTTTCTTCAGGAACAACGGACCCCATCGTTCCTCCTGTTTCCCGATGGTCCTGGCCTCTTTTACATTGGTCATGTGAACCCGCTGACCCGTGGCGGCATGGGTTACCGTGATGTCTTTATCATGGATCTCGTTTCGGGTGTAGGCATCCCTTAATGTGTTTTGCATACCGAGTAACCAAATGGTATCATCGCTAGTAGTAATGATGTATGGGTATTCGTAAATGTTCTTCCTGAACGTCTCTGGCTGCCCGTCGGTCCTGGTTAGGTTTCGTTCCCAGTAAATATCCTTATAACGGATGGCGGCACTGCTCAACAAATCTATCGGCAACAGTGCACCTGAAAGCAAGGACGAAAAGGCTATGGTTTTGCGTTTGATCCGGAATGAATCTGTTTCATAACCGTCGAGCTTCATCGTAACGATTTCCCTTATATACCTTCTTCTGCGCTTGATCGTGAGTGGGGTCGTACCCACTTCTTTACGGTTGATTGATACCGTAGCCCCACTTGGAAAACTATTGAAATACAGTACTTCACGAGAACCGTGAAGCAGTGTGGCGCAAGATGAAAGCGCCATGCATCCCAGTAAAATCAACCCAAAAACCAACTTCCTCTTTAACATATCCGATAAAATTCGTGCAAAACTAATAATCCTGCTTTCAGAAAAACACTACAGGGCAACACCTAAAACCAAATTCTATGTCACTTCAACCCTAACCGGAAGCAAAGTGGCTAACCGTTCATTGTGACTAGAACTGGTCGATTCTAACACACAATTTTAGCAGCGTCATCCTTTACTTTTTTCAATTAAAACCAGTGTATTTCGATTCATAACCAGAATTTTTTGTTCTACTTTCGACCGGTATGAAAATGAAAAGCCCTCTTTTTATTTTTCTTTTGCTGATCTCCCTCTCCTCTTTTGCACAGGAACCGGTGTTCAGGCATTATACGGTTGACGACGGATTGCCGGGTTCTGAGGTATACCAGACCATACAAGACCAGAAAGGTTACATCTGGTTTGCAACCGACCGCGGTATCTGCCGGTTTGACGGGAAAAACTATAAAACCTATACGACTGCCAACGGGCTGACCGAAAACACTGTACTCGGGTTCCAGAAAGACCGGTCCAGGATCTGGTTGCTTTACCATTCAGGGTGCCTCGGCTACCTGGAGAAGGGGAACATTTTCAATTTACCAGCGGCCAGCGGAATACGTCATCGCATCCATCACAATTCGCTGCTGGTAACCGGTGATACGCTCTGGTACAATTTCCACACAGATCCCACCATCTACTATACCACATTCACACATCCCGATCGGGCCAGGACCATGGAACCCCGTTATCCTGACGGTGTCTTTTTAATGACGGATGGAAAATCATCCTATGCGGGTTCCGATTCCATAGTATTTCCCGGAAAATGTCTACATCCTAATTTCAGTGATCTGAAGTTATACTACAACAGGAATATGATCTCCCGTCATATACTCAGAAATAACAATATCAAGATCATACAAACTGACCGAGAAGGATTCCTGGTCAATGCGTTCAACTCTATCGTTTTTGTCACTCCAAAAGGAATCATCTTTCAGAAAAAATTCAACAGTTATATTATACACCTTTCACAACTTGCTGATGGAAGCATTTGGCTGAGCACTTTTAAGGGAGGAGTATACCGGTTTTCTTCCATCAGTGATCTGGCAGACTATTCACCGGAAAAGGACCGCACCGATCAATTCTCCAGGCATCATTTCCTGGGGGGAAAATCCGTCAGCTCAGTTTTTCGGGATACAGAAGGCGGTACCTGGTTCAGTACACTTGAAGATGGAGTGTATTACACCCGATCCCTGCAATCGCGTTGTTATACTACCAGCGACGGACTCACCGAAAACAAGGTAACCGACATCGCGGTTCAAAAACCGGGAGAGATCATTGCTTTACTCGAAGATGGGAACATTTTTAAAATAACTTCAAAGGCAGTAACCCACCTCAACCCCGGTGCGAATACCGATAAGGTCTCTGGTACCATTATTAAGCGCAGGTTCGGAGAGCTCTGGTACTCCACACACTACGGCATTCATCATTTCGACAAGCGGAATAAGTTCACTACGCTGCTTTTCCCCAATTTCAATCGCTTCAATTCTTACTTCGAAGTCAGTAAAGACAGTATCTGGCTGGGTAACATCTCTTCGCTTTTTTTGATCCGGGATAACAAAGTGGCTTTTGACGCATTTGAGAAATGTGGTATGAAACTGCGCTGTGAAGCCATTTGCAGCTATGGCGGAAAACTGTGGATAGGAAGCATATCAGGATTATACACGTTCGACAGTACTTACCATTTCCAGGGCGATAAAATTCCGGCTTACAAAGCCAGAATAATCTGCCTGAAGCGAAACCGTTCGGACATGTGGATCGCCACCCGTGGCAGCGGGGTTATGATCAAACACGGAGATAAGCTGTTTAGCATCGTGGAAAAGAACGGCCTCGCATCCGACCTCTGCAATTCGCTGTACCTGGAAGGCGACAGCATTGCGTGGGTCGCGACCAACCGCGGCGTAAGTAAGATCACGTATTCCATCAATGCTGCTTCCCGGTTTAACTACCGGGTAAAAAACTACAGCAACCAGAATGGATTGATTTCCCATGAGGTGAATGAAATAACCCGTGACGGTGAGCTGTTGTGGCTGGCCACCAACAAGGGCATTTCGGTGGTTGATCTTTCTGTGCCGGATTTCGGAACGGAAACCCCGCTAATTTACATTACCTCGGTACGGATAAATAACCGGCCGTTCAAGGATCCTGCGAGAAAAATACAGTACCAGCACGCTTTGCGCATCCGGTTTTCGGGAATCAGTTACGGCGACCAGCAGCGCTTAAGGTACAAGTACCGCCTGAAAGGCCTTGACAACATCTGGAAATTCAGCGAACATCCTGAGGTCCAGTACAATTTTCTTCCCGCCGGAGAATATACGTTCGAGGTATACGCCTCTATTGGCCAACAATTTCAAAGCAAGATCCCGGCTACTTTCAGTTTTACGGTGGTGCCCGCGTGGTACCGGTCGTGGTGGTTCATCAGCACACTCATTGCGGCGATATTGCTCACAACCTACCTGGTATACCGGTCCAAGCTGCGCAGGCAGAATAAAAAAGCGAACCAGCAGCTTGCACTGAGCAAGCGCATGGCCGCGCTTGAATTGAAAGCGCTGCATGCACAAATGAATCCGCATTTTATCTTCAATGCGCTCAATTCCATACAGAAATTCATTATCAGGAATGATCCCGAGTCCGCGCACCGCTACCTGTCCAAATTCGGCAGCCTGATCAGGAGTATACTCTCCAACTCAGGAAATCCTTTTTTATCGCTGCACGAGGAAGTACAGACGCTCAGTTTGTATCTGCAGCTTGAAAATTTAAGGCTCGAAAATAACCTTGAATACACCATACAGGTCGACCCGGCCATAGATACCGGAAATACCCTGATCCCGGCAATGATCATCCAGCCTTATGTGGAAAATGCAGTGTGGCACGGCATTATGCCGCTCGAAAAGAAAGGTGCCGTTGTGATCACTTTCCGGCTGGAAGGCAAAGTGATGTACTGCTCAATACAGGACAACGGCATTGGCCGCAGGAAATCAGAAGAGCTTAAACAATCAGGGAATCTTGAACATAAATCTGCGGGAATGAAGATCACCAGCGAACGACTGAACATGCTGTCGCTTACCGAAGACCTCGATTCCAGCATTACCATTACCGATTTTGAAGAACCCGAAACCGGCACATTAGTAGAACTTGTCTTACCCGTTAAATTTGAATTTGATGAACCGGATTAAAGCCATAATTGTTGACGATGAGCCGGGTGCCCGAGAGGTACTGGAATCACACATTGCGCAGTATTGCAAGCACATCGAACTGGTAGATTCGTGCCGGTCGGTTGCGGTGGCCAGCCAGAGCATCAGGGTAAACGATCCTGACCTGGTTTTCCTGGACATCAATATGCCGCGGCAGGATGGTTTTGAGTTGCTGAAGATCCATGGAGATAAAAATTTCAAGACCATATTTACCACGGCATACGATCAGTACGCACTGAAAGCCATCAAGTTTTCTGCCCTTGATTATTTGCTGAAACCCATAGATATAGATGAACTGGTCGCGGCAGTAGCAAAGGTTTCAAAACCGGAATCGAACACTGCCCTACAAATCGAAATGTTGTGTGAGCAATTGCTGCAGCAAAAAGGAAAACCGGACAAGATCATCCTGCCAACCACCAAAGGCTTTCTTACGGAATATGTGGATCAGATCATTCGTGCAGAGGCTGAAAACAACTATACCGTTTTCATTTTTGCCAACGGCCGGCAGGAGGTGGTTTCACGTACGCTTAAGTATTACGAAGACCTGTTGCAGCCGCTGGGATTCTTTCGTATCCACCAGTCTCACCTGATCAACATGAAGCATGTGAAACGTTACTCCAAAAACAACGGTTCGCACATTACGATGTCCGATAACCATGAAGTGGCGGTAGCACGGAATAAAAGAGCGGAGTTTATTGAATTGTTGCTGGCCAAAATGATTCATTGAGCGTTTTTTAAGCCGTTCCACACCTACACCTCTAATTATTAACCACATACATCAAACGTGTAAAAATGGGGCACTGAATAATCTGCCTGCTTACTCATTCAGGCTGCCAGAATTTTTAGTTCTGCTGCCCAAATAATAACTGCGGGTCGAAAGGTTTGCGACTGGTGATTTTAACCTTCAACTTTGGGTCAATCAAATCAGTTAAACCTTTAAAACTCTCAGAAACATGAAAAAACGACTCGTTTTTCTTACCCTCTTAGCTGGGACGTTCCTGTACGGAAAGACCCATGCCCAGACCAAAGACTGGTACAAGACCGAAACCGGCGGAATCTTGACTACGTACGATGAAGAACTGATGGTCATGAGACAATCGGCCATCGATGAACTGGAAAATGTATACTGTGCCCAGGAATTGTATTCGGGCAGTTACGTTACCATAAAACTCTCAAAACGTGACAAATACAGTAACCTCATCTGGACCTCAACCATCAGTCAGGCGACCACATCTGTAAGCTTCGCCGGACTTGTAAAAGTTCCCGGAGCGGCCAGCAAAGTCTACATGGCGGTAAACTATGGTTCCCCGGGTTCCTTTACCGCTGGGATCCTTGAATTTGATACTGCGGGGACCAATACGGGTTCTTCTCCTACCAGCAGCAACCAGCGCATCATCGACATTGCAACCGCAGGCACAAAAGTTTATGGGCTTTATTCTACCTCATCTACCACAGTCGGGTTAAAGGCTTTTAACCTTTCCAGCATCAGTTCGGCTGCAGCATGGACGTATTCCTATACTTCTGCTTCAGGATTGGTTATGAATCCATACAAAATAGCCGCGTTGAATGCTTCCGGAACCGTACGTGTTTCCTTTACCGCAGCAGATCAAACTACCTATCTTGATTCGACCAGGTATCACCACGTGTTGGTAAATGAGAACTCCACGGCTACTCCAACACTGGTCGCAATCCGATCTACGCTTTGCGCTTTGAGCGGCTATGGCGGCAAGGTACACCCTACCGGTCTCGTGCTGAACTCTGCCGGCTCCTGGGCAGCAGCAACTATTGTTGTTGGTTCAGCTGGTCTTAATGATTATATCTCATTAGACAGAATGAACCTGACCGCTTCTACTACTTACAACGTCACCAAGACTGCTCCGGGAGTAACTGCCGGTACCGACGTTGCGATCGGTAATGTTTACGGTGTGAAGCTGGTAGATGACCCCATCAACTCACGTACAGTACTTGCTTTCGGATACGAAGCCAATTACGCCCCGCTTACCACGAAATACGGCGCATATGCTGTCATGCCACTCATTAGTAACCTCACTTCTCCGTGGACCTACAGCACCAATCTCACCACCCACGCGTCTTACACGCAAAGAGGTGAAGTATCGGCCCTTGCAGTAGATGCCAACAGGAATGTGATCATCGCTACGATTTCAGGAACGCAAACTTCTCCGGGAGTTAATGTTTACACTAAAAAACTGAATGTGGTAAGTCCTGCCGGTTCCAGTCTTTCCAATGTTACCCTTTCTGACATTCCTAATGGTATATACAACGGTGTCATTGCCATTCACCCGTTCAGGGTATCCAATACATTGATATCCAGCACACCAAGCGGGAATACTTACGCTACTTATGATGCCTACCGACTTACCGGACCTGGGCATACCGCACGCTACTACCGCGAACAAACCAACTTCATTCCTACAGATCCGGGTGGTGAGGAAGGCCTGGTAAGCGCAGCACCTGGACTAACCCAGGAGCTTGCCCCGGCAGAAGAGCCGGCGGTAGTTACCGATCAACCGACACCTATTATTTCTTCTGTGTATCCTAACCCATCATTTGGTAAGGTAAACGTGAGATTGAATAGTGAAACCGCAAAAGTAAAAGCAGAGCTTGTAGACATCTATGGTGTGGTGCGCTTCACCAAAGAGTACACTTCGAACTTCAGTCTTGAGTTGCAAAACCTTGGTGTGGCAAGAGGAAATTACACCCTTGTGATCACTCAGAAAGGGGTGAGCGAAAGGAGGATGATCTCGGTACAGTAAGCTGACTTATGAATAATTATAGAGGCTGTTTCCTTTGGGAGGCAGCCTCTTTTTGATTTGCTTTGTTCTGCAAGTTGGACGATGGCTGGTTTGTCATTGTTACTTTTTTGGAAAAAGTAACGCAAAAACCGTCGCTGCTT
>JAZKEZ010000041.1:0-7954 GCA_040386675.1 Bacteroidota bacterium | reverse complement strand
GTTTTCCTCCGGCGGTGTTCCCTGTTTCCGGGTGTAATGATCATCGTTCATCCGTGCCGTCAACGATCCATCGAGGAAAAACCCTTTGCCAAGGCGGCGGCTCAGCAATGCACTTCCGCCGTAACCCAACTGGTTGGTGTTGTTTTTCTGGAATTGGGTGATGGTGAAACTCGCCGGTGTAGGCTCAAAGATCGAGGTGAGGTTGGTCCATTCATCACCAGAGATCGACTGGTCGATGTCCCCGTCGGCAGACAGTTTGAGCATCGGCCAGTTTTTCCCGAGGCGGCTCACGTAGGCTGCGTTGGCGCTTCCTGAAATGCCTTTCGATGAATTTAGCGTCGAATTGTCGAGCGAGTTGAACGCCGTTTTCTCGATCAGCGATTCGGTGAATGCCTTGCTGTTGCTGTTGCCGCGGGTAAAACCTGCAGTGGCTCCTGCGGTGAGCTGGTTTACCGAGTCCATGTCGTTGCGCAGGCTGGCTGCAAATGAATGGCCGTTGTCGCGGCTGGTTTCGGTGCTTGTGCGGTTGCGCTCAAACGTCCCGTCGTTGGTAAAGTTCCGGCTGTAAGTACTCTGCTGCAGCCTGTTTTTTGAGGCGTTTCCGAGGTAGCTGATGTTGAACCTCCGGTTTTTTACCGGTTCGTAAGTGTAATTCAGTCCGCCGGCACCCGAGGTGATCAGTCCGTTGACCGGCTGACCAAAATTGATGGGCATCGAACTGTTAAAGTTCAGTCCGCCGCCCGACATCAGGTTACCGATCCCGCCTTTGAAGGTGATGTAGTCGCTTACCGAAAAACCAAACTGGTTGATGTTGTTCACCATTCCAAGTGCAGCAAACTGAGAAGTGGGTTTGAAGTTATAGAGTTTGCCGCTGCCCTGGTATTTGTTGTCGGTACCGTAACCGCCGATAAGGTCACCGAAGTAGCCGTTTTTGCGGTCGTCTTTCAGCACCAGGTTTACGGTCTTGTCGCGCGAACCGTCGTCAACGCCCGTAAATTCCGACTGATCAGATTTTTTGTCGTACACCTGCACCTTTTTGATCGCATCCGCAGGAAGATTCTTGGTAGCGATCTTCGGGTCGTTGCTGAAGAATTCTTTCCCGTCTACAAGCACCTTTTTAACGTCTTCGCCCTGTGCTTTGATGTTCCCGGAGCGATCAACGGAAACGCCCGGAAGTTTTTTCAGCAGTTCCTCCACGTTTGCATCGGGTTTGGTTTTAAATGCGCCGGCGTTGTATTCCACCGTATCGCCTTTGATCATCATGGGAACGCGCTCGGCAGCGATCTCCACCGTTTTCAGGTCGCGGTCTTCCTGCTGCATCACGATGGCCGGTATCAGACCGTTCTCTACCGGGACTTCGATCTTTTTGTAATACTGTTTATAGCCCAGGTAAGCCGATTGGAGCAGGTAAGTTCCCGGCTTAACGTTTTTGATCTCGTACTGTCCCTGGTCGTTGCTGATCCCGAAGTAGGCGAGGGTAGAGTCGGAAGGTTTAAGCAGCGTGGCCGTTGCGTAAGGCATTGCGAGACCTTCCTTGTCGAGAATGGCGCCTTTCAGGGTTTGCTGTGCCCTTGAGTTCAGGCAACAGCAGAGCAGTGCCGCGATTACGGCAGAAGTAAAAAGTTTCATAATGTGATGTGTTTGTGGTGCTTACCTGTTCGACAATTCGAAATACATGTCCTTCAGGTTGAGTACATATTTTTTTCGGGAGAGAAGTACATCCTGCCCGAGGTTTCCATAGAGATGTTCCTTTTCATCCATCAGGTTGGAGAGCAGTACATCGCTGTTGCTGAGTTTCACGGTTTCCCCGCCGACAGTAAGTTCCAGGTGTTTTGCAATCATGATGTCGATGGTTTTTGAACCGCCTGCTCCGCCCAGGGTAGATTTACCTGCGGTGAGTTCATAGCTGCGGTTATCTTTCGCCAGAGCGTAGAATCTTTCATAGAACATCGTTTTATCCGCTCCGGAATCAAATGAGAATTGCAACGGCTGATCCTTGATCTTTACCTCAATAATTGGGGTGAGTCCATCGACATACATATTTTTATGCGCATGCTTTTTCGGGTCTTTAACTATGGTCATGGTATTTCCCACCTGGTCTACGGCAATCTCTCCCAAATCCCTGATGATCGGGAAACCTACAATAAGGTTGATCTTGTAAACGCCGCCTCCGAAAGTGAGATCAGCATCCGGGAACACCAGGAAATACGCATTGTTAACGGTAACGTCGCCAATCGATAATTCCCGGCACACCGCAATTTTCGCATATACCTCATTTCCGGTGATGGCTTTGACCTTAATGCTGTCGGCAACCGTTTGTAACTTCATCGCTTGTGCGGTACTTTCGGTAGCTACCGAGATATTGGCGCCGGTATCAAATACCGAAGCAGTCGATCCGCCGGTGTGTTTTACCTCAATGTTGATCAGCTTTGCGATATCGCGGGTAAACGGGATCACGGTTGTTTTACTGAATATTACCTGCTGAACCGCGGTGTTTTCAAGTCCTTTCCAGATTTGACCGGTATTACGCAGGTCCTGTAATTCTTCTTCATCGGTAATGGAAGGAAAGCCGACTATCACCTCCTGTGTCGCGGCCGCTGCTTCCCTGAAACGCCCGAGTTTGTAGTAGTTGTCGATGTTGGTACTCAGCAATTCCTTGTAAACCGAATCTGCGGGATCAACACTGTAATTCGATTTCCAGTTGGTGATAATGGCGATCGACTGTGCGTATTCTCCAAAAGCATTGTGGCTCAGTGCCAGTGCGTAGTCCCTGCTTTTTTGATCCAGCTTCAGGTGGTCGAGTTTCTCCTGTAACTGGAAAAAGTCCTTTTCAGCAGTCATTTTTACGATCCGGGGATCAATCTGGCAGAGGGCAGAAAGAGAAAACAGGAAAAGAAAGAGGGTAGAGGATAGTTTATTCATTTGGTAAAGGTTGAAAATTCTTGGGACTTCGACAAGCTCAGTCACCGGACTTCGACAGGCTCAGGCACCACTTCAACAGGCTGTGATCATTAAAGTACGATCAATTCGTTCGCATTTTAATGATCACATTTCCATTCCCGCTGCCGCCATATTCCTTCCGCATCTCCTCGGTTTTCTCTTCTACCATTTTAGTGTAGGCTTCACGGCTCATTTTCTTTCCTTCACTCGGTTTTACCAGTAATGCAACATCTTCTTTACCGGCTTCAACACTTGTGGCATTTAGCACATACTCCCCGTTGTTGGCTTCCATCGCCAATACCAATCCGGGAAGTCCTTCAGATCCGGCAGGACCAACCGAAACCGGGATCGCAGGAGTGAACCAGACTGTAGTTTTTTTAGTTGAGTCTTCTTTTACGGCTTCCTGGCACGGATAACCCAGGATGGTTTTCTGCTTGCCGGTAAGTTTCCAGTTAGATGTCTGGATATCAGACTCGACCAGGAATTTTCTCGACATAAAATCCTTTTGTTCCAGCTTTTTATTTTTCTTCAGGTCGCAGTATGCTTTTTCATCGGCGCGCCCGATCTTGAATTTGAAGTGTGATCCGTTTTCGGTGGTGCGGCTGATTTCTTCGTCTTCGGTTTTCTGTGGCGACATAAAGATGGATGCATCCTGGTTGAAGTGCAGAACTTTGGTGCCTTTCTGTTCCTTCGGCATCATTGAGGCAAATTGTGCGGCCTCACCTTCCAGATCGATCTTAAAGGTGATGATTTCTTCGTAAGTCACCTTTCCTGATTGGGTTTGTGCGATGGTTACCGCTGCTATCGAAAAAGTGAAAAGGGTAAGGATTGCTTTTTTCATGGTAGTGATTTTTTGATGAGACGAAAGTATTCTGCCGCATTTCCAAAGCAGGTTAACGTGCCGGTAATTAAGGTTAATTATGGTTAATGGTTCGTTCGTCAAAACCGCTGCCCGGTTACATTTGTCTCACAAAATCGCTGTAAAATGAAACAGAGCATAAAAATAAGAACCCTGTTGTGCATCATGATCTGTGCGTTCCTGCTGCTCACCGGTTTTGTGTCGTTCTGGCTCATCCAGCGCAGCAAACAGGAGCATAAGGCAATCACCGAAAACCTGGAACGCGTTATGGCCGAAACCCAGCGCGAAGTATTCGATACCCTCATCTTCAAATCGATCGTAAAACCACTGCTGGGCGATTCTATCCTGACTCAAGTGCGCACCACTAACGAAGCAATTGAAGCAGTACCGGCGTTACCACAAGAGGCACTGGAACAGATCCAGTCGGTGCAGGGGCCCCACGGAACCAGCAACATGCGGATGTCGGTAAACGTAAATTCCGACGATGTACCGGAAAGTCACGGAACCAAAAAAACCGTTACAGTTTTCAGGAGCAACGAAAAGAGCTTCAACTTCAGCAGTTCGATGAACATTACCCACGACGTGGAAGGAGAAAATATCGACCTGCAAAGCGATACGGCCAGTAAAATGCTGATCACGGGTATGCGGCTCATTATGGGTGAAATGGCAAGTATTGCCGGGCCGAACATGAAGTTCACCAGCGATATGTCGGTGGAGGCGGATACCAACCTGCTCAAACGAAAATTTTCATCAAAACTCACCCGGACCCCGGGACTTATCATCGCTTGGAAGCCTGCGGGAAAGGGAAAGTTGAAGCAACCTTCGGGCGATAAGGTGACGCTGCGCACCAGCACATTTACCAAAAATTATGAAGCAAACATCAGCGGGATCAACTGGCTGATCGCAAAAAACCTCAGCAGCGAAGGTGCGTTTGTACTGCTCATGCTGGTTATCACTGCGCTCGCTTTTGTGCTGGCTTACCGCAGTCTCGTACGGCAGGATAAGCTGAATACGATGAAAAACGATCTCATCAACAACATGTCGCACGAGCTGAAAACTCCCGTAGCTACAGTGAAAGTGGCGCTTGAGGCATTGGGTGACCGCCGTGTAATGCAGAATGAAGGTGTGGCGCACGAATACCTCGGGATGGCCACGCTTGAGCTCAACCGACTTGAACTCCTGCTCGGTAAAGTGTTGAACAGCAGTATGCTGGATAGTCGATACGCACTGATCAGTAAAGATGATATTGAGTTGAAAGCCTTGTTGACCGAATCGCTCGAATCCGTAAAAATGAGGGCTGAAAAGCAGGGTGCGGGGATCAGTCTTTCTTTGCCGGATGAACGTGTTTGGGTGAAGGGAGATGCGATCCATATACAGGGCATTGTACTCAACCTGGTCGATAATGCGATGAAATACGCCGGACCACAGCCTTCGATTGGTGTGGCACTGGTCAAAAACGAACAGTCGGCCGTGATCAGTGTAAGCGACAACGGTCCGGGAATTCCGCCAGAATACCTGAACAGGGTTTTCGATAAATTCTTCCGTGTGCCCGGCGGCAACATTCACAATACCAAGGGCTACGGCCTCGGACTCAGTTATGCGTCGCAGGTCATGCGTCACCACGGCGGAAGCATCCGGGTGCAGAACTTAAGTGGTGGCGGTTGTCGCTTCGAACTTCATTTCAAACTATGAAAACAAAGATCCTATACGTTGAAGACGAGCCTTTTTTAGGCAAAATCGTCAAGGAAACACTCGAACTGCGCGGTTTCGATGTGAACTGGGTCGAAGACGGGACCCTGGTGCTTCAGCAGTGCAGCGAGTACCAGCCTGAAGTGTGCGTGCTCGATGTGATGCTTCCCGGGATCGACGGGTTTACGCTTGGCACCGAACTTCGCAAGACTTATCCGCGTATGCCGATCATCTTCCTGACAGCTAAAACGCAGACGGAGGACCTGGTGCAGGGATTTGCGTCTGGCGGAACCGATTACCTGAAAAAGCCATTCAGCGTTGAGGAACTGATCCTGCGTGTAAACAACCAGCTCAACCTCATCAGCAATACCAATCTCAACGCATCGCTGCAGCAAAAAGGAGATGAGATCGCGATCCGTGGCTACACATTTTTGCCCGGCCGTTACGAATTGCACTACAAAGACCGCGTGATAAAACTCAGTCACCGTGAATCGCAGGTGTTTGGCATCCTGGCTACACACCAGAACAAAACGGTAGATCGTAAAGAGTTGCTGCTTGAGGTATGGGGCGACGACAGCTTCTTTAACTCCCGGAATCTCGATGTGTACATTCGTAAATTACGCGAATACCTGGGTGAAGACTCTGCGATAGAGATTATTACGCTGAAGGGGAAGGGGTATCATTTTGTGGTGGGGAGTTAGACCAAAGCAAAAAGAAAGCAATAGAAACAGCATTTCATTCCTGATCTTCATCCAGCTGGTGCCCCTCAGTTCAATTCAATCACCTGCCCGTGAGGAAAGCGATTCCATTTGTGCTCCTGGCCTTCATTGGGCTGAATTCCTTTGCTCAAAATTCTAAATCCGATGACGAATCCTGGAGGATTAAAGACTCATTGTACTGGGAGCAATTCAAAGAGGATACTAATTTTAGGATAGTGGCTGATTTTACACATGCTACCTTCAAGATAGTGTCCTGGAAACCAAGCATCGATGTTTACATTGCGAGAATAGTACCCGGCTTTGAGTACTACGAGGGTTCCATTGTAACAGGTCAGGAATACAGTTTGGAAACTTGGCCTGACGGTTTTTATATGTTCGAGATCAAAGACTTCCATAGAATCCGAACGATGGCCTTTCATTACTGCTGCACAAGACCCGAATTTACATACGATGCGGCATATCTGGACACGGTCAACATAAATCTTATGGAAAGCCCAGATACAAACTCCAAAGTATTGCATGAAATCTGGGCTGGGGAGAGCATCACAGTCACCGGTCCACCGATTGAAAAAACAGATTCAAATGAGACCTGGTATCCGGTGGCTTACTATTACTGGCCGGAGGCTGAAGCACCTGCAACATTTATCAAGGGATATATCAAGAATCCACTATTAAAAAGACCGTTAGGAAATGAGTACTGAGAATATAAAAGTTAAAGTGGAGGAAGAAGATAAGTACGAGGGACCTGGCGTTCTGATCTATTTTCTAATGTGCTTTTTCGTGATCCTGCTGTTGGCTAAGTATGAGGGATGGTTGGCCGATGGATGGTTGTACTACAACGCCAAACTGCTCAATTATCAGAATACCGGGTTGGAATCATCAATTGGAAGAACCGCAGTAAAGTTTTGGTGTAGGATATTGTACTGGCTAGGTTCATTTAACGTGGCTCAGATAATACAGTTCCTTATAAACAGCGTGTTAATGTACGTGTGTCTTTTAGGGATTGGGAAATTGAAGAAGGCTTGGTTACGAATCCCACTGATTGTTATCATGGTTGTACTTGTGTTGTTCTTTCTCGTAAGTCTCTTGGCATTTTCACGACTGGATATGACAGAACTTCTTATGTACGCAAACTAAGAAATACGTTGAACAAGGTGCGTCTGGATAGGACCGGACACAGTTATCTGAGTTTGATGATCGAGTGAATAGAAAAGCTCGATAATGGCGATCTGCGGGTCGCCATTTTTATTACTTTCGACAAAATCCCCAACCTATGCCAGTAATAGAATTCTTCCCGATGCACTTGAATAAGGAGATTGAGGCAAGTCTCGAATATTTCAGAGAACATCCATGCGATCAACTTATTTATCGCTTTTTTGAATTCGACGGTTTTCAAGATATTCTACCAGAAATTGAGCAGCTACATAACGTGAGAATTTATGACTGTGATGCTGAGGTGCTTAATGACTTGGTGGTACAACTTACGGAAAATCTCCCCCTAATTGCATTTAACGACAATCCATCACCAAGCATTAGCCGAAAATATCTGGCTATTTATTGTCTAGGTGAGTAGTCATAAGTTGGTCGAAGTGTTTTCCTAACTTTTGGGATGAATCTTTGAGTAATGCTTCCAGTTCCTTCAATTTTGATGAGTTGGGTTTGTCTCCTAACAATATGATTTCAGAATTGAGATAAAACAAGGTTAGAATTTTCCCCTTCCGCCAACAGGATTCATTCAACAGGTCCT
>JAZKEZ010000040.1:0-5926 GCA_040386675.1 Bacteroidota bacterium | reverse complement strand
GCGTTCATGCACAATGCGTTGGAACCATTTGTTCCGGCATTCTCCACCCAGTGCCATTTGTTGGCGTTCCCGTCGTAATTCGTTGCGGTCCACTGGTTGCTCAATACCTGGGGATTTTCAAACGCTTCGGTATCCGGAGCCTGCCCCGGATCAAGGTTTCTTACGGTGACGTAACCGGCTTTGGTCTTAGTTTGGATGCCAAATGCATTCATGGCCGACATGCTCACGTAATAAGTTCCCGCAGTTGTGTAGGTCACTTTGGGTTCTGGTGCGGTCGAAGTGCCCGGGGTTCCTCCCTCAAACGTCCATCTAACGCTGGTTGTGGTAGTTCCACTGGTATTCTTATAAAAGGTGACGGTGTTTCCCTCGCAAATCCCCGTAGCACTCGAGTAAAAATCCGGAGTTGGTGCACAAACTGTTGGGTTTTGAACGCCTGTTGCCAGCAGGTTTGCTGTGCTCCAAAGGTTGCTGCGCCCCGAAATTGAGCTTTCCAGTGCAACCCGCATCCTGTCGCGCTGTCCGTTAGTAAACATATTGGTGCAGTACGAATATTCCATGTGATTGGAGATGTTTTCGATCGTACCGGCTGACCCTGTAATACGCACATTATCAATACCGAATGATCCTCCGGCAGCTTCTGCATTCCAGGCGTATACCCTGACTTTGAGCGGCTGGTCGGTAAGCCCGGTGTTGATCGAAAATCCTAATCCATTCTGTCGTTCACGAAAAACACTTCTCCGTTGCTGGTCTGCAACTGGTTGTTGGACAAAGCCGGGAGTAGATTGTTGGAATAATTCCCCTGGCTTAATCGGATGGCGAAACTCCTGGGGCCGTTTGCCGAACGCAATACATCAAAATCCAGTGCGGTAATGTTCATCGAGTTGCCGGTTGACGGAGCAATGGTAAACTCATAGTACCTGGTAAGATCGATCGAACCGGTAAGTTGGGCGGTCGAAGTAGCGGCGTCGGGAGCACCGGTTCCCCATCCGGAGAAAGAAAACGACCCGGCTGCTGTTGGGTTTGATGATAAACCGGTAGCCTTAAACTGTGTGGGTTGGAGTTTCGTGTAAACTGCCGGTGCCGCTGTTGGGTCGTTTGTTCCCGATGAGGTAGTAACGGAAGAAAAATCCAGGAGGCCGCTTTGCAGCTGGTCAATTGAGCAATCGGGCGTAAGCAGGTTGGGGCAAGACTGGTGACCTTTGGTAACCGGGGTGTCTTCAACACCATCGTCGCCGCAGGCTAATCCTACATTTATAGAGATGTTGATGGTACGGTTCCAAGGGTGACCAAGATCCAGCCAGTGGCCCACTTCGTGGGTAAGCGCTCTTGACTTGTAAGGATTGCTTGTTCCAATCGACCCGATGTAATCCTGCAGGATCATGATCCCGTCGCGCATCATCATATCGCCGGTTGCAGCCGAAGGATAGTAGGCATAACCTGCCCAGCCTGTAGCCAGTGCTTTTGCGGTCCATACATTCAGGTATTTTTCACGCGGCCACGGATTAAGTTTGGAACTGTCGTTGGCGTAACTGGTCCGCGATGTGTAAATCCGGTCGACACCGTTGGTGCAATTGCCCTGCGGATCAATGGTTGCCAGCCTGAATTCAATACGGATATCAGCGGCCAGCGGCTGGAACAAAGGAATGATGTTCGCCGTATCTGCATTCAGTTTCCGCATATCACGGTTCAGGATATCTACTGCATCAGCGACCTGTTCGTCTGAGATATTCTCCGGACCGTTCTGGTGAAGGATGTGAAACACAATGGGTATGATGTAAACGGTGTTCCCGTCTTTGTCTTTCGAAGGTTTGGCTTTATCCAGGATCGCTTCATTGTCGATAAACGCCTGTCTCAATTCCGGGTGCTGGCGGTACAACTCGTGCATCGCCTGGTCGGTCCCGCAGTATTTCAGGTCTTGTGCGGTAGCTGTATATAAGGTAAGGGAAGTGAAGAAAAGAGCGGTGAGGGTTCTTAACAGATAAAGTGACTTCATGTGCGATAAGGTTTATAAAGGCAATCGGCTATAAACATATGTAAAAAAATCCACGGGAAATGTGGTGTGGTAGTCAGATATTCTGAGCGGTATGGTATTCTTAACTCATTTGAACTAGAAGGTAGAGTAAGTAGAGTTTTGTAGACAGGAAGGTGAATAGCCGGTGAGAATTTAAGGATACTTTTGTCCAGTGACTGCGCTCGAGGAGAAAATAAACCAGTTGTTGTCCAATTCGCGGATCGATGTACTGCATGCACCAGAGCTTTTTGGTGAGTATTCGGTACACCTGCTGCGCGAGGACCTGATTCACCCGGAGATCAGCGGCAACAAGCTCCGGAAGCTCAAGTATAATCTGCTTGAAGCGGAGCGGCTGGGAAAGAACGAACTGATCACCTTCGGAGGCGCCTACAGCAATCACATCGCGGCAACAGCTGCGGCAGGACACCTGTTCGGGTTCAGGACCCGCGGAATCATCAGGGGTGATGAGTTGACGGCGGATTCGAATGAGACCTTGCAAAAAGCGGCCTCACTCGGCATGGATTTCGAATTCTGGTCGAGGACCGATTATCGGCTCAAAGACGATCCTGAGGTACTCAAAAACCTGCATCATTCATTTCCAGGAGCTTACATTATACCGGAAGGAGGTGCAAATAACCTGGGAATTCAAGGATGCGCAGAACTATTAAAACGACCTTCAGATTGCTCAGGATATACCCATGTGGTTTGCGCAACGGGAACGGCAACGACACTCGTCGGATTAATCTGCAGCCTAAAACCCGGTCAAAAGGCCCTTGGAATCTCCGTGCTCAAGGAAAATTATTTACAACAATATGTTGAAAACCAGCTGTCTGGAAAGGCTTGTGGGGCGGGCGACTGGGAAATTAATTCTACGCACCACCACGGCGGATACGCCCGTGTGAATAAACCACTCATCGATTTTATTTGTCGTTTTATCTCCTTAACTGGTACTTTTGCGGAACCTGTTTACACCGGGAAGATGTTATTTGCCCTTAGTAAAATGTGTCAGGAATACTATTTTGCTCCTGATTCGAAAATGCTGGCAATTCATACCGGAGGTTTACAGGGCTGGAATGGCTTCGCTGATCTGAACCCCCTCAAAACAAGCTCTTAACCCGGGTAAGTTCAGATTGAGTACCGGCGCTGTCATTGCTCTTTACTGTTATGACCAGGAAAGCAATTGAATTGATGATGTGCTGTCTGCTTTTCGGAACTACTGTATTTGCAGGACCCGATAAAGAGATCACCACAAAAACCTCCGTTAAGGAATACATTAAACAATGGAGCGCAGTGGCCAAGTCGAACATGACTCGGTACCACATCCCGGCAAGTATCACTCTTGCACAGGGAATCCTTGAAAGCGGCTACGGAAACAGCCGCATGGCCAAAGTGGCAAACAATCACTTTGGGATCAAATGCCTCGGCTGGAAAGGAGAAGGCTACTATCAGCAGAATAGTCTGCGTTCGTGCTACCGCAAATACCGCGACACCGAAGAATGTTTCCAGGATCACGCCCGGATACTGTCGTCTAAAGACCGGTACCAGTTCCTGTTCAAACTCGACATTACCGATTACCGTTCCTGGGCCCGCGGACTAAAGCAAGCAGGGTATGCCACACACGGCGAATACGACCGGTTACTGATCCGGACCATCGAAGAATACAAGCTGTACGACATCGACCGCCAAATGGCCAAAGCATCAAAAGGAAAACCGGTAATTGCCGAAAAACCGAAAGAAGTGCTGCTGGAACTGGCGGAGAAAAAGGAAACTCCGATGGAAAGCATGGAGCGTCTTAGCCAGGATATCCGTATCCTGGTTGATGAGCGCGGCGAGCTGCTGGACGAAGCAACTATCGTGGTGCTTACCGAAGCCGATGATTTCGAGGTTCGTGAACCTGAAGTGGAGCTGGTAACGGTAACCACCAAACGGATCATTACCGAGCCGGG
The DNA here is from genome assembly GCA_040386675.1 of Bacteroidota bacterium. GTDB lineage: Bacteria > Bacteroidota > Bacteroidia > Flavobacteriales_D > Luteibaculaceae > DASUEB01. The sequence goes on along the minus strand of JAZKEZ010000040.1, from coordinate 1,969 downwards.
AGAAACTTTTGAGCAGATTGCCGAAGAAAGCGGCATCCGCATGAAAGACCTGCTTGATTTCAATGACCTGGATGCTGCTGTTGAGTTGAGGTCCGGAAGCCCGGTTTACCTCGACAACAAAGCCGGATCGGCGGGAATAGAGATGTGCACGGTACGTCCGTCGCAAACCTTATGGGAAATTTCACAGAAGTATGGCGTGAAGCTGCGTTCACTCGAAAAAATGAACCATGTCCGCCACGGTGAGAATCCTCCGTCGGGAACCGTGATCCGGTTGAGATAACCGATCACTCCATTCACAATTTATAAAAGCCGCTTCAATCTGAAGCGGCTTTTTTATGGTCTATGTTGCTGGTTTTCAATGTTGTTTTGGGTGTTTTGGATGACGGAAGTTTTCAACATAACAAACAATTAACAAAACCGGCGGGGTGTAAGGACTATTTTTGCGCACCCAAAAGCGTGTTTTATGAAGAAATTTTCACTCGGATTACTGCTTGCCAGCCTGGTTATCGTTGCCTTTACTGCCTTCAAAAGCGGAACCCAGATGGCTACGTTGAATTACATCGACCAGTGGAAAGAGATCGCTATTGAAAACCAGAGAGAATACGGCATTCCGGCAAGCATCACTCTTGCGCAGGGCATCCACGAAAGTGCCAGCGGAACCAGTAAAATGGCCCGTGGAGCAAACAATCACTTTGGCATTAAATGCCTGGGTTGGAGCGGCGGATCGTATTTCCCTAGCGGAAACACCCGCAACAGCTGCTACCGTAAATACGACATGGCTGAAGATTCATTTTGCGATCATGCCCGTATCCTGAAATCGAAACCGCGCTACGCATTCCTGTTCAAACTTGAGGTCACTAATTACAAAGGATGGGCCAAAGGCCTGAAAAAAGCAGGTTACGCCAGCCATCCGAAATATCCGCTGTACCTGATCCGTATCATCGAGGATTACAATCTCGCACAATACGACGAGATCGCACTTTCAGGACAGCAGGTTCAGGATTCGGTAGAAGTATTCTGATTTTAACCTCAAAGACGTTAAGTTTTAACGCAAAGGGCGCAAAGAGGATTGATTCTCTTTGCGCCCTTTGCGCTTTCCTTCGTGCCCTTTGCGGTTAAAACTAACGCCTCACGTCCATTTCAACAACTTCAACTCCTCCCCATCAAATACCGCATACGTGAAATGACTGATCCAGTCACCCAGGTTTACGTACTTGCAAGTGGCTGAAATGTTGATCTCAAGCGGCAGATGCCGGTGTCCGAAGACAAAGAAATCATAAGGTTTGTGTTCGAGTTTTCTACGGGCATATTGCGCCAGCCATTCCTTTTCCTCACCCAGGAAAACTGCGTCTTTGTGGCGGGTTTTCTTGCTGCTTCGTCCTGAGAAATAGTTTGCCAGTCCGATGCCGAAATCCGGGTGGATCCATTTGAATGCCCATTGGAAAAATGCATTGCTGAAGGCTTTTTTCATTAGCTTGTAACCCTTGTCTCCAGGGCCTTTTCCATCACCGTGGTGAATAAAAAATAACTTGCCGTTGTAGTCGCGCTCAATGGCCTCACGAAACACGTTCACACCAAGTTCAATCGGGAAATAGTCGCGCATCCACAGGTCGTGATTGCCCACAAACACATTTACGGAAATGCCGCTGTCGGTGAGTTCGGCGATTTTGCCAAGCAGGCGTACGTGACCTTTGGGAACCACGTGTTTGTATTCGAACCAGAAATCGAACAAGTCGCCAAGCAGGTAGATTTCCTGAGCGTCTTTGCTGATCTCATCCAGCCAGGCCACTACCTTGTCTTCGCGTATCCTGCTATCTGTATAGTTGGGTACACCAAGGTGGTAGTCGGAGCTGAAGTATATCTTTTTTCCGGGAATCAAATCAGCTGCGGGTATTAACCAAGGATTTCTTTCAGTTTGGCGGTAAGTGCCGCACCGCGAAGGTTGGTCGCAATGATCTTTCCTTCTTTG
>JAZKEZ010000039.1:0-18683 GCA_040386675.1 Bacteroidota bacterium | reverse complement strand
CGAAGTTCTTAAGATTTGCTGCAAAATCAGGAGATCCGGTAGTTTCTGTCACGGCGCCCGGATGCTCTGCAAGGATCAGGCTCTTCATGTTCTGGTAACTCGTCAATCCACTTGCATTCTCTACGTCCACCAGTAGTATTCTTTTGGAACCACCGAATGAAGACGAATCCACGCTGAAGGTCATAGGGCCCTGGCCGGTATTGTAAATGGTAACCGGTATGGTAACTGAGTCGTTACACGAATTAATGGTCACGCTCACCGAGTCGGGAGTAATGTAAAACTCCGGCGAAGGCACGCTGGTTCCTTTCAGGCAAACTTTTACCGAACCGCTCGGACTCACAATGGTAAGCGTATCGGAGAAATTTCCAACGGTGGTCGGGGAGAAGGTCACCGCGATTTTCTGACTGCCAAAAGCAGCCAAGTTACCGCTGGAATATGAATCTGAAAATTCGGCGGAGGTGGTGCTGCTGGAATTTAAAAATACGGCTTTACACCCGGTATTACTCAGCAACAGCGAATCGGTTTTACTCTCGTTCTGCTGAAGCGTTCCGAAATCGATACAGGCTTTGTTGCTTTCAAGGCTGGCAGCACCAACTATGGTATAGGTAAGTGGTACATTGATGATTTCTCTGCCTGGCTGGTTGTTGGTAATGGTAACGGAAGAGGCATAGGTTCCGGCAGTCATCCCGCCTGAGTAAACAGTAACGTTTACCACCAGTTCCTGACCGGCTTCTACCGAAGCTGAAGCTGGAGAGCAGGTTACTTTTGCCGATTTTTTGAAACGGATGTTGTCAAGTCCCCAGTTGTTGTAATTCAGGTAGTATCCGTAAGGTTGTGACCAGCGGAGCACGGTGTTGGCCGTTCTTGCGGCTACAGGAATTACCACGGCCTGGTGCTCAAAGCCAACGGTGCCCTGGTTGAAATAGTCTGCGATCTGGGTATAGGTGATCCCACCGTCCACGCTGTACGACAGGTAAACGTTGTAGCCGTTTTCTACCAGGGAGCAGCCTGGGGTTGAACCGCCCAGGTACAGGTCGTAATGCAGCGTATCCAGGCTGCTCAGGTCGAGCGTGGTGGTTTCGGCGTATTTAGCATTGTTACTGTTAAAATAGAGTGCATTGGTGTTGTTTCCGCCTTCAGGACAACCTATCTGTACAGAACCGCCTACCACATTGGTCCAGAGGCTGTAATCCAGGCCGTCTTCAAAATCTTCGGAACCGCTGTTTTCAGTTGCATTGAAGCTCAGTACGCCTAAGCCGGTATTCTTAATGGTTAAAGGAACGGTCACGCTGTCGTTGCAACCGGAAATAGATACATTCAGAGAAGCAGGTGTTACGCTGATTACCGGTGCGGCATCTATGGTCACGTTTTTGGTGATCGAATCTTGCGCCACGCAATTCCTGGTTACCAGTTTCACAGGGAAAGTACCGCCGTAGCTAAAAGAGTGTGACGGATGTTTGTCGGTTGACGTGCCTCCGTCTCCGAATTCCCAACGGTATCCGGCATCATTACTCCCGGTGTTGGTAAACTGGATGGGCCAGTTCACGGGCAGGTTTCCTGACGGAGCAACGAAATCGGCAAAAACCGATGAGCCTCCCGCCGGAGAACTGAAGTTAAGACGGAAGCCTTCGTAGGTACCCGAGTTGTCGGATTCGAATTCGATCAGCACCACGGGCGAGGTCGAACTGAAGGAGGTTGTTCCGGAATAATAGCCGTTGAACTGGCGTACTACCGGTGCAGAATTGCTGTTACCATCGTAAATGGTGAGGTAGTCGTAACCGGATTCGGTATAGAAACTGGCCAGTATAAAATTGATCGGTAAACCGGATGGATTGGAAAGCAGGATCGACCCGGAACATCCGTTTGAATAGTTGCCGGTTGGACCACCCGGATCAAAAATACTTCCTGAACAGGAAGTTACCGGTGTGGTTCCGCTGTACGGAAGATTATAGTTTTGAGAAAATACGCTAATACCAGCGAAAAGCATCACTAAAGATGCAAGAACCTTTTTCATCATAAGAATGAGGGTTAATACCTGGCAAAAATAGCCGAAAAAGGACTCGTTCAGTGATCTCTAATTTAATTATCGGATTTTTTGTGTCGGTGATCCGGGGATAATGGTTGTTCATCGGGTAAATCTGCATTTAATGGCGCGGCAAAGGGTTTAACCGCAGAGGCACGGAGGAATCGCGGAGGGCACAGAGAAGTTCCGGTGATCTCTGCGACCACCTCCGCGCCTCCGCGGTTATAAAACATCAAACCCACCAGTAGTGTGTGCTGTAATCGCCTTTCTGTTATTTTAGCCGCAAATTATTCGGAGATGAAAAAGATCCTGGTTGCCAACCGAGGCGAAATAGCACTTAGAGTGATGCGTTCTGCAAAAGAAATGGGTATTAAAACGGTTGCGGTTTTTTCTGAAGCCGACCGCAATGCTCCTTTTGTAAGGTATGCCGACGAAGCGGTTTGCATCGGTCCACCGGCATCCAACCAGTCGTATCTCCGCGGAGAAAAGATACTGCAGGTGTGTAAAGACCTGAATGTGGATGGCATTCATCCGGGTTACGGTTTTCTCTCTGAAAACGCTGAATTTGCACGTGAGGTAAGAAATTCGGGCATCACTTTTATCGGACCTTCCCCGGAAGCGATGGACATGATGGGCGATAAGATCTCTGCAAAACAGGCTGCCAAAAAGTTTGAAGTCCCTTTGGTTCCCGGGCTTGATGAGGCCATTACAGATGTGGAAGCGGCCAAAAAAGTCGCTGCACAGATTGGTTTCCCGGTGCTGATCAAGGCTTCTGCCGGCGGCGGGGGCAAGGGAATGCGCATCGTTGAAAACGAAGGCGAGTTCCAGGAACAGATGAACCGCGCCGTGAGCGAGGCTATCTCTGCCTTTGGCGACGGTGCAGTGTTTATTGAAAGATACGTGGGTTCGCCGCGACACATCGAAATACAGATACTGGCCGATACACACGGTTCTATTTTATACCTCTTCGAACGGGAATGCTCGATCCAGCGCCGTCACCAGAAGGTGATCGAAGAAGCGCCGTCATCGGTACTTACCCCGGAAATACGCAAAGCAATGGGCGAGGCCGCGGTACGCGTGGCACGTGCCTGCGACTACGTAGGTGCCGGAACCGTTGAGTTCCTGCTCGACGAGAACAAAGACTTTTTCTTCCTCGAAATGAATACCCGCCTGCAGGTGGAACACCCGGTGACGGAAATGATCAGCGGTATCGACCTGGTAAAGGAGCAGATCAAGATCGCAAGAGGAGAGAAGCTGAGTTTCACCCAGGATGACCTGAAGATTAACGGTCACGCACTCGAGATAAGGGTGTATGCTGAAGATCCGAAAAACAACTTCCTGCCGGACATAGGTACCCTTAAAACGTATCGCCAGCCATCTGGTCTCGGTATCCGTGTAGACGACGGGTTCGAAGAAGGAATGGATATTCCGATCTACTACGATCCGATGATCGCTAAACTGATCGCACACGGTAAGGACCGTGAAGAAGCCATCAGCCGCATGGTTCGAGCCATTACCGATTACCGGATTTTCGGTATAGAGACTACGCTCGATTTCTGTAAGTGGGCCATTCAGCATGAAGCCTTCGTTTCAGGAAACTTCGATACCAATTTTGTAAAGCTGTATTTCACTCCCGAGGTATTGAAAAACGAAAAGCCGGACGAGGCAGAAGTAGCCGCAATGCTTGCTGCCATGCTCCTTCAGGAAAGCAAACCGGTGGCTTACGATACCACCGAAGTAAAAACCGAATCGCGCTGGAAAGTCAACAGGGGCTATTAATTTAGCCACTGGTATAACTTTTGATCCTGCCGCTGCGTTAATATAGGTATCATGAAAAAACGCAGCGTTATTTTTGTTTTGGCGACACTTCCCGCCCTGAGCATTTTTGCCCAGAGCAGTGAAAAGCCAATCGACCCGAAGACACAACAGGTGTACAAGGTTCAGGCAGCTGTTGTTGATGGCGACACCATTCCTTATTTCGGACTTTCTGAGGTAACCATTTTTGCTAACGGATCTTTTGATACGAAGCAACTGGATTACCTTACGCGCTGCGTGATGAAAGCCTATCCTTACGCCAAGATCACCTCTGAGACGCTCGCTGAGATGGACGTGGAGATGACTAAGATCAGATCCAAAAAAGACCGGAAAAAATACCTGGACTGGGCGGAAGATGAGTTAAAGACTGCTTTTGCAAAGGACCTTAAAAAACTCACCTACTCGCAGGGAAGAATACTGATCAAACTGGTAAACCGCGAAACAGGCAAGACTTCTTACGAACTGGTCCGCGAACTTAAAGGTGGCTTCTCGGCTTTTATGTGGCAGGGTGTAGCAAAACTTTTCGGTGCCAACCTGAAGTCTGAATTCGATCCTAAGAAAGAAGACGCGATGATCGAATACATCGTACAGCGCATCGAACGCGGCGAACTCCCGGTAAATCACATTGCAAGGAAAAGCGTGGTGAGACCGACCACTACTGCTTCTAGATAGTTGAATTGTTGAACTGTTGAACTATTGATTTGTAGGATCACTCCTATTCAACAATTCAACAGTTCAACAAATCAGCAAACCACTTATTTCAACAACATCACACTTCCCTGAACGATCTTAATGTCCCGCGGTCCGAAATAAACACTCATTTCGTACAGGTATACGCCGTTCTTTAGCATATCCCCGGTATTCATCAGCCTTCCATTCCATGGAGTACGACTCGCATCGGTCTGGTACACCAGGTGTCCCCAGCGGTCGAAAATGCGCATCTCGTAATCAGTGATCCCGAAGCCGGTAGGAATAAACTTTCCGTTTACCCATTCGCCCATAGGGAACCAGTCGTTGTTGCCATCACCATTCGGAGAAAAAGCATTCGGGAAAATGTATTGCTGGATCGGGTACACACACACATCGGTCTCAATGCTGTCTTTGCAACCGGCACTGTTCTGTATGAATAGCTTAATGTGGTATTCACCGGTGTCTTTAAATGTTCTCGACGGGTTATCGGCCGGCACATAAGGAAATGTGGTATCTCCCACGATCCAGGTTCCCTGGTCGGCACCGGTGCTGAGGTTGATCCAGTTGAAACTCGGGTCTGAAACAGGCACACAACGCTCCTCGGGTAGTTGCAGGAAGTTAGCCTTTACCAGCGGATAGTAGGGGATGGTCACCTTATCTTTCACAATGCAATTGGTGGTGGTATTGCGCACTTCAAACGTATACTTATCGGCCACTACATTAATGCTGTCGGCTAGTCTTACCGGACTGGTGTTCCATTTTACCTTGAAATCGGCTGCCGGACCTGTAACCACATCTACTTTTGCCCAGTTGTTCTGGCCGTAGCACACAGGTGGTCCGACTGAAATGTAATAAACGATCTCCGGCCAAACATCAATGGTCGCCGAATGCGTAACCGGCACAGAGCACTGGTCGTCTACCGTCAGTGTAAAGGTAGTAAGCGTTTGTGGCTTGATGTAGATCTGCCCGGTCGAAGATTTGTTGGGTGTCCACGCAAATTTATAGGAGCCGTCGCCTCCCGAGACCGTGGTATTTACCAACACGCTGTCGCCGTAGCACAATGTTTTATTGTCGTAAACAAAATTGAAAATTACAGAATCCCTTACGGTCACTGTCTTCACTTCGGTAACCCGGCAACTTCCGGTGCCATAGGTATAGGTGACTTGGTGCTGACCAGGCCTGGCATCCATTGGGTTGAACGAATTGCCGGTAATCCCGTCACCGCTAAACGTACCTCCGGTTGGAGTAGGCGTAAGCGGAATGGTCATGTTGTTCAGGCAATAGATATCCTGTAGGCCGCTGAAGTTGGGGTCTATGGCCGTAAGAATTACCCGCATGGTATCCACGCAACCTCTTACATCGTAGTAAATATCGAAGGTTCCTTCAGCGCCCTGAGCGGCTACGGCAGGACTGAAAATACCAATGGTATCGGTGATCCCTGCACCCGACCAGCTTCCTCCGGACGGCGTGCGGTATATAGGGAATGGGTCTGATTGCGGGCATACTGTAGTATCCAGTCCGGCATTCGGTTTCGCCTTGATGCGGACATATATGCTGTCTACACAACCGTTGTTCAACACTTCGTAGTAAAAGTAATTCATACCCACCGCCAATGTTTTCGGGTTGATGGAATCTGCCCCTACCAATCCCGGTCCGCTCCATGTTCCGTTCGGAATGTTCGGACTGAAGGTCGCGGGATTGATCCGGTAGTAATCAGCGTATTCGCAGAATTCAACCGGTGTATGACTCACTTTGGTGTTCAGGAAAAATACCGTTCTCGTGTCGGTACAACCGTCTTTCGAATACGATTGGGTAAAGGTCTGATCCGGCGTAACGAGTGCAGGATGAAAAGTAAAGGTGGTATCGCCGTTGTCGACAATTCCGGGACCCGACCACAAACCCTGCACGGGTAATCCGCTGGTCATGCGTACGGTATCCGATGAAGGACAGATCAATACATCCGGTCCGGCATCGATCACAACCACATCGATCCCAAGGGTATCCGAACAACCGTTGATGGTGTAGGTAAGGATGTGGTGACCAAGTCCTGCAGTTGCCGGATTGAAAGTACCAGCATACTGGTCGGTAATTCCCGTTCCGCTCCAGATGCCGTTGGGAGGATTCACCGGTCCCTTATCAACAATGTTAAAACGCGCGGTAACACTGCATACCGACATATTTGGTGGCAGCGTGATACCCGGTACAACCGTTACCACTGTAGTCGACACACAGTTGTGTACCGGTTCGGTATAACTGATCTGATAAGTTCCTGAAGGCGATGGGGTAAACATCCCGGATGCCGTGGTGTTGGGTCCTGTCCACAGACCTGTTGCCGGAGTCGGATACCCATTCAGCTGGAACGGGGCGGTGCCTTCGCACGCCGATTGGTTTCCGCCTGCCCAAACCGGCCAGACCGTTACCTGCATGGTATCTGGACAGCCGTTTGGCCCGATGTAGAAAATATTATGTGTTCCGTAGCCGGCCGAAGGCGGGTTGAAAATTCCGTTGTTCCCGTCAACAATTCCCGGACCGGTCCATCTTCCGCCCGGAGGAGTTCCGGTATAAGTTTTTGCCGCGGCAAATAAGCACAACGAATCATTAGGTCCGGCATTTGGTATCGACAATACCCGGATGTTGTGGGTATCGCTTGCCGGTATAGATGCGCCGTCTGTTACGGTAAGACGGTATACGATATCTGCCGTAGGACAAATACTGATCACGGCCTGGTTGGGCGCGGCCGGTGACCAGGTATACTGGTAATTAGCCGGGTTACCACCACGGACACGCGCAGTAAGATTTATGCAATAGCCCTGGCATACGGTGTAATTCCCGATGATCTCGACTTCCAGGGGACAGTCTATAATGTTGAAGGACTGCGAGATACTCATCCGGTAGGTCCGGTTACAGATATCGGTGTATACGAAGTCGAATACGATGTTGTAGGTCCCGCTCTGGTCAAGTGGTCCGCTGAACCCGATCACTGCTGAAGTGGCGTAGCCGTTCACGCAGTTTACAGGGGTTACAGAGCTTACCGTGGCTCCCGCCGGACCGGTAAACGTAAATTTACCGGGTACCAGTTCCGAGCAGCGAATGGGCTGATCGAATGTAATGACCACGCTGTTGGATTTACAGCTTACGTTGGGAATAGGGGCAATTACCGGGGCTACCGGTGGAGGAGGTGTGGCGATCCAGCTCAGCTGGAAACCGTTACCGGTCTTATTTCCATCGGATCTGAACCTGATGCTGATACAGCTGCCGGATGAAGATACCGAGCCAGGATTATCCAGTATTTCCCAGCGTCCGAGACGTGTTCCGGTACAGTTGGGACCGTCGTAAACCTCCAGAAAGTCGCAGCCGTTACACGGACTTTCACCCGGACCAGGTACCTCAAGACTGAAATAGCTGAAATTCAGCTTAATATTTGGCGAATTGGGAACACAGATCGTAAAACAGTAATCCTCATTCTGTGCATATCCTGTCCGGTTCTCTACCAGCGGATCATTTCCGGCCTCGCTGTCAACCAGAATGCCTTCGCATTCGGTAACAGTGCCGTTCTGCATCCTGTACCTCGTTTGCGACGAGGCATTCAATCCCAGGCAAAGGCAAAGGATCAGCAATACATATCCGGATAACGCGCGCATAAATATTATTTGGTAACAGTGAAGGGTCCTACTTCCAGTTCGTTGCTCCAGTTCCCGGCCTGGTCCTTGATTTTTACGTACAACTGTGTGGTTTCATTACTCCCGTTGCCCAGCAGGAACAGGTTGGGGTAAACGATACGGATGGTTCCCCTGGTTTTCAGGTTTACATCAGCAGGAGTAATGGGAGGAATGTGGTAATAATCGGCATCCGGAAGCCGGCGGTCTTTGATATAAAGCGAATTATCATCTGGATCCTGGCGGCCCAGGTCACCGTTCCGGTCTTTATAACTGATCACAATCACAACCGAATCCTGGAATTCTTTGATCGTGGTCTTGTTTACCGAAACTACCTCAATGGCCGGTATATCCGAGAACCCGTCGCTATCTTCCTCTCCGGCCTTTTCCTTTTTACAGGAAGCCAGTACGAGCAGGGAACAGGCTATAAAAATGGATGTTCTCATTGTCTGACGAAGGAAAAGTAAGTTTGGATATAATCTGCCGAACCGTTGGAAGGAATCTCGGTAGTGGTCGGATTCGCATCTTTGATGTAAACCCTGACGTATTGATACAGCCCAACCGGGTAGTCACTCATTTTTAAGGTGATCTTGTGGGTGTAGCTCACCGTTGAACCGGTATAACCCAGACCACTAATGGGAGTAACGATGGAAAGATCCTTTTCAGCGCCTCCCCCAAAGTCGGATTGTACAGGTGAGGTCTTCAGTTTGTTGTAGGTGAAAGCGGCAGGTGCCGTCTTATCATCTTTAAAACTGAAATAAAGGGTAATGTTGGTGGTTCCGTAAGGAACCCGTATGCCTCCCTGCCCGGTGCCCAGGCGGGTCATCGGCGTGGTCTGCGAATCAGCAAAACCCATCATTCCCTCAAAGCCTGGAGCCAAATCGACGGCAGCTGGTGGATTCCCGAACTGGTTCTTCGCACCGTTATCGATCCAGCTTTTGACATTGCTGATGTACTGCTGCTTTTTGCTGTTCCAGTCAGACGTGGGATCAACCGAAAGCGGCATTGTCCCTGACATGCCGTCGATGTCTTTGATCAGTCGCTGGTACAGCACCGAAAGGTCGGAATTGCCGGGAACCACACGGTATTTGTACGTTCCATTCTGGTCATTTTTGTTGATCGGTCTGAGCACCAGTGTGTTGTAGGTACTCTCAATCGTCCGGAAATCGGGTTCGAAAGTTCCGTCGTGACAACCGGAGTTGGCACAGGTTGGCCTGAAGATATTGTTGTGCAGGCCAACGAACGAATTGGGATCGATGGTGTCAGACGCCGGTGCTTTGACAGGCGGAGCCGTAACCTGGTAAACTTCGTAAGGGTTTTCACTCTCCTTTTTACAGCCACTCACCGCAGCCACGAACACCAGGCAAAAACTAATGTATTTCAGTGCGGTCATATCTGGTCGAGGAAAGACATGGTGTCATTGATAAATCCGGCGTTTTGCACATCCTGTTTAATACCGAGCAGGTCCGCAATGGTCATTACACAGTCGGCACTGTTGCCCACCGGGTTACTTTCACTGCCTACCTGTACGTTTACAGGAATCCCGGGTCCAACCATCTGGGTAAAGATCCGGTTTACGTTAGGGTCGCCCCCGTCGTGGTCAAACGACTTGAAGTTATTGGAGTCAAGCACCGCACTTCCCTTGGTGTTCCGTCCCATATCCGGGCAAAGGATCATCGCTGTGTTTCCTGCCATTCCGGGAATTTTTTGTACACCCTGCCACAAACGTGCAACTTTGTTGTCGTTCAGGTGGATGGCCTGCAGGTATTTGGTGAAGTCACCGTGACAAATGTCTACCCCGCCATTAAAGTTCATTACGGTCAGGGTAGGTGTGAATTCGTTCATCACTTCAAGGGCGCAGTCGATCACATCGGAGCCGGCGGTGTTCCGGTGCAGCTTTTCCATGAAGGTCTTGATCTGGAATTTCTCCATTTCTGTATTTCCGAGTGAATCGAGCACTCCGCCCACGTTCCGGTAGTAATTGTCCATGAAGTATTTCATCTTATAGATGTACTTCATCTCTTCATCGGGGTGATAGATCGGGCCTCCCGCAAATGAATCGATACCCTGGTAGCCGAAGGTAACCGGCGGGGCGAAGAAATTCGCGCCGTATTTCATCCCGTAATTGGGCTGTATCCCGTAGTTAAGCAGCGGCGTGGAATTCCCGATGTTTTCACCGATGAACCACACTTTGGATGCAGCACCTTCTGCGGCGCCCATGTGCCGGCGCACATATTCGAAAACGGTTGGGAACACGGGCTTTTCACGAAGTCCGATGGTAGTCGTCGTTTTCCCCTGTACCATGCCGGTGTAAGCCGAATAGTGACCGGCCGAAACGGTACGTACCTCCTTGAATGTGGTTCCCTGACGCTCGATGGTCTGCGAAAGTATTTTGGCGATGGGAGTATCTCCGGGAAGATTGCCGTCGTTACCGTAAACGATCTTGCGTGTTGGCGGTGCACCTTCAAAGAGGTTGTACATGATGTTCCCTTCGTTGGCGCCGTCGGCAGTGGGTTGCGCATCCATCAGGTAGCGCTGTAGCACACTTTCCTGCTGGCGGATTCCCCCGCCGAACATCACGAAAAGTACGTGCTTGGCCTTTTGCTCTCCAGATGCGGCAAACAATCTTCCGGATGGAAGGATGTAAGGAGCGAGAATGGTACCACCGGCTACAATACCGGCACGGGTCATGAATTTTCTACGGTTCATCCGATCAATAGAATTGGTACTCGTTAGACAGTGCGAAAGCGGTAAATATAAACTCGACCGTTACCTCGGGAGTTTTCTCGATGTAGTCTTTGAACCAGGCTTTTTCGGCAGCACTGATGTTGCGTACGAAGAAGCGCTTGTAAGTGTCGTTTAGAAAACCGTCAATGTCTTGTCTCATTTCGGCATTGGAAGGGATCTTGAGCCCTGGCGTTACCATGAATTTGGCGATGATCTTTTCGTGTGCCACCTCTTTGTCACCCACCGAATAGATCGAATTGATCATTTCGTTCAGCAGTTTGGTGGATATGGCACGCTGGAACAAGTTGGCATACAGCACGGAAATCCACTGTTCGTCGGTCTTTACCTTGATTTTTCCGTTACTGCCGGGAAGTGCGTTGAACGCATCAAGTTCATAGATCTCATTGAACTCTTCCTTCTTTTTGCAACCGGATAATAGCACGGTGCCGGAAAGGAGGAGTATGGCAACCTTAACGGTAAGTCGGTGTAAATTGAGCATATTCGTCGGTAATGATTAAGGAGCGTTCAAACTTAGGATAGTCGCCGGAAGTAAACAGCGCGTTGGTGGCTTTCGCTACCTCGGCGGTAAAGGGTTTCGAGTTTCTCATGATCTTCACATAACCTCTCTGGATCATACCCTGGTAGAACTCGCGGCACTGAACAATGGCATTAATGTATTCGTCCTTGTTCTGCATGGATTTGTCAAACAAAAAGCCCACCTGGTTATTGTCGATCACGCTCATGGCTATTTCCAGCTCGTTTTTGCTCGGATAGCGAAAGAACAGGTTATCAAAAGTGGCATTCACGAAATTGAAGGTTTGCATGTTTATCTTGTCATAAACCGCATTGTCGAGCATATAAACAACCAGGGTGTTGAAGGTGATCTGGCCGCTGGTGAAGCTCGGTTCGGCAAACTGGATCCGCTCGATCTTATACCTGCCTATAGATCCTAAAGGGAATCCCTGTTTTTCTGTTTCGAAATCAACGTCGTTGGCACCTTCTATGAGGTCGGCTTTCATCCGTTCAATAAACCAGTGACAGTACGCGGCGTGGTACGAACCTTCTCCGGCACGGGGCAGGCTATCCCACTGTAAGCGGTGAGCAATAGTTTCCCTCGCCGCAAGGCTTAGGTCGTTCGCCCGCAGGTAGGCGATATCTGCAACTACCTCAGAATCGAGCGGTTCACGGCCCACAAGATCGATGTACATACGGTTCAGGTACGCTTCTACCTTGATGGTAGGCACCTCATCGTAATACGGGATCTTGTTGCCGGTCACTTCGTCTGTTTTCGACAGCTTTTCGCAAGAGGTGAAAAACAGGCAGAGAAGTATTGCAGGGATAAACGATAACTGCGTCTTTGTTATAGCCATTGTCTTGAAAATACTCAATCTATTGAACTTAATGACGAAGGTAGTTGATTTTCGGATGCTGTTTTTACTGACTATTAGTCATTTCGAGACGAATCAACGATCAACACACAAAAAAAGGCCATGAATAACATGACCTTTTCTATTGAGCGTACCTAACGGTGTTAAATTTCCTGCAGTTTGTTCTTGGCGAAGTTGCTGCTTACGATCAGTTCCTTTCCTCCGGCGCTGTAATCGTAGAATCCTTCGCCTGATTTTGCACCTTTTTTACCTGCGGTAACCATGTTCACCAGTAGCGGACAGGGAGCATATTTCGGGTTCCCGAATCCGTCCTGCAATACACGAAGAATGGAAAGACAAACGTCAAGACCAATAAAATCGGCCAGTTGCAATGGACCCATCGGATGGGCCATACCCAGTTTCATTACGGTATCGATCTCTTCCACACCGGCAACGCCTTCGTACAGCGAGTAGATCGCTTCGTTGATCATCGGCATCAGGATGCGGTTGGCCACAAATCCGGGATAGTCGTTTACTTCCACCGGAATTTTACCCAGGCTTTTCGAGGCTTCCATAATGATAGCCGTTACTTCGTTACTGGTAGCGTATCCGCGGATCACCTCAACCAGTTTCATTACCGGAACCGGGTTCATGAAGTGCATTCCGATCACCTTGTCCGGGCGATCGGTAACCGCAGCGATCTTAGTGATCGAGATCGAAGACGTATTGGAAGAAAGGATGGCGTTTTTAGGAGTCAGTTCAGCAAGCTGTCTGAACAGGTTCAGTTTGATCTCCACATTTTCTGTCGCAGCCTCAACTACCAGGTCGGCACTGGCCACACCCTGCGCCAGGTCGGTAAAGGTGGTGATGTTGGCAAGCGTTGCAGCTTTGTCGTTTTCTGTGATCGAACCTTTCTGTACCTGGCGGTCAAGGTTTTTACCGATGGTGGCAACGGCTTTTTGCAAAGCTTCTGCATTAATGTCGATCAGGGCAACTGTATAACCGTGCTGGGCAAAAGTGTGGGCAATACCATTACCCATGGTTCCTGAACCGATAACGCTAACGTTTTTCATGCGGAGATAGAATTTTAGTTTGCGGCAAAATTAGCTAAAACAACTAAGAGTTAAGAACTATGAACTAAGAGTTAGGAACTAAGAACTAAGAGTTAAGAACTAAGAGTTGAAAGTTTGTGTTACTCCATCTCTTAACTCTTAATTCTTAGTTCTTAATTCTTAACTTCTACTTTCCTTTTCCCTTCAAAATGATCATCACCGTATAAAACAGGATCTTCACATCCAGTGCCATCGACATGTTCTCAATGTACAGCAGGTCGAATTTCAGTCGCTGGATCATCTGGTCGACGTTTTCGGCATAACCGTATTTAACCTGTCCCCAGCTGGTGATGCCGGGTTTTACTTTGTGCAGGTGAACGTAATGCGGTGCGCGTTCCACGATCTTGTCGATATAATACTGGCGTTCCGGCCGCGGACCCACGATCGACATGTCACCGAAAATCACGTTGAAGAATTGAGGGATCTCGTCGAGCCTGGTTTTGCGGAGAAATTTTCCGACAGGAGTGATCCGGGAATCGTTGGAACTGGAGAGTTGCGGACCGTTTTGCTCGGAATTCAGGTACATGGTCCTGAATTTAAAGATGGTAAATGGCTTTTTGTGCAGTCCGATGCGTTGCTGCCTGAAGAAAACCGGACCCTCTGAGCTGAGTTTTACCAAAATCATCAGCGTGAGGTATACCGGGGAGAGAATGGCGATGAAAATGACCGAGGCCACAATATCGAATACCCGTTTGAGCGTGAATTCCCACGACGACATCAGTTCGGGGTTCACGCGGATAAGTGGAGCACCGAAAATGCTGGTCATTTTTACCGTTCCGGCCATGATGTCGTACATATCAGGAATGATCTTGATCTCTACCGGAAGGTCTTCCAGGTGATTCACGATCGCACCGATGTGTTTGTGTTCAGAAGAATCGATCGCAATGATCACTTCTTCGACGTCGTTGGCCAGGATAATGTTCTTAAGGTCAGGGAACTTACCCATGTGCGGAATTCCCTTATCGGTAAGCAACTGGTCGTCGCCGTTCATGCTCACATAACCGATGAACCGGTTACCGGTGGAATTGCCGATGACATTGATCTCCTCGAACATTTCCACGGCGATCTGGCTGCCACCCACAATTACGGTGTTGAAGCCGATCTCCCTGCGGTGAATGCGTTTTACGGTGATACTGGTAAGTATGATCCTGCCGGTGAAAAACAGCGAGAAGTGGATCGAGAATAGCGTGATAAATGAGTCGTAGTAGCTTTTATACGTCGGGATCTCATCGTCGAGTATCAGGGTGAAAAAGATCACGGTAACCCCAATGGCACTCAGCAGCAGCGTTTGCCCGAGTTCCATCAGGCGATGGCGGCGGTATACATTGCGGTAGTTGCCGGCCATGGCATAGAGGGTAACCCAGAATGAAGGGATGATGATCAGCGCATAGAAGAAGTTGTCGTCAAAGTGCAGGTCAATGTCGTACCCGAATTTCGAGGGTTCCAGAACTTCTTTACGGTAAATATAGAAGGCCGACCAGGCTATTGCTGCCGAGATGAAATCCAGCAGGAAGTATTTGGCCGCCTGTAGTCTTGGATTCATTCGGGATATACCAGTTTTACATTGTCAAGGAGCATGTACGAGGTTCCCGAACTGCTCTGTTTCCTGAGCTCAAAGAAGATATCGAATTGCGTCGAAGCGGTAGATAAATTGATCTGGTCAGAAAGATTGATGTAAATTTTGTTCCATCCGTTTTTAATAAGCGGATCGTTTTCAGTAGGCTTCAGGTACAACACAACCGTTGAAATGTCTCCACCCGCTTCGTGGGCAATGAGTCCGACATTTACCACATCGTTGCACTTGTAGTTGAGTTCCATAAATACCGGGTTGGCTTTCGGAAGGGTTTTGCGGAGATTGGTGAAAAACTTCATGTAGGTTTTCCCATCAGGAAGGAAAGCTTTTCCTGAACCGTAACCTTCAAACACTTCGCCGGGAGCGTTGGTCAGACGCAGCGTGGTGTCTGAATTGGTGGTCGTGCTGAACTGAATACCACCGGCATCTTCAAACGATTCATTCCAAACCTCCACATCAGAGAAATAGCCCACTACGGGTTTTACCAGCGCGGTTTTTCCGGGTTCGAAAGTCAGTTGCTCGGTGTACGTAGAGAAAAACGGGCTTACTACTCTCGAAGTTCCCATCCCGTTGCGTTTTATTCCGCCGCGGATCTTCACTTCGCGACTGCCGAGAGCGAGTATGGGTACCTCGCAGGGCAGATCATAAATGCCCTGCAGGTCGCTGTCAATAAAGATCCACGCCTCAGTAATGTTCTGGTTATTGGTGCCCTGTATACTGGTGCCCTGGAAATCTATGGAATCTATTCTCAGGTAAGCCGGTACGGTCGCTTCCTGTTTGGATTTGGAACAACCGGAGAAAAAAAGTGTGCTTATGAGTAAGGCCGAGAAAGATAAGTATACGTGTTTCAAGAATCGGGTTTTTTGGAGAGGCAAGATATTCATTATCATCAAATACCTTCGGGAATATAGGTTTAAGTCCTTTGTTTTCGGAGGCGTTTTAAAACGTTTGTGAAAAACGATTAGTATTTGTCCTGCGAAATTAAATTGGAGTTGAACTTCATTTTTTCAAGGATCTGTAAGGCCACATCCAACGCCCTGGCTCCGTCGTCGGCGGTAACCACCGGGCGGGTATTGTCTTTTATACAGTGATAAAAACTGAGCAGCTCTTCGCGGATGGCATTCATCTCGGCGACCTCGGGCTGGTCGAAAATGATCTCTTTGGCCGGTTTATCAGGTCCGAGATCAATAGTTATCGAAAATGGACTGGTGTTGTCGTCCACATTTTTCATGCGAACCACTTCGGTCTTTTTATCGAGGAAGTCGACGGAAATGTATGCATCGCGCTGGAAAAGACGCGATTTGCGCATTTTCTTCAGTGAGATCCTGCTGGCGGTGAGGTTGGCCACACAGCCGTTGTCGAATTCGATACGGGCATTGGCAATATCAGGAGTATCGCTTACCACGGCCACGCCGCTGGCGCTTATCCTGCGGATATTCGACTTTACTACACTTAATATAATGTCGATGTCGTGGATCATTAGGTCAAGGATCACCGATACATCGGTACCTCGGGCGTTGAACTGCGAAAGGCGGTGAGCCTCGATAAAGCGTACTTCGTTAAAATACGGCAGTGCGGCTTTGAATGCTGGGTTAAAGCGTTCCACGTGTCCTACCTGAACTTTCACACTGGCTTCCTGTGCCAGACGATTCAGGTTACGGGCCTCCTCGAGGGTATTGGTCACCGGTTTTTCAATGAACACGTGCTTTTGCTTTTTGAGTGCAGCTGCGGCGCACTGAAAATGGGTTAGGGTAGGGGTCACAATGTCTACGGCATCGCAGGCAGAGATCAGTTCGTCAATTGACGCAAAAGCTTTAACCCCCATTTCCCGCGAGATGCGTTCGGCATTCTCAGGATTCTGGTCGAAAAAACCCACCAGTTCCCACTCACGGATGGTAAGTAATTGCTGAATATGTATTCTGCCCAGGTGACCGGCTCCCAACACTCCAATGCGCATGATCGTAGATTTTTGTCAAAAATATTGTAGCAACAGGCGTGACTGTCAGTTTTCGACGAATGTTATCAACACTAAAGTTTTTGAAAACTAATGACTGTCTTCAAAATATAGTGCGCAGCATTTAGCCAACTTGCACTATAATGATAAAAGACGATTACCGGCATAAGGGATTGCGCAAGCAAATGGTGGAAGAACTGGCAACCAAGGGGATAACCGACAGGGTGGTTCTCGGCGCCATAGAGAAAGTTCCGCGTCACATCTTTATGGACAGTGCTTTTGTTGAGCTTGCTTACCAGAATAAAGCATTTCCTATTGGTGCGGGGCAAACCATTTCACACCCTTTTACCGTAGCTTTCCAGAGCAGTCTTTTACAGGTTGCACCGGGAGAGAAGATCCTGGAGATCGGGACCGGTTCAGGTTACCAGACTTCGGTGCTTCTTGAATTGGGTGCACGGGTGTATTCGATTGAAAGACAAAAGTACCTGTTCGACAAGACGAGAATGATCCTTAATAAGCTGGGTTACGATCCGTATCTGTCTTACGGTGACGGTTTTAAAGGATTACCGGGATTCGCGCCGTTTGATAAGATCATTGTAACCTGCGGCGCCCCTTTTCTTCCGCAGGCGCTGTTAAAACAGCTGACAATAGGCGGAAGAATGGTGATTCCGGTAGAAGAAGAAGGCAAACTGATAATGAAAGTAATAGACCGTGTTGAGGAAAATGATTACGTGCAAATGGACTTTGGAGAGTTCAGATTTGTACCTATGTTAGAAAAACGGCAGGGTTCGTAGTTAGGATAAATAACAATTTCTATTAGTTTTGGCTCGGAATATTTTAGATCTCCATCAATAACAAAGCAAAATCAAAAACAAAAAAACAAACCAACAACCATGAAAAAAACAATTTTGGCAGTTGCAGCTCTTGCTGTGTCCCTTACAGGTTTCTCCCAGGACCTGATGTCAAAGAAAGGTGAGGCAATCCTTCCAGAAGCTGGTGATTATGCACTTGGCTTCGACGCAGTTCCACTATTCAACGCTCTTAAATTCAACGACGCTAACGCTAAAATCGCTGCAGGTTACCCTAACCAGTACTTCGGTGTAATGATGAAGCGTTTCACTGATGCTAAAACCGCATGGCGTTTTGGTGTTCGTCTTGGTCTTGCGAGCACTACCTTCAAAGAAGATGTTAACGAGTTTAACAGCGGTGTTGAAGATGCAGGTAACACTGTAGAAAACAGAATCACCACTACCGGTTTTGATGTAACCCTTTCTTTGGGTCAGGAATTCCGCAGAGGTAACACCCGCGTTCAGGGTTACTACGGGTATGAAGGATTGGTTTCTCTTCGTTCTAACCGTACCAACGTTGATTACGGTAACAACCTTGACGATCTTACCGCTTCTAACCCATACGTTGGAACCAACGCAGGTTACGGTACAGATTCTACTACTTTCCTTAACAGCGGCCGTTCAGGTGTTGGTTTTGGTGTAGGTGCAAGAGCATTCGTAGGTGTTGAGTATTTCATCGCTCCTAAGATCTCTCTTAACGCTGAGTACGGTTTTGCTGCAGTATTCAATACTTCAGGACGTGGCGAGCGTGAAATCACTACTGTAAACGCTGGAGATACTGATACTCAGACTATCGAAGGAACTACAAGAACAAACACTTTCAACCTTGCAACTGATATTACTCAGGGTTCGATCCGTGTGATCTTCCACTTCTAATCAGAAAACGAGATTATTTAAAAAGCCTCCCGGATTTCCGGG
>JAZKEZ010000038.1:5378-7105 GCA_040386675.1 Bacteroidota bacterium | reverse complement strand
ACGGTGTTTCCAAGGTTTACCGGTGCGCCCCAGTCTCCTTCGGGGATCCGGCTTACTTTGTACAGGTCCGTCCCTCCGAATCCGCCGGGCATATCGCTGGTAAAGTACAGGGTCTGACCGTCGGCAGTAAGGAATGGATGACCGACAGAATGGGTCTTGCTGTTTTGGTTAAAAGGAATGGGGTCGCTCCACTGACCGGCTAAAAAGTAACTGAACCAGATCTGGATGGTCACTACCTCGTCGCTTTTTTTTGTGTTGATGGCGTTCCGGGTAAAGGCAATGAAATCTCCCTTTTCATTAAAGCTTACCGGTCCGTCGTGCAGTACACCGTTTAGTTTTCTGCTGAAATTCCCCGGTTTCTTTAATGTTTCGCCTTTGATCTCGGCCGCGTAAATATCCCCGAAAGGTCTGCCGGTCCAGTTGTATTTCCGTACGATCAGTTTGGCGCCGCTTCGGTCTGATGCAAAGGTGAGCTGGTTTTTGTAGTAACCCGGAGCATAATCGTTTGCTGTCGTGTTGATCTCGGGATGTGTGATGGTGTAGCGGCCGTTTTCCTTACTGAGTGCCGCAAGCGATTCACCGGTAGTGCGGTAACTCTTTGCGCGCAGGTCGTTGGGTAGTTTAGCCGCAAATAGATCGAGTTGCCTCCTGGCGTCTGTAGTTTTTCCATTGGCTTTTAAAACCATCGAATAATCGAAATGGTCTTCGGCGGTAAAGGCCTCAACGGTCGATAACCGTACATACGCTTCCTCGGCTTCCATTTCCTGGTGGGTTTTGTGGTAGCTCACGGCCAGCTTGCGCAAACCGTCGTTCGAAAGGTCTTTTGCTCCCGAATATCCGTTGATGGCAGCAGGATAATTGAATACCGCGAAATACTCATCGGCCCTGAGTTCCCTGTTCGATTTTTCCTGGGCAGCGGCAAAACCGGATACCATCAGCAAAAGTGTACAGAGAAGAAATATTTTTTTCATGTTGTGGTTCATAGGGTTCAACTTAGAAATAGCGTGGAGAGTGGATCTGGCGACCGTCGGTGAAAATAAAATCGTAGCGCAGCATCAGTTCATGACTCCCGTTGTTATACGTCCCGGTTTTCAGACCATACGACCAGTCATACGAATAGCCCAGGTACAATTGCTCGGTAAAGTTGATGCCCAGCAACGCACCCACGGCATCTCCGGTACGGTACATCGCGCCAAGCAGTATTTTTTTACTGATGATGAATGAAGCAGTAACGTCGGCCTGGATCGGTGCGCCCGGCGTGAGTTTCACGAGTGTGGTCGGCTTAAAGTCGAGTTGGCTTCCCAGTTTTACCAGGGTACCGGCGATCAGGAAATAGTGTCTTTTTTCTTTTCCGATCAATGTTGAGGTATTGCTTTGGGTGCTCACCGAATAGGTGTTCTGCAACAGATCGGGTGTCGAAAAACCGGCGTAGAAGCGTTCCCGGCTGTAGTATGCGCCAAATCCAACCGAAGGAGTAACTGCATTTTTCAAATTGTTCTGGAAAGCTGCGTCTCCCTGCACGTCAAGATCCACGGCATTCAGGTTGGCCTGTAATACGTTGATGCCTCCGCTCAGTCCCAATGCCAATTTTGACTTTGCACTAAGATTCATTCGGTAAGCAATGGATGCATTCACCGAAGTGGTGTTGGTTGGTCCGATCTTGTCGTTCAATACGGCAACGCCAAGTCCCAGGTGCTGGTTAACAATAGGAGCGTGAAGCGTTAGCG
>JAZKEZ010000038.1:1672-5368 GCA_040386675.1 Bacteroidota bacterium | reverse complement strand
TTGTGTAACCGGCGCATCTTTAAATCCCACCCATTGCGAGCGGTGAAGTGCGGTAACGGTCAGCGCATCGCGGCTTCCGGCATACGCGGGATTCACCACCAGCGTATTGTTCATGTAATGCGTAAACCTTGGGACTTGTTGTGCGCAGATTGCCGTGCTTCCCAAAAGAAGCAGAAGCAAACCGCTTATGTGTAGTGCTGATTTCATTGGATATAAATTTTTAATGCGGTAAACCCGACAGGTTATTTAGAAAGGTAGATCGTGCCTTTGTAGGCGGCAGATCCGTCGCCAAGGTCCAGTACATAGAAGTAGGTACCTGCCGGCAGTTCGTTGCTGCCCACGCGTAAGCCCCTGTTCGAGTCGCCGTTCCAGTTGTTGCTGTAAGAATCGGTTTCGTAAACCTTATCTCCCCAACGGTTAAAAACGGTGAGGGTATTGGTCGGGTAATATTCAATTCCTGCAATAACAAAGCGGTCGTTGGTCCCGTCCCCGTTTGGAGAGAATCCGCCGGGGATTTTAAATACGGTAGGATAGGTTACCGCCGCAGAACTGTTGTTCACCAGGTCGCTGTCGGTTTCATTTGAAACAACACTTGCTGTATTCACGTAATCTCCGCGATCGTTTACCCGCAGGGTGATGGTGAGGGTTATGCTTGTTCCGGCAGCGAGGTTTCCGATGGTCCAGGCACCGGTTCCGGGATTAAAATCTGTGGATGATGAGGAAACAAAACTGTAACCGCTTCTGAGTACATCGGTAACAATAACTCCGGTTGCATCGGTATTACCTCCGTTGGTGGCAACGAGGGTAAACACAACGGTCTGACCAACCAGAGGCTGGGTATTGTTTACCGTTTTGATCACACTCACATCCACAGTGCCTCCGCAGGCGTTGACCACTAACGAAACGGTTGAAGGAACAGAAACACAACCGTTGCTAGTTACGGTTAGCGAATAGCTTCCCGACATTGTCGTTGTAGCATTGGCAATAATGGGATTCTGATCGGTTGAGGTATAGGCGTTCGGACCGGTCCAGTCATAAGCGGCTCCGCTCACAGTTGCGGCTCCCAGGCGAAGGGTATCGCCGATGCAAACCGGCGAATTGGCGCTGGCAGCTGCCTGCGGAATGCTGTTCACGGTAACCGCGAAGTTGCCCGAGATCAGTCCGGTTCCGCATCCGTTGCTTCCTTGTACGGTAATGTTCCCGCTTTGCGCGCTGTTGTCGAAGGCAACGGTAATGGTGTTGGTGTTCACTCCGCTGGTTATGCTTGCTCCGGCCGGTAACAGCCAGTTGTAGGTCACCGCATCGCTGATCGCTGCAACGCTATACATTACGCCGGTCTGCCCCTGGCACACGAGCGGGTCTCCGCTTATTGATCCTGCATTGCCGGCTGCGGTAGAAGTCACGATCACTGTAAAAGTTCCCGAGATCAGTCCGCTTCCGCAACTGTTAATTCCCTGTACAGTGATGCTTCCGCTGGATGCAACCGCCGAAAAGGAAACGGTAATGGTGTTGGTAAGTGCGCCTGAAGTAATGGTCGCTCCGGCTGGCACCATCCAGTTGTAACTGGTGGCGTTGGCGACCGGAGGTACACTGTACACCAGTCCGCCCTGGTTTCTGCAGGCGGATAGCGGTCCGCTGATCGCACCTGCATTGGCAGGAACAGGGGTTACGCCAATCGCAAAAGGTGCAGATGCAGCACCGCTTCCGCAACTGTTGATTCCCTGTACCGTAAGGTTTCCGTTGACTGCGCTTGCTGTGAAGGAAACGGTGATGGTGTTGGTCGTTGCGCCGTTAGTAATGGTAGCGCCGGCAGGTAAGGTCCAGTTGTACGTCACTGCATTGGCGATAACCGGTACGGTGTACACGTAACCGCCCTGTCCCTGGCAAACAGCTGCTGGTCCGCTTATGTTTCCGGGTGTAGTTGGTAACGGGTTAAGTACAAGTGCAACAGACGCCGAAGTGTCGGCCGGGGCACAGGCTCCGGTCACAATCACGTTATAATTGCCGGCATCTGCAGCAACGGTTGGATTGATGCTTAAGGTTGATGTGTTTACACCGCTTACCGAACCGGTGTTGCCAAGTACGGTGGTCCCTTTCCGCCATTGGTAACTCAGTCCGTTGCCGGATGTGGTAACCTGGAAATTGGCAGGTGCACCCACACAAACGGTTTGCTGAACCGGTTCAGCGGTAATGACCGGTGCGGTGGTGAAGGTTAGTGAAACGAATGCCGAGGTGTCGGTTGGAGCACAGGCCCCCGAGACCACCACGTTGTAATTTGCCGCTGCATCACTGAGAAGGGTGGGGTTGATGACCAGTGTGGCCGATGTGGCTCCCGAGATACGGCCGGTATTACTAAGGTTTATGTTTCCTTTTCTCCACTGGTAACTGATTCCGGTCCCGGTGGCAGATACGGTGAAGGAGGCTTGTGATCCTGTACAAACCAGTTGGTTGACGGGCTCTGAGACAATAACCGGTGGTGTATTCACAATTAATGCTGCAACGACTGAAGTGTCATTTATCTGACAACTTCCTGAAACAATCACGGTGTAGTCGCCGGAGTCTGCGGCAAGCGTCGGGTTGATGGTAAGTGTGGCTGATAACGCACCGGAAACACGGGCGCCATTACTAAGGTTTACGCTTCCTTTTCTCCATTGATAGGTGAGCGAATCGCCGGTGGCCACAACGCTGAAACTAACCGGGAAACCTGCGCAAACGGTTTTAGGTAAAGGTTCTGAAGTAATAACCGGACAAGGTACCGCGCATCCCGGGGGAGCAATGGCGTTGATGGCAACGGTGTTGATCGCGCCGCCTGTAGTCAGTGCACGTCCGTTCAGTACGGAACCGATGTCCAGGTTGATGGCTCCGCTGCAGACAATAGTTCCGCAAAACACAGAATAGTCGTTAAGGCTGAATGCGCCGGTAATGTGCCAGTAAACGTTCTTGGCCTGTGTTCCATTCACCAGCTTCACTCGTGAGTAGGTGCTGGTAGACAGTGCGCCGATAATTTTGATCACAAAGATCCCGTCAGGATTGTTCTGCGCATCAAGGTAAAGCGTGTCGGTAAGAATGGTCGCCGAATTCAGCAGGTAGGTGTGTGGGGTCAGGATGAGGTCGCGTCCGAACAAAGCGGGCGACTGCAGTTCAATGTCGTGTGGAAGCGCACCCAGGTAGTTGAATACTACAGTAAGATCTGATGAGCAGGTCGCGGTAGACGGGTCAGGTGTTTCATGGATCTCACCGGTAACCAGTAACGAGTCGAAACCTGTGGCCGAGCCGGTGTTCGAGCCGATATCGCCGGTGACCGTACTTATGCCGGTGTTGATGACAGAGCCGTTCGAAGAAAAGATCGTGTAGCAGGCGGTTGAGGCAAGAGTCGGTGCCAGCGGACCGGTCAGTACGGGTGATCCGCAGCCTTTGGGTATACCCGCCCCGGTAGTGGAAAATGCACGACCGTCGAGCGTATCGTTGGTGTTCAGGGTAATTGCGCCGTTGTTGGCCACAATCGTCCCTTTCATAGCGGTACCCACAGCCAGCGTTACGGCTCCTTCGATCTTCCAGAATACGTTGCACGATTGTGCGCCATTCAACAGTCTCACTTTTGCGTTAGTATTGCTCGAAAGTGTACCGTTTACCTGGAAAATGAATACGGCATTGGAATCTCCCTTTGCATCCAGGTAAAGTGTGGTGTTCAGTGTT
>JAZKEZ010000038.1:0-1662 GCA_040386675.1 Bacteroidota bacterium | reverse complement strand
CCGGTTGAGGGATCAGGTAGGTTCCTTTGCCCAGCGTATCGCCATTACCAATAATGGCCGGAAGGGTAGAGTCGGGGACTGCGGCGTGCAGCTGTCCGTATGCCGTAAGCAGATCGGTGGCAGCCTGGTTGGCCTCGGCATCGAGGGCGTGAATTTGTCCGTTTACGTTTCCGAAACCGGTAATGGTACCGATCCGCGCACCGATGTTTCCGGTGTAGTTGGATACGCCTGAATTGGTGACAGCGCCATTAGAAGTGAATAAGACGAAGTTTGCGGCCGTTCCGAGAACCGGGGCTTGTGCCAGCAGCTTTCCGGGACAAAAAAGCGAAGTAACGATCGTTACAAATAGTAGGAGTAACTTGGTGTGCATTGAATGAATTTGGTCGGTAAACTTATGTTTACGCCGCAAAGGTGACCCCGGAACAGAGTTTAAGGAATTACACTATTGGCGGAATAAGTTGTACAATTCACACATTCGGTTTTCCGGAAAATGGAGATATCGGATAGATTCCGGTCCGGTAGTATACAATTCCATTTTAATGTTACACAATTCCCAGTTTTCGCGTAAAATCGCCTGGTGCAAAAGGGCAGCAGTCGCCCGGTTTGGAGGTGTAAGATGCCCGAACCGGAAAGTTGAACCCGACCGGTTGGCCGTATCAGGAAGTGACAGCCGTTATGTTTTCAACTGTGGAAGCCGGTTTGCTGCGAAACAAATGCATTCGCCCTTACAATACCTTCTGATTTCAGGCTGAGAAAGGGGTTTTATTACCCCGGATCAGAGATTCTCTAAATTTTGTTTGCGTTTTTGCTTCAGCTGCTTGTAAAAAGAAGGAGTGAGCCCGGTTACCTTTTTAAACTGGTTGGACAGATGGGAAACACTGCTGTATTGCAGTAAATACGAGATCTCCGTAAGATTCAGTTCATTGTATAGCAACAGCTCCTTTACCCGCTCAATTTTGTGCTCAATAATGAATTGCTGAATGGTGATGCCCTTTACCTCAGAAAACATATTCGCGAGGTAGGTGTAGTCGAATTCCAGCTTCTCACTCAGTAAATCAGAAATTTTAACCTTGGGCAGATCATCCGAATAATGGATCATCTCTATGATCACATTTTTGATCTTCTCAATAAGAATGCTCTTTTTGTCGTCGAGCAGTTCCAGTCCGGATTTCAGCAGGTTATCCTTCAGTGTCACCTGCTGGTAGTGGGTCAGGTCCTCAAAGATCTCCACCATCCCAAGATCCACCACGATGAATTTCAGACCGAGTTTCTCCAGTTCTGCCTTTACCATCATCTTGCAGCGAAGGCTAACCATGTACTTGATGTAAAGCTTCATTGCGCTGGGGATCAGGAAATTTAGCGGAAGGTAGCGCTTCTGCCTGTTGTTAAAACCATCAGGCATAACCTTTGCTCTTCCTGCGCCAAATTAAATACTATGGAGAACCTCAACCTGCTCCTGATTTCAGCCTGCCGCCAGGGTGAGACAGCAGTTGTAAACGAATTGATATCACGCGGCGCCGACATCAATTTTCACGATGAAAATACCCCCAGATAACAAAAAAATCTGTATTCTAATTCTAATAGTAGCTCATGGGCGGGCGACCTGGAACCGTATTCAATAAACTTGCAGTTTGGCGCGCACGCCATGCAAAACATAGGGTA
>JAZKEZ010000037.1:0-2460 GCA_040386675.1 Bacteroidota bacterium | reverse complement strand
CGGCGGGAGAAGGCGAGCAGGGATCCATCCACACCAGCGATTCAACACTGGATTATGTAGTTCACTTCCAGAACTCAGGAACGTATTATGCCGAGAAAGTTGTGATCGTAGATACACTGGACAAAAATCTTGACTGGACCACCCTTGAACCGGGTTACTCCGATCATAAATACAGTGCAGTGATCTCACCAACCGGTGTGTTGCAATTCATCTGCGAGACTATTCACCTGCCCTGGCAGGAAATGACCGAATACGGAAGCCGTGGAATGGTAGCCTATACCATCCGACTGAAAAAAGGGCTTGTACCCGGAGACAAAATCAGGAACACCGCGGGAATTTACTTCGATTACAACGAACCGGTAATTACCAATACGACCTTAAATACGATTGCTGCGCCGGATGGAATTGTGGAAACCAACACCGAAAAGACGGTTTTTGTTTATCCTAACCCTGTATCAAACGAGATCAACGTGAACGTAAAATCAGGCGTTGTGGACGGATCTGTAAAAGTGATGGATCTGCTTGGAAAAGTGGTGAAGACCGAACGCATCAGCACTGGAAAACTGGACGTGTCTTCGCTGAATACCGGGATTTATGTGCTACAGTTAAAAGTAGACGGTCAAATAGAGACGGTGAAGTTTGTGGTGAGTCATTGATTGTGTTAACCGCAAAGAGCGCCAAGTTTTTTCGCAAAGGGCACAAAGGCTTCGCGTCCTTTGCGAAAACTCTTTGCGCCCTTTGCGGTTAAAAACATCCATCCCGACTAAGGGTTTTCAAAATCCTTCCTGTCTATACTTCAGAAGCCCGTCGCTGGTTGCTGTTGTAATTCTAGGACATTCATTCTCCGGTCGTGGGACAACCGGGGCAACAGTAACCAAAGAGCTCCTTAGTCAAAATCACCAAAAAGGCCCCTTCACGCGGGGCCTTTTTTTGTTTATCTGCGACGAAGAAGTAGGTTTCCCTGCATGTTCCGTATCCGGATGGAATCGTGCCTCATCTCCAGGTTCAGTGATTTCAGTTCCACACGGAAATTCCAATTTGGATGGGAACCGTAAACTATCATGCGATTGGACGGAAGTTGTTCTTTGTTCAGGGTATCCTTGCGGAGTGCGTTACACAACGAGTCCAGGTTGAAATAAATGCTATCGCCCTGGAAGGTGAACCCAGCGGTGTGTGTGCCAAATTCGCGAAGTTTTAACGAAAGCGATGCTGGCGGGGCAACCTCTTCTACTTCACTAAAATTATAGTCAGCGGAGCCCTTTGTGGAGTCGATGGCGTGAATGGCCTGGTTCCAGTTCTGGTAGGAATAATGACTGAATGTGGTAAAGTACTCGTAGCCGCTCACTGCGTAAAACGGCCCGGGAGTTTCAACGGCAGCAAATGAAAGGCTCTCGATGTCGGAAGCACCGTTAAGAGAGGGTAGTTCATAGTACTCTACAGCCTTTAAACCCAGCGCATATTGAAACATGTCTTCCTCGTCCACGCGGCGATGGGCGTAAAGGGTATCGTTCGCAAACTGACTCTTGTAGGTGATGGCCATTGATTTCAGATCCTGTTTGAACCACGATCTGACCGAGTTAAATCCATGGTGATCGTCGAGATAAGAGAGAATAGAAGTCACCTCTGCCTTTAGCGAGTCACTCAAAAGTCCATCATTCGCGCCTTTGTTAGTGATGATTTTCTGTGCTGAATCAGGCAGTTGTGTTTCGTTGGCAATTCTTCCATCATCCATAAGTTTCGACGTGGTGAGGATTTCCTGGAGCCGATTCACCTGGCTGCGTTCAGAAAGCGAGAACATTCCCCACGGACCGAATGAGATCACCACGAGCGTAATAGCCAGCGATAGCGGAACGAACTTGATGTTTTTCTTCCCGACCGCAAAATAACAGCAGGTTACCGTGAGCCATATTCCAAGGGCAAAAAGCGCATAACGGTTGATGGTTACCCCATAGTCGTCTGAACGCTTAACGAGTGCAATAAACAGCAGCAAAACGAGCGGAAAGAGAATAAAGTAGTAGATCCTCGAAAATTTCCCGATCCAGGTATTATTGGCCTGCTTTCCATACGGATGCAGCAGCATGAGTGTCAGGATACCCAATACAGCCACGCTGCTCACGAGGTACGGAACCACTCCTTTCGGCCATTCTCCCGTGAACACGATCTTGGCGGAATAGCAATACAGGATGATGAGGTAGAGGATAAGCAGCGGGAGCAGAATATACTGACTGAAGATCTTCAGGCCTTTCGGATATTCATGCACTTCTTCCAGTTGATCGAGGTCACGCGGAATCCCGCTCAGGAAGAACCAGGTCTGGAAAACAGTGGCAATACTAACCCACAGCTCTCCGAACAACTTGCTGTGTACATCCACGTCAAACAGGAAATCGAGCGAACCTAGAGCGATGGCCAATCCGGCAAAAAGTGCAGCAGAAAACAGCAGTGATCCCAGGAAGCGGAGGA
>JAZKEZ010000036.1:0-7988 GCA_040386675.1 Bacteroidota bacterium | reverse complement strand
GAACTCACGGTACTCAGTCATGCCGACCAGATCAGGCAATCCATCCAGCAGGTATTGGAATTATTGAACAATTCGGAAAACAATGCCATTTCTGCGGTACAGAATTCCCGGAACACGCTGTTCAAAGCCGGTAATTATCATCCGGCAGCCTCCGAACTGGCAGGAAGACTGGAATCGGTTTTCATCGAACTTAAAGACCTGGTTGCAGAATCTGAACGCCTGAATAGCGAGGTGCATGTGGATGAAGAACGACTTACGCTGGTGTCGGGAAGGATCGACCTGATCAACCGACTGCTCAGTAAGCACCGTTTTACAGAACTAGGCGACCTGATCACCTTTCAGCAGGAACTGGAAAAGCAACTCAATACCATAGAGGCGGGTGGAGATGAACTCGAATCGCTTTCCCTGCTGATCGGGCAGATGGAAACGCAATTGAGGGAGAAGGCGATCAGTCTTTCAGAATCCCGGAAACAGGTGGCCGGTACAGTAGCTCAAAAAGTAAACGATCTGTTGCAATTCCTGGGCATGCCTCATGCTGAATTAAGGATTGACATAACCGAAGGCAGTGAGTTGAAAAATAGTGGAATAAACGACATCGGTTTCCTTCTGAAGAGCAATCACGGTGGCGGATTTCAATCGCTGGATAAGGTTGCATCCGGAGGGGAACTTTCACGGATCATGCTGTGCCTCAAAGCTATCAATGCCGGGAAAAACATCATGCCGACCATTATTTTCGATGAGATCGATACCGGGGTTTCCGGAGAGATCGCAAATAAAATGGGACAGGTGCTACGTGATCTTGGTAAGAACATGCAGGTGATCAGTATCAGTCATTTGCCCCAGATCGCAGGGAAGGGACAGGCGCACTTCAAGGTATCCAAGCAGGTCCAGGGCGCAGGAACCGTATCTATTATCACCAAACTCAGCGACGAGGAACGTGTACTGGAGATCGCCGGTATGATCAGTGGTGCCGAAATTACCGAAGCGGCGTTGGAAAACGCGCGGATGTTGTTGATGTAGGTGCATTTCGCCGCTTTCTGGTTCAGTTCTTGAACAGCTTGCGGCAACCCATATCTGATCCCCGATGAATCTGCATTCCGATTATCCATATTGGATGATCAAAACCGGTCTAATCCGTTCATTCCCTGCACTTGATAAAAATTTAAAGACTGACGTACTCGTGGTCGGTGGGGGAATTACCGCCGCACTGGTCGGGCAGAAACTGTCGGCTTCCGGCGTATCGGTAACTGTTGTCGACAAAGGCCATATTGGTCACGGAAGCACATCCGCCAGTACCGCTATCCTGCAATACGAGATCGATGAACCCTTGTTTCGTTTGAAGGACAAAGCCGGAAAACAGCGGGCTGAACACTCCTACATCCTCTGTCAGGATTCCATCGACAAGATTGGCGAACTCGCCTTGAAAACCACGGACAAATCTGACTTTGAATACCATCCCAGCCTGTATTTTGCTGAGAGCAAGAAGAACTACAAAGAGTTGCTGCTTCCTGAATTCGAGGCACGTAAGCAACTCGGACTTGATGTAGAACTGCTGGATGAGAAAGAGGTACACGACCGTTTCGGCTTTGCTTCGCCGGGCGCCATTCGTTCGGCGAAAGCGGCACACATTAACCCCTACAAGCTCTGTCACCACCTTTTTGAGGAAATGACTGATGCCGGTCACCAGGTATTCAGTCATACGGAAATAAAAAGCTGGAGAAGGTCAGGGAAGGGGTATGATGTAAAACTGAAGAACGAGCTGAATATCCAAGCTAAATACATCATCATAGCCTGCGGTTTTGAGTCTCAGCATTTCCTCGACAAAAAAGTAAGCGATTTCGATAGTACTTACGCGATGGTGAGCCTCCCGGTAAAAGACAAAGTGCTTTGGGAAGACAACGCCATCCTGTGGAATACCGGCGATCCGTATCTCTACGTGCGCACCACAGCCGACAACCGGATCATTATCGGTGGGCGGGATGATGAGTTCTCCAGCGCCATTAAACGCGACAAAGCCGTAAAGCGCAAACAAAAAGAGTTGCTGAAGGACTTCAACAAGTTGTTTCCAAGGATAAAATTTGAGGTTGATTTCGCCTGGGCAGGCACTTTTGCGAAAACAAAGGACAGTCTGCCGTATATCGGTCCGTACAAAGAACCCGGCGTTTTTTATGCCATGGGCTACGGCGGCAACGGCATTACGTTCAGCCAGATCGCTTCAGAGATCCTCACCGATCTTATTACCAAAAAGAAGAGCAAAGATGCGTGGTTGTTTGCGTTCGACAGATAAGGATTACTTACCTTAACCCCAAAAGCCAAAGGCACTTGTGATGCTTTATGATCTTTGCGAAAAAACTTAGCGCTCTTTGCGGTTAAATAACCCCTAAATAAATCACCTTCAAACATGAAAAGAAAAGCAACCGCCCAATGGCAGGGAGCCGGAAAAACCGGTAAAGGCCAACTTACCACAGACAGTGGTGTATTAAAAGGCACCAATTACAATTTCAACACCCGTTTTGAAGACGGTGCCGGAACCAACCCGGAAGAACTTATTGCAGCCGCACACGCCGGTTGTTTCAGCATGAAGCTGTCGTTTGTGCTTAATGAAGCAGGTTTTACTACTACCAGTATTGAAACCCGCTGTGAGATCGACTTTAAGGAAGGAATCATTGCAGGATCGCACCTCGTGGTGAACGCCGAAGTCGACGGCATTTCAAAAGAACAGTTCGATACCGCGGTAAAAGAAGCAGCATTGAACTGCCCGATCTCGAAATTACTCAATACTGCCATTACGTTCGAAGCCGAACTGACAGGCGCAAAGTAACCCAACAAAAAAGGTCCCGTTTCAGGGACCTTTTTTGTTTTAGCTTTTAGCAAGCTTCCGCTTTTCGATTTCTCTCAATTGCTGGATCAGTTCTTCCAGTTTATCAATCGCCACCTGCTTGGCTACGATCTTCTTGTTTTTATCGAGTACAAATACTTTCGGAGTAGAGAAGACATCATAGGTATCGTGATAATTCAGACTTCGTTCGTCGGTGTACCCGCCGCTTACCAGCCTGTAGATCTCATTCTGGTCTTTCTTGATCTCGCTGGGAACTGCTACGTTCGTGAAGCGCATTTTATTGTCGATGATGAATTTCTTCCACAACTCGTCAGAATCGGAGCTAACGGCGTAAACGCTGAAATCCTTCCCGGCGGTTTTGTTAAACATCTCCGCAAGGATCGGCATTTCCTTTTTACAGTGGCCACAGGTAGGTTCCCAGAACACCAGCACGGTATATTCGCCTTTTTCATCGTACAGTTTTTTCCATTTTTTGTGGGTACTGTCGGCAAGTGAAAGGTTATATGCAGGTTTACCGATCAGTATCGGGCGAATGTTTTCGGCGTATTCCCTGATCTTGTTCATCCGTGCCGTATCGAGCCAGAAGGCTTTTCCGCTCAGGTAATACTCATCAGCGAGACAAACAAAGACCGCATCCATACCCATCAGTTCAGACTTATTGTAAGTCTCGTTCACGTAATTCACAGTATACTTGAACATATCTCCCTTCTGGTCCATTTTCGCTACCAATCGTTTGGTTTCGTCGCAAATGGTATCTGGAAACTGCAGGATCACATTCTTAAAATAGGTTTCCAGCTTGTTGTGGAAAATAGGGCAGTTCACCATATAATCGTGCTTCAGGTTGATGCGGTCGAAGTAATGAGCCTTGTAGTAATAATAGCTGAATGAACTGTCGATGATGTTGCCTTTCGCATCCTTTGGAGCAGGCGGTACATCCACTTCAACCAGCATCGAGATCATCTGACCAATGAATGTGTTTGGATTGTCATCGGCAATCTGTTTCTGGTAGGCCTTTACTTCCTCGTCGAGGTCCTGCAACTGTTTGCGGTATCCCTCTTTTATTTTTTCATCTTTTGCCGAATCCATGAGCGCCTTGATCGGCTGTACATCGCGGTTGGCTTTGATCATGCGTTGCTTGTAGGCTTTGAAAATGTCGTTTTCAGGCGATCCTTCAAAAACGGTAAGGTTATCGAGGTCGGCGGTATCCATTTTGGCCGCAAACGACTGCTGGTTGATCACTACTTCGGTCATCATTGATTTCCCGAATACCAGCGCAAACATCCCTGGCTTGAGTTCTTTCTTGTTCTTGAAGGCAAAAACACCACCTTTGGCAGCATAAGCCGTATCAAAGTAATACAGGCCTTTCCCGTAATAATTGGCCAGGTAAATGGTGTCTTTTTCGTTTACACCCTTGATCTGGAAACGGTAATTGTAATCCCTGATCTGGGCAAAGGCAGTAATGGACAGCAGGGGGAGCAGGAGGGCAGTCAGAGCGATTTTTAAACGCATAGAGATATTAAAGTTTGAGTTGTGTGATTAACGGGAAGCACCGGGAAGGTTGCCGTGATTAACATTATTTAAGCTATAGCACAGAAAAGCCGGAATGATCCGGCTTCTGTACTGGTTAATGAGAGCAGCTTATGCTTTTTTCTTTGCCTCGCCTTCGCGGATCTGCTTTAGCAGATCTTCAAGTTGTTCCACGCCGATCTGCTTCGCAATGATTTTCTTGTCCTTGTCGAGAATGAACACTTTCGGAGTCGAGAATACATCGAACGTATCGTGGTAGTTCAGGCTTTTCAGGTCGGTCTTTCCTGAAGAGATCAGCTTGAACAATGCATCCTGGTCCTGACGGATCTCATGAGGCACACATACATTGGGAAACGTGAGTTTATTTTCAATGATGAATTTCTTCCACTTCTCTCCGTCGTCAGAACTTACCGAGTATACCCCGAAGTCTTTGCCTTTGGTCTTGTTGTAGATCTCGGCAAGTTTCGGTATTTCCTTTTTACAATGTCCGCAGTCCGGATCCCAGAACACCAAAACAGTATAATCGTTCTTAATGTCATTCAGTTTCAACCAGTTCTGGTGAGTGGTGTCGGCAAGCGAAAGCGGGTGTGCAGTCTTTCCCAGAAGAATAGGGCGAAGGTCGTGGGCACGTTCGCGGATCTTTGCGATACGCGCGGTGTCTGCCCAGAATGCCCTTCCGCTCAGGTAATATTCATCGGCCATGCATACAAATACGGCATCCATACCCATGATGTTCGACTTGTTGTAGGTATCGGTAACGTGGGTTACGGTATACTTCAGCATGTCTCCTTTTGGATTCATTTTGTCGGTCAACTTCCTGGCTACCATGCAAATGGTATCCGGATTCTGGAGAACGATCTTTGAGAAATACTTGTCGATCTCATTGTGGAACGCCGGGGTGTGCGATACGCCGTCATTTTTCAGATCGATCTTGTCAAAATAATGATCGCGGTAGTAATAGTACTTCCAGGTACTGTCTATCGTTCCATCGGCTTTTTTAGGAGCATCCGGAACATCAATATCCAGCGACAGCGAAACGATCTGACCTACAAGCAGGTTCTTGTTTTCCGAAGCGATCTTTTTCTGATAGGCTTTTACCTCCTCATCGATCGTGACCATCTTTTTCCGGAAAGGTTCTTTTGCTTTTTCTCCTTCCGCTTTTTCAAACTGCTCGCGCGCAGGCTGGACTTCATCTTTTTTCTTGTTGATGAACGCGATGTAATCGTAGAAGATCTTGTTTTCTACCGAACCTTCCACTACCATGGTATTCACAAAATCCGAAGTATCGGTTTTCATGGTAAAGGTGGGTTCGTTGACAATGATCTCGAAATACTTCGAGCCGGGTAGAACCACCGCAAATTGCCCGGGATGGATCTCCCTTTTCTTTTTGAAAGTGAAATTCCCTGCTTTATCTGCAACAGCAGTATCATTATAATACAGTTGCTTTCCGTAATAGTTCGCCAGGTAGATGGTGTCTTTGTCTTTGGCGCCTTTTACATTGAATTTGTACTGGTAGTCTTTGATCTGAGAGAAACCAGAAGTGGCAATCGTCATCAGAGTCAGAAATCCGAAAGCTGATCTTACGGTCATGGATGCATTGGTTTTATTTTGAGTGTTAAAATAACGTCAAGTTCGGGAAGTATGATCCGACCTTAACAATATTTTATAAGGCGTATCAGACCATTGAATCACTCAGTTTGAATTCAGAGTTGGTGTGGAACTTTAGTTCCGGGTAGTTTTCCTGTTCAACCTTAAGGATCCACGGGGTTTGTGCGAGGAAAACATCATTTCCGTCTTTGTCAACCGCCATAAACGAAGTCTTGATCCTGCGGAACTCACGCAGTTTTTCCTCGTTGTCGGAAGTTACCCAACAGGCCTTGTATAGCTGCACCGGGACAAACCGGCATGAAGCGTTGTATTCGTGTTCCAGGCGGTACTGAATTACCTCGAACTGCAGTTCACCTACTGTACCGATGATTTTTTTGGTCCCCATCTGTGCAGAGAACAATTGAGCCACACCTTCGTCGGTAAGCTGGTTGATTCCTTTTTCCAGTTGCTTCGATTTCATCGGATCCATGTTCACCAGTTCCCTGAAGATCTCCGGAGAGAAAGAGGGTATACCTTTAAAGAAGAACTTCTCACCCTCGGTAAGGGTATCACCGATCTTGAAGTTCCCGGAATCATACAGACCTATCACATCACCGGGGTAAGCTTCTTCGATGATGTTCTTGCGCTGCGCCATGAAACTTGCCGGAGAGGAGAACCTGAGTTCTTTATTAAGGCGTACGTGATGGAAAAACTTGTTGCGTTCGAATTTGCCGGAGCATACCCGAAGGAAAGCGATACGGTCGCGGTGTTTCGGATCGAGGTTGGCGTGTATCTTAAAAATGAATCCGCTGAACTTTTTATCCTCTGGTTCAACCTCGTGTACACTGGTTGGACGCGGAGAGGGTAATGGAGAAATGTTTACAAATGTATCCAAAAGCTCCTGCACCCCGAAATTGTTTGCTGCACTACCGAAGAACACCGGTGCAACGTGCCCGTGACGATAGTCGTTGAACGCAAGTTCGCCATACACACCGTCCAGTAATTCAGCATCTTCCTGTAGCTGACCGGCGAATTCCTCTCCAACATTAGCAGCAAGCAACGGATCTTCCAGCGAACTGATGTTCACCATTTCATCCTCGATCTTCGTCTTATTGGCAGCAAAGAGGTTCAATGTCTTGTGGTGCAGGTTGTAAACACCTTTAAAACGCTCACCAATACCAATGGGCCAGGTAAGTGGGTGCACCTTGATATTGAGTTTTGCCTCGATCTCATCCAAGAGGTCGAAAGGGTCTTTTCCCTCACGGTCCATCTTGTTTACGAAGACAATTACCGGTGTCTGGCGCATCCTGCAGACACGCATCAGGTTCTCGGTTTGTTCCTCAACTCCTTTTACACAGTCGATTACCAGGATAACACTGTCAACAGCCGATAATGTGCGGTAGGTATCTTCAGCAAAGTCCTTGTGACCAGGTGTATCGAGCAGGTTGATGCTCAGGTTCTTATATTCGAATCCCATAACCGAAGTGGCTACGGAAATACCACGTTGTCGCTCGATTTCCATGAAATCGGAGGTGGCAGTCTTCTTGATCTTGTTGTTTTTTACCGCACCGGCGGCCTGTATAGCTCCTCCAAAGAGCAGGAACTTCTCGGTCAGTGTGGTTTTACCCGCATCGGGGTGGGAGATGATCGCAAAAGTGCGGCGTTTGCCTATTTCTTCAAGTAGTGTACTCATGTTTCAATAATGAGTGCAAAAGTAGCGCTTAGTGACGAAAAAGATACTTATTATCTGAGCATATTCCTGCTTAATGCAAAACTGCGTGTGTTTACATTTGTGAATTAGTAAAAAGCTCGAATGTGCCGTCTGAATAAAAGATCATGGTTTTGATTGCGGATCGTGCTGCAGACTGTAGTTTAGGCGGTGATGTGCTGTCAATAGGTATGCTGCTTTCTGCAGGTGTAACAGGCTTTTCTAATTCCGGTACAGCCTTTGGTTCATCAGTATGTAGGTATTCGGTAACAGGATCAACAACCGATCCCTTAATAGCCTCTGATTCATCATTGACAGGGGCTTTAT
>JAZKEZ010000035.1:25543-34312 GCA_040386675.1 Bacteroidota bacterium | reverse complement strand
TGCGCACCTTCCACTCTGGAAGCCTGAGCAGTTGGCGCTGCGCATCATCGAACTCGGGGAGCGGCAAGGCTGGATGGGTAATGCGCTCAAAGCCATGAACGAAATGGAGTTGCTCAGTTTTGCCGGAGCCGACGCAGAGATCATCCGTCCCGACCGCGTGGTTTTTGGCGACAGCAACACCCTTGTAGTCGATTACAAAACCGGCTCGCAATTGCCCAAACACCACAAACAGGTGCAGCAGTATATCCGTGCACTGCAACAACTTAACTATCCCAACGTAAGCGGGAAACTGGTTTACATTGATAGTCAGACAGTAATTGAAGTGGGTGATCTTTAACCGCAAAGGCACGGAGGTTATCACAAAGAATTCTCTGCGCTCTCTGCGATAACCTCCGTGCCTCTGCGGTTAAAAAAATCACCAAA
Source organism: Bacteroidota bacterium (assembly GCA_040386675.1). Classification (GTDB taxonomy): domain Bacteria; phylum Bacteroidota; class Bacteroidia; order Flavobacteriales_D; family Luteibaculaceae; genus DASUEB01. Next base: position 33,889 of record JAZKEZ010000035.1, on the reverse strand, counting down.
GCAAATTGAAACTTGAAACTATATACCATGCCATCTTTAACCTGGGAACTCACTTCCTTCAACCAGCTTACCTTAACCAAACTCTACAATTACCTCGCATTACGGTCCGAAGTGTTTATCGTAGAGCAAAACTGCCCGTACCAGGACCTTGACGGGATGGATGAACGATCCATGCACCTCATTGCCTACGACGGCGAACTACCGGTTGCCTGCGCCAGGTTATTTGCCCCCGGCGATTGTTATACCGAAGCATGTATCGGGCGGGTAATCACCAAACCGTCGCACCGGAGCCTGAAGATCGGTCATGAACTGATGAAACGCGCCATTGCATTTTGCGAACAGGAGTACGACCATTCACTCATCTTAATCAGTGCCCAGGCTTATCTTGAAAAATTCTATGAAAGTCATGGCTTTCTAAGAGTGAGCGACATTTATCTGGAAGACAACATACCGCACATCAAAATGCTGAGGGAACAAAGCAGGAAGTAACTAAATTCGCCCTCGTTCAACCAAAACTCATTATGTATAAATCTAAAATGATTTGTCTGGCCGTAGCAGGCGCACTCCTGGCTACAGGTTGTAAAGACAAAACTGCCGAATCAACCGAAACGGCAACCTTTAATGCGGACTTCCTGGACAGCACTGCCCGTCCGGAAGACGATTTCTACCAGTTTGCCAACGGCCTCTGGCTGAAAAACAATCCGGTTCCGGCTTCAGAAAGCCGTTGGGGAAGTTTCAACGAAGTAAACGAGCGCAACAACGAAACGCTTAAAACCCTTCTTGAAGAAGCCTCTAAAACCAGCAAAGACAAAGGTTCTGTGACCCAGATCGTTGGCGATTACTTCGCTTGCATCATGGACTCTACCAAGCGTAATGCCGACGGCATTAAACCAATCCAGGCAGAACTTGACCGCGTAAAAGGTCTTACCAAAGAAAACCTTGCCGACCTTGTTGCTCACCAGCACCAGTTTGGAATGGGTTCTCTTTTCGGATTCGGAGTTGCCGAAGACCTGAAAGACAACACAAAATATGCGATCTATATTTCGCAGGTAGGCCTTGGTCTTCCTGACAAAACCTACTACTTCAACAAAGACAGTGCTTCTGTGGCCATGCGTACCGAATACGCAAAGCACGTAGATAAACTGTTCACCCTTGGTGGTGTTGGGGCTGAAGGTGTTGGTGCAAAAGAACTTGCATTAGAGACCAAATTTGCTTCTGCTTCGATGGATGCTGTTGAGCAGCGTAACATCGAGATCCAGTACAACAAATACGCTTATGCCGATTTCAAGAAACTGTGTCCTAACTTCAACTGGGATGCTTATTTCGCAGGTATTGGTGTAAAACAACTGGATACGATCATCGTTTCACAACCTGCATTCCTGAAGAACCTGAATACCATGCTTGCTTCGGTAAGTCTTGACGAATGGAAAATGTACTTCACCAACGAAGTAATTGCTGACAATGCCAGCCGTTTGAGCGATGCGCTTGAGCAGGAGCAGTTTGCATTCTACCAGGAATACATGCGTGGAGCTAAAGAAATGAAACCAAGATGGAAACGTGCAATCGGTTCTTACGGTGGTACCATGGGTGACGTTCTTGGAAGAGCTTTCGTAGAAAAATCATTCAGCGACGATGCTAAAAAACGCGTAGAAGAAATGGTAGACAACCTACAGGCTTCTTTGAAAGAGCGTTTGAAAAACCTTCCATGGATGTCGGATTCTACCAAGGCGAAGGCTATGGAGAAAATGGCTTCATTTACCCGCAAAATGGCGTTCCCTTCCAAGTGGAAAGAAACCAACGACCTGAAGATCAGCCGCAGTTCTTATGCAGAAAATGCAATGAACGCTTCGAATTTCGACTTCAAACTGATGGTGAACAAACTGGGTAAGCCAATCGACAAAACCGAATGGGGGATGGGTGCTCACATCGTGAATGCTTACTACAACCCGGTTCAGAACGAGATTTGCTTCCCTGCAGGTATCCTTCAGCCGCCTTTCTTCGATCCTAAAGCAGAAGATGCTGTGAACTATGCCCGTATGGGTGCAGTGATCGGTCACGAAATGATCCACGGATTCGACGATCAGGGTGCACAGTTTGATGCAAAAGGTCTGTTCCAGATGTGGTGGACCAAAGACGACTTTGCGAAGTTCTCTGAGAAAACCAATGCACTGGTTGGCCAGTACAACCAATACACTCCGATCACCGGCGACAGCACTGTGAAAGTAAACGGACAACTGACCCTTGGCGAAAACATCGCGGATTTCGGTGGACTTACCGTTGCTTACTACGCTTACCAAAAATCGCTAGAAGGCAAGAAGAAGGAAAACATCAAAGGATACACTCCTGAGCAACGTTTCTTCATCTCTTTCGCACAGATCTGGAAAGCCAACTCAACCGACAAAGCGCTTAAGACACAGGTTCAGACCGATCCTCACTCTCCGGCTAAATTCCGTGTGAACGGTACCCTGAGCAACATGCCTGAATTCTTCAAGGCATTCAACATCCAGGAAGGTGCAAAAATGCGCCAGCCACAGGATAAGATCGTTGCGATCTGGTAATTAGAGATTGATGTATATGAATTGAAAATCCCCTTTCGGAAACGGAAGGGGATTTTTTTGTGGTTTTTTTTAACCGCAGAGTCGCAGAGGTCAACGCAGAGAGCTCTGAGGAATTCTCTGTGTCCTCCGTGAAAAAACTCTGTGCCTCTGCGGTTAAATTTTTAAAAAACTACCTATATCTCCCACTATCCTTTTTCTTTTTAAAAAGATCCTTTGCATAATACGCCGCCCACCAGATGAATATCGGCTGAACGATAATCAGCCTGAACCAGCCGATCATCAGTCGCGGACAAAAAGTATCGCTGCCACAATCAGTATCGCGGATATATTCCACGTGTACCATAAAGAAAAACAGCAGCATGAAGATAAAGGCAAGTGCCGCCACGCTGCGCCAGTATTTTGAACCAAAAAGGAAAATGAGTGATGCGATAAACTCAATGACGCCTGAGAAAATGACCAGCACCATGTGGTCCGGGAGATAATCCGGAATAAGGCCCGTGTAAAGTTCCGGCCTGAAGAAATGGATCAATCCACTGCCGAGATACATTAATCCCTGTAAAATTCTGCTAATCTTCCCCAACCTGCTCTCTCCTCTCATTGCGGAACAAAAATAAAAAGCTGGGCACACTCTTGTTGATTCATTATCAATACTTGCGATAATTTAACACTTGCCGTCTGATCGTTCTGACCAGCGGACCACCGATAGGTGAACAGATACGATGATTTTAACGGATCAGTCTTACCGAACCGGAATACACCTGCTTTTTACCATCGGTATCTACCAATTCCAGGGCATAGGTATAGGCACCCACCGGACTTTGTTTCTCGCGATAGGTCCCATTCCAGCCAATGCCGGGATCGTTGGTCCGGAAAACCAGGTGCCCCCAGCGGTCGTAGATCTGGAAACTGTACCTCCGGTGATTGGATAACACGGGAATCAATACGTCATTGATCCCGTCGTCATCGGGCGTAAACGTATTGGGAACATAGACGGTATGACCGCTTACCCTGAGCGTTTTTGCAAGCGTATCTGTACATCCGAAAGCGGATACATTGACCTGCCGGATCACATATTCGCCGGCATTATCGGGCGCGTAGATCGTGTTACTGTCGCCAGACATTTTTCCGTCCGCAAACAGGAACGTCATCCCGGAATTGTCTGACAATAAACTGGTGAGCTTTACCTGCGGTTCGTCAATATTCACCCGCTGATCGCTCAGTTCGAAGCTTACCGGCGGCAGTGCGTGCACCGTAATTCCCTGCTCCGGCACATAGGTTACCGTATCCAGGCAACCTGTACGGCTGATCACGGTTAGCGAAGGAAAGTACACACCGGGAGAATCGATCTGTAGCACCGCATAATTCATCCTGGAAAGGATTGCACCGTCGAGGATCCAGGTATAATTCAATATTCCGTCGTACTGCTGCCTTACCGCATACACCACCTCGAGTGGCACACATCCGTCGAAAGCCGGCGCAAAATCGGCTTTTGGGTTCGGTTGTACGTATACCGAATCCAACTGCGTTTCCTCGCAGCCGAACGCCTGAACCGTAACCTCGACCACCTTCATCCCGGCAGTGGAATAACTGAAATTCCTTCCCGCGCTTGTCCCGGTGCTTTCTGAAAATGCGCCGTTTACTGCCGTCCATTGGCTGGTATAGCCCGGAGGCAATTTCGAAAGATCGAGCCGCGCTTCTATACTGTTCGAATCGAGACAGACCGTATCGGGCATGCTGATGAGAACTTGCAGCTCCGGTTTGATGTCTACCGTTATAGTTGTGGTATCGGCGCAGCGGGCATCGCTCCCCGCGGTCAGTTTTACCAGGTATACACCCGTATCCGGAAACTGGACCATCGGATCTCTGTCGGTTGTACTGGTAAACCCAAAATCCCACAGGAAGCGTTCGGTGTTTTCGCTGCTATTGGTAAACGTATAAGTGGTTCCCGTACAGAATTCGGCCTGCGGAAGTATTCCTGCCGTGATCAGGGTATCTTCCACCTCAACGCTGTCGGTCAGTATTTTCAGACATTTTCCGTTGTCTACAGATACCTGGTATACGTTCCAGCCCACAGCAGGAAAACGAACGCCGTTCTGTACAGAATCGAGATCGGAAGTAACCGAGACGCCTGGTGGAAAAATCCAGTTGACCGCTGAACCGGGATCAAAATTTCCAGCAATACGCAGGTTGAAACTGTTGCCCGGAAAGCATTGCGGAGCCACACTGTCTATATCCGCTTTTAGCTCATCGCGGATCTTAAAGACCATACTCGTGGTATCGGCACACGAGAAACCCGGGTTGATCACGAGGTAGACCGTCCAGTCGCCGTAGCCCGGAAACGAAAAATCGGGATTACTTTCAGAAGAAGAATCCAGCGGATTTTGCATTGAACCGAAATACCAGTTGAAGTATTCTGCATTTAATGAATGCTCCCCAAACTGGTACCCGAGACCGGCGCAGAATACCGACTGCGTATCGATCCTGGCTTCCACATTGATCACACAGGCGATCACGGTAAACTGGAAGTCCCGCACGTTGGTAGAAAGCAACACCCCGTTTCGCCACTCCTGCACATACACACCAAAGGTGTAAACACCTATCCTGTTGGGTTTTAACGAGAGTTTCCCGGTTCGCGCATCAATGGTTCCGGCCGGATCAGAGTCGATCGGGTAATTGTCGCTGTATCCCGTATTCCAGGGAACTTTGATGTAAGGCGGCGGCGATGGAGTTTCCGGTTTGGGTTCGTTTGGGTCGGCACCATGAAAAGGAGCCGTAAATCCATATACCAGCGAATCTCCATCAGGGTCTAAAGCGCTGTGATCAAAGTTGATGATGTCGTTGAGGCAGAAAGCCAGCGGCATCAGGTTCTTGAACCGCGGACTGCTGTTTTTTTCCTGTAGCCGGTTGGTACCCGGAATCGTGGTATACAGGGTCAGTCCGTAATCCCGCACATCTCTCAGGTTGCCTACAGCCGGGCTCCTACAGCAACGCTGGTAAACGATCACATAATCTTCAGGAGCTTCGGGCAGGATAATGGTGGTAACGATCTTTGCAGTCTCCACACAGATACCAGGAGCGGAAGTGATACAGGGATTCGATGAAGCATTGTCGAGTACTTCGGGCTTGAAACCACTCACCGACAATACTTTAAAGATCTTATCGCCTTTGTAGATACCGACCGATACCGGATCATCAAACGCTACATTATTACTGTTCGCCGGTCCGCAGTCGCGGTAAAGAATAATGGTGATCTCATAGCGGTCGTTGCCCAGGTGAGTGTAATACATCTCCCCGCCCAGTATGTGGGTCGCCATGCCGGTTAAGGTCACCAGCAAGGCAGCGAGAATGAGTATCAGGCGGGTCATTGTGCACTAAATTAATGCTTTAGGTTCAAACCATCAGCGTATGACTGCGACGTATTTCGTCAACGTGCAGATCATATTCCGGTTGGCTCAGTGCCTCGGCTCCTTCTACGGCAAGGTGTACCAGGTCGCTTACAAAATTACGGTCGGGCAGCTGTACCGCATCCAGCCTGAATTCCTGGTAAAATTTTCCGATCAGTTTGATCTCGTGCAGCACTACCGGTGAATCAATTCTGAAATAGGACTGCCGGTTGGTGTAGCGCCTGAATACCGGGAAATCCATCAGTGGGTTGAAGAAGGCGATGAAAACAACACCTTTATCAGCGAAACCAGGGATACCAGGGTCCACACCGCTTCCAGCACCACAAAAGGAATAAAATGGATCAGGATGGAACTGTAGCACGTCATTCCAGCACCGATGATATTCAACGAGAGATAAGGAACACTATCGGCTTTTATAATATTGATCACGTTGAGCAAATACGCCACGAGCAGCAAGGTCACCCCGGCCGCACCGATCCATTCAGAAGGAGTCATAATTTTTCAGCTTTAGCAGCAGCAAAGGTAGTTTTAATACAACCGCCAAATTCCCCATCTTTGATCGCTATGTTCCAACCTACCCTGTTCGACACTGAACCAGCTACCCAGACCAGCTTCCTGGAAGATGCCTGGATGCGGATCACGCCCACCATTACCGACCCGGTCAATACCTATATTATTCTTCCGGGTGTGAGGGCGGGGTTGTTTTACAAGAACCTCTACAAAACCCGACTGAATAAATCGGTGATCCTCCCGAACATCATCACCATTTACAACTTCATCGATAAGTTTTCTCCTTACCAGACACTCGATACCACTGCTGCCCTCTTTGAGCTCTACCACAGTTACCGCGACATCCAGACCGAAGGAACCCCGGAAAGCTTTCCTGAATTCTACAAGTGGGCGCGGCTGTTGCTTAACGACTTTAACGAAATCGACAATTACCTGGTAGATCCGGCGCATCTCTACAGCAACCTGCGCAATCTAAAGGAAATGGACGAATGGAGTTTTGCTGCCGAGATCCTGAGCGACAGCCAGGAAAACTTCATCACGTTCTGGGACAAACTCCTGCCACTGTACCTCCATTTTGACGGGCAACTGAAAAAACGGATGGTGGCGTACAGCGGGAAAAAAGTAAGGTGGTTTTCAGACGAACTCGAAACCTTCCTCGAACAGCAGCCCGACATCCGCTGCCACTTCCTCGGCTTCAACGCCCTGAACCGCGCAGAAGAACGGATCATAGAAACTCTGTGCCAGGAAGGAAAAGCAGATATCTATTGGGACATCGACGATTATTACCACAACAATCCCGACCAGGAAGCCGGTAAGTTTTTCCCTGCGCGGGATTCGGCCAAAAACCATCATTTCCTAAGTGGAAGGATGCTCACTCACCCGCTGCAAGTCGACCTGATCGGGGTTCCTAAGTCTGTGGGACAGGTAAAAACCGCCGCACAGATCCTTCAGGAGATACCGGCGGCAGAAATGACCGAGACCGCTGTGGTGCTGGCCAACGAATCGCTGCTGGTCCCGCTGCTCAACAGCATTCCCGAATCGGTTCCGCACATCAACCTCACCATGGGACTGCCGCTTAAGCATAACCCGTTGTATTTGCTGCTCGAAAGCCTGTTCGAATTCAACGCAGACGACTCCGGCGATGACACCGTGGCAACCACTGTGGTGCGCAAACTGGTGACTCACCCGCTGCTGTCGGCACACTTCAGCGAGCATCCCGGTATTGCTGCATTGCTGATCAAAAAGCGATACGTACGCAAATCTGCGATCAGGGAATTGTGCGCTACGCGACTTGATCTTATTCTTTTCGGCGGATGGGAAAACGATCCGGCCCGGGTGCTTGCCTCTCTCAACAGCCTCATCGGTGAACTCCGGGAGCGGAATACGACTTCGGCACAGGGCCAGATGGAAAATGAATTCCTGTTTGAACTGGCAAAAACATTGGTTCAACTTGAGCATGTGGTGTCGAAAAACCCGGAGTTGGTCAATGTTTCGCTGCTCAAAAAATTATTGTTTGATGAGTTGGGCCGGATCAAAGTAGCCTTTATCGGGGAACCGCTCAAGGGATTGCAGATCATGGGAATGCTCGAAACACGGGCACTCGATTTCAAAAACCTGGTGGTGCTCGGTGCCAACGAAGGCATTATGCCCGCCGCTGCCACTGATTCTTCGCTGATCCCCAACGACCTGAAAAAATACTACGGACTGCCTACGCACGAAAAACGCGAGGCGATCTATGCCTACTACGTTTACCGTTTGCTGCACCGGAGCAGCCGTGTCACCTTTATCTACAATAACGTGATCGACCAGTTGGGAGGAAGCGAAATGAGCCGTTTCCTTTTGCAGCTTAGTGAAGAACTCCCGTCAGCCAATCC
>JAZKEZ010000035.1:19005-25533 GCA_040386675.1 Bacteroidota bacterium | reverse complement strand
GCAGTAGTGAGAATGATGAGCGCTGAGGGAAGTTTCGGATCGGAAGTCACCGGCGTCTTTGCCGTTGAAAAAACAGCCGAAATGATCGAAAAGATCAAAAACCTGTTGAAGAGTGGCTTGTCGCCCACTGCCCTCAACACCCTGATCCGTTGTCCGCTGAACTTTTACTATAAATACATTCTCGGTGTTGGTGAACTTGAAGATCCTGACGAGGAAGTGAGTGCATCAGAATTCGGAACACTCGTACACCGTGCCCTAGAGCTGTTATACGCCGATATGGACGGGAAGCCGGTTACCTTTGCGTTCCTGGCAGAAGCCAAAAAGCAGGTAGATTCTGCGATCCATACCGCGCTGAACGAGCAAATGGCGGAGCCGCGTCCCGAAGGAAAACTGTTGCTGAGCCTCGAACTGGCGAAATTCCAGGTACAGCGGCTGCTCGATCTTGAAAAATCACGGATCACCCGCCTTGGAAACTCAGGTACTGCACTGATCTATATGGGCTCCGAACAAACCCTGTCGTACGAAACCGTTGTCGATTTAGAGCAGGAGAGCATTCCGCTGGTCTTTAAAGGAAAGATCGACCGCATCGAGAAAACCGGCAACACCATCTGGGTTATCGATTACAAAACCGGTGCGGTTGAGGCGGCCGATCTATCTGTAAGAAGCTGGGATCAACTTAAAAATGCTACCAAAAGCAAGGCACTTCAGTTGGCTGTATACGGATTGGCCCTGAACCGCAGGTATCCCGGCATGGAACTGAAAAGCGGGATCGTTTCCACCATTTCCCCACAGGAGGAACCGCTGTCGTTAAAGATCGAAGGAAAAGAAGTGGTCTACACCAGCGCCGAAGAAGCCATCATCACCGAAGTTCTTACCGACGTGATCAGGGAGGTACTTACTATGGAACTTCCGTTTGTGCACGACCCGAAGAGTAATTATTGTGCGTATTGTCATGGATGATTATACAATTGTCATACTTGGTCAAACAATAGTCATTCATTGTCGTTCACAAGTACAGTAGTTAAATCCTACTATACAATCCCTTGACTATAGCATGACTACTGTATGACAATCGTATGACCATTGTTCTAAACCGTCAGCTTATACCCAACCCCCCTCACCGAATGAAAATACTGGGGTTCACGCTGATTGGGCTCAAAATACTTACGGAAAGCAAGAATATAATTGTCGATGGTTCGGGTGCTTGGATACACATCGTATCCCCATACCGTTTCCAGGATCAGTTCGCGCGAAACCACCTCTCCGGCGCGGTCGTGGAGCAGTTTCAGCAGCATGACTTCCCGCTTGCTGAGTTGCAGTCGTTCGCCCTGCCAGGTGGTGATCTCGAAGGTTACTGTGTTCACGCTGCTGCTCCCGATGGAGAAAATATCTGCCGACGACTTTACGGGCGAATCCGAAGACCTTGCGATCAGCTTCTCGATGCGCAGCAGCAGTTCTTCGAGGTTGAAGGGTTTGGCGAGGTAATCGTCGGCACCGATCTTTAAGCCGGTAACGCGGTCCTGGCCTGTATTTTTTGCAGTAAGGATAAGAATGGGAATGCGGCTATTCTCGAGCCGTATGGTCTGGCACACCGCGAAGCCATCCATCTCGGGAAGCATCACATCGAGCAGGATCAGGTCGAATTTCTCCGAACGGAAGCGGTTCACGGCTTCTTTTCCTGTACCACTCACCACTACTTTATAGCCTTCCAGTTCAAGATTTAGCTTTACAACCTCAACGAGGCTTTCCTCATCTTCAACCAGTAAAATTTTCTGACTCATACTATTGGAATACAAGGTTAATCAAAATATAGGGAGACGGTTGTAAAGGTATGGCAACCCCCCTTAGAATTTTAAGTCTTATACTTGCAATTCGCCTTTTGTACCCTAATTACTAAAGTGAACATTAAGTAATGAAAAAGATTTTTACGCTGGCTCTCGGCCTCATCTTTGCTTACAGCGCCACCGCACAGCAGCTGGTGGAACCCTGTAGTTTTGATCCGATCTTTAAACAGCAAATCCAAAACGAGCCCGGCTTTATCGAGCACATTAAAAACCTCGATAACCAGATTTACCAGCTGGTTGAAAAAGCAAAGAAAGACAACAGTCACAAGGCAGGGACCATTCTTAAAATTCCGATCGTTTTTCACATCATTCACCGCGGAACCGCTGAAGGTGTAGCAGAAAACATCTCAGTTGCACAGGTAGAAAGTGCCGTACGCGGAATGAACGTATTCTACCGCAACAACAAAAACTGGCCAAATACTCCGGTAAATCCGTTCAGTCCGAATTCTGTCGATCTTGAGATTGAATTCTGCCTGGCCCAACGCGATCCGAACGGCCTTCCAACCAACGGGATCACCCGTGTAGACGGTGCGAAATACCCGTTTTACCAGGACCAGGGCTGGATCAACCAGGGACAGGCCAACTCTAACGAGGTGGAGATCATCAACGACCAGGGCTGGAACAAGAACAAATATTACAACGTATTCGTGGTTGCCGAGATCAACAACCAGGGTGGCGGCGGATCAGGGAACGTGGGTAACGCGAATTTCCCGCCAAGCGGAAGTACACCTTCTGCCACCAACGACCGTACGGTAGTGATCTGGAAAAGCACTGGATATTGCGGTACCGGCGATCCGTGTCCTTTCAAAAACACCTCTCTTGTAGCTCCTTACGACAACGGGACCATGAACCACGAAATGGGTCATGCCTTCAGTTTATACCACACTTTTCACGATAAAGACCCGAACGACCTTTCAGAACAAGGCGGAGGAACGGGACAACCGGTTGCAAGCTGTAACAATGCCAACGAAACTGCCGCCAACTGTGCTACCAGCGGTGACCGCTGCTGCGACACCCAGCGTCACCTGGGGAACCTTGGTACCTGTCCGACTGGAAAAACCAACGAATGTATCGGCGCTCCTTACGATGTGTTTACAGCCAATAACTGTATGAACTACACCAACTGTCAGCCGCTGCTGTTCACCGCGGGACAGAGAGATCGTATCAAAGCTGCATTTTCAACCAACACCGTTCGTATCAACCTGACCAATTCTGACGGTTGTAACTCGGTTTTTGCCTATGATCTTGGTATCAACACTATTTCACAGCCATCAGGTTTTTACTGCGACGTAAACGTAAGCGGTAAGATCGGTGTGAAAAACTACGGTGCCAACACGATCACCTCAGCAACCTTCGACATTCTGGTTGATAACGTTTCGGTTACTACCTACCTGGACCGGAACCCTGGGTCCAAACTCTGAGACCACCATTTCTATCCCTGCGATCGTGAGTACTGCCGGAAGCCATACTTATAAGGTAAAGCTGATGCCTAACTCACTGAACGGATCACAGACCGACGGACAGGCTACTAACAACGAACAGTCTTCTACGTACCAGATCATTACAGACGGTACGGTTGTTACCACCACCTTCGCCAATTTCGAAGCCGGTGATAAGATCACTGTAAAAAACACGACCGGCGGGGCAGTGGTAAAAACCATAATCATGAGTGAAGCCGGTGCTTCTTACACCGAGAACATCTGTCTTCCTAAAGGCTGCTACAACTTCGAATTCACTGATGCCGATTTCCAGCCTACCAACCTGATCACCCCGGGAGTAGTTCCGGTAATGACCGTTAAGGACGATCACGGTTTCGAACTGGCAAAAGGGATCAACAAAACCACTGCATCTTCAGGTGCAGAGATCGGTGCGCCTAAAACCGAGACCGTAACCAACAAGTGTCTTCCATATAACCCCGGTTATATTGATGCCGATTTCAAAGCAGATCAGCTTGTTGTTGTAGCCGGTGCTTCGGTAACCTTTACAGATCTTACCGCACTGATACAACCTATTCCAACTCCAACTCCTCCGGCTCCGAATACCTGGGCATGGGATTTTGGCGATGGCGGAACCGCAACGGTTAAGAACCCGGTTCATGCGTTTGCCGCACCAGGAGTGTATACTGTGAAGCTAACCGCCAATAACGGCATTGCTCCAAGTACCGAGATCAAGAAAAACTACATCCGTGTACTTCCGGCACTTACCGGTTGCGATGAGTTCAACAATATGCTTGCAGGCGAACCTGCAACATTCAGCACCACAGTTAACGGAGTTGACGGTTTCTATCCGGGACCAAACGTAACCAACGTGACCAGCTACGCAGAAAAGTTCTTTGCACCGAGTGCAAGTACACTTTCTTCAGTAGAGATCTTTACGATGATCGCCAAATCGCCGAACCCCGCTGCACAACTTAAAGTTGCCATCCACGGTAATGGCGGCGGTGTACCAGGACCAGCCATTGCAACGGCAAGTATTCCGTTGAGCTCAGTAACCCTGAATGCATACAACACCATTAACTTTAACCCGGTGGTGAATGTGAACGACATTTACTACGTAAGCATCAGCGTAAACAACGATGGTACAGATACAGTGGTTGTCGGTTCTTCCGCATTCCGCGGAGCTGATGACTACAGCAATACTGCCTATGCCCTGATCGGCGGAACCTGGAAACCGGTTACCACTGCATTTACCGGATCCAGTGCAGCATCGCTTGCTGTAAAAACGCACCTTTCGGCCCTGCCAAAAGCGAAATTCGACAGCGATGTAACCCAGACCTGTGTGGGTAAAACCATCAGCTACAACGCCAGTCTTTCCAGCAACGTGGCCAGTTACGAGTGGACTTTCGAAGACGGAAGCCCTTCAACCTCATCCAGTGCAACACCAACGGTGACCTACAACAACGAAGGAGTAAAACGTGTGACACTTGTGGTTAAAGGCGGTTGCGGAGATACAGATACACTTAAGAAAACAGTAACCGTAGCTCCTCCTCCATCGGTGACCCTTGAAGGTGTTGACGAGGTTTGCGGCGGATCAAACGGTTACATCAAAGCCATTACTACCGGTGGTAGCAACGACTATGTGTATACCTGGAACAACGGTCAGACCAGCGCAACGGCAACCGGTCTTAAAGCCGGTTCTTACACCGTGACCATGCGCGATACCAAATGTGGTACCGTGGTGAAGTCACTCAGCATTTCGAACGTAAACAAACTTCCTGACTTCGACGTAACGGTAACCAATACTACCTGCGGACAGTCTAACGGTACAGCGAAAGCAAACCCGGTAGGTGGATCAGGTACGTATAGTTACAAATGGACAAAAGCCGGTGATCCTTCGTTCAGCCAGATAGGCAGAAGCGCTCTTGGTCTTACGCCGGGAACCTATACGGTAGAAGTTGCCGACGGCTCATGTGCGCCAAACCAGAAAACTGTTTCTGTAGGTGCATCTGCAGGCGTAAGCGGTGATCTTACCGCAAGCTCAACTGAAATCTGCCAGGGACTTAGCGTTACGCTTGTTGCAAAAGGAGGTACAGGTTATATATGGAGTGATGGCAGTGGTTCTTTTGCCTACACCGATTCTATCGTGGTTACCCCATCAAGTACTACCGAATATACTGCCAAGATCAGCGATGCTTCCGGCTGTTTCGTAGACATTAAGAAGGTGATAAAAGTTACCCAGTCGCCGGTACCAAGTGCCGAGGTAAGTAACAATAACGTATCGTATGCTAAAGTGGCTGAAGTAAACATCAGCAACGGGCAGTACGCATTCTTCTCATCTGCCGGTTCTATCGGATCAGAATTCAGATGGTACTTCGGTGACGGTGATTCTTCACTGGCGAAAAACCCGTTCCACCTGTACAAGAATGCAGGCACCTATATTGTTCGCCTTTATGTAGGTATTTCAGGATGCCTGAGCATGGATTCCTGCCAGGTGAATGTTTCCGGAACCAGCGGTCCTTCAGGTATCTCAGGGAATCTTAAGGGAGTGATGAGCATCTATCCTAACCCGGCATCAGGAGAATTGAGAATCCTGAATCCTGAAAATATCTCGATCAACGAACTGGTACTATTTGACTTAGTAGGTAAAGAAGTAATCCGGACGAAAGCACCGTTTTCAGTAGACTTCCTGAACATATCTCACCTACCTACAGGTAGTTACCTATTGAAACTTGACACAGAAAAAGGGACTTTAATAGAGAAATTGGAAATTATCCGATAAATTTGTTCTCCCATCGAGAAAAGGCTCCTCTTTGAGGGGCCTTTTCTTTTTTTTGTCCTTTCTAACCCTCATGACCTTATACCCATGAAAGTTCTTTTAACATCCTTGCTGTTCAGTGGTTCACTGGCACTGTCTGCGCAAACCTTATCACCGGGATCATCCACCCCACTTCAACCCAAATCAAAACCTCCGGTGTATGCACAGGAAGCCTTGTTTGAACTGGGAGAACAAAAACTTACAGGAAAAGCCCCTTGTAAATACGACGAACTTCAACGCGAACTCTTCAGCAAAGACGCTTCTGCAAAACTGGCCTTCGACCGCACCAACGAGGAGATCAGGAAACTTTCCCTTCAGAAAGACAAACTGCAGAAAGCCGGCGTGATCCGCATTCCGGTAGTATTCCATATTATGCACATCGGTGAAGCTGTGGGACAGGGAGCCAATATCTCTACCGTACAGGTACAAA
>JAZKEZ010000035.1:6223-18947 GCA_040386675.1 Bacteroidota bacterium | reverse complement strand
TTGATGCACTGAACCGCGATTTCAGGAGGACTGCCGCCGACGGAGGGATTGGCCAGGGAGCCGGTCCGGACACCGAAATTGAGTTTTGTCTCGCAGGGTTCGACCCAAACGGTAACCCGACAACAGGGATCAACCGGATCAATGCGTCATCGATCAGCAATTACGCCGGAAAGGGAATTGACGAGAGTGTGAATGGCGCAGCACTGAAAGCACTGAGCAAGTGGCCCACCAAAAATTACGTGAACATCTGGGTAGTACGTGAGATCGACGATCAGGGTGAATACCAGAGCTGGTCGGGCGGAACCTTAGGGTATGCATACCCGGTTTCATCTTCAGCGACCAACAACCCGAACGCCAATCCAAGCAGCAATACCCTTGACGGGATCGTAGCCGTATATTTTGCAGTGGGTAACCTTCCGACAGGAACCAACAGCGATTACCGCCTGATGTTTCGTCTGAACCGCACACTTACCCACGAAATGGGTCACCACCTGAATCTTCAGCATACGTTCGACGGAGAATCCTGCTCTGAAAGCAGCTGTACCACACAAGGAGATTTTATTTGCGACACCCCGCCAACCGTACTGAACAACAACTGCAGTGCCCCGGCCTGCGGCGGAACCCAACAGGTGCGTAACCACATGGATTACACCAATGAAAACTGCCGCAACATGTTTTCGGAAGGACAGAAAACCAGGATGCGTGCGGTACTTACCGGTACTTCGAGAGCCAGCCTCGCAGCCAGCGACAAATGTCCGGCGATGTTTACACTCGATGCGGCCATTGCCAATGTACTTAAGCCAGACACCTCCAGTTGTGAGAAAAGTCTTGCGCCCCTGGTCGTGATCAAGAATAAAGGTTCAGTTGCACTTACCTCTTTTACCATCAATTACAACCTCGACGGAGGTACCAATAAAGTATACAACTGGACCGGGAACCTGAATCCGTCGCAAACCGATACCGTACAACTGGCATCGTTGACCGCAACTACCGGTAACCATACTGTAAACATCAGCCTTACCGCCCCAAACGGATCGGCAGATGAGAATACCGCAGACAATACGGTTAGTAAAGCGACGAACGTAAAAACCGGTACCGGTGTACGCATCAGCATTATTGCCGACTGCTATGCCTCAGAAACCAGCTGGGAACTAAGGAATTCTGCCAATACCCTGGTAGGTTCCGGCGGACCTTATACCGACAATACCGAAGGCACTGAATACGGCGCAAGCGGCTGCCTGGCCAACGATTGTTACACCTTTAAGATCTTTGATAAATACGGCGACGGACTGAGCGGGACCTCAGAACCCGATTGCGGTGTAGACGGTGACTTCTACATTTACGACGATAATGGCAACGAACTTGCAAGAATGACCAACGCCAAGTTTGGCAGCCAGACCTCAAAAAGCTTCTGCCTGGCCGGAGACCCTAACGAGCTGGTGGCGAACTTTACCGCTACACCTGCTACAGCCACTGTTGGTCAGAGCATCCAGTTCAACAGCACAAGTACCGGAAACCCTGCACCAAACACCTTCAGCTGGAATTTTGGCGATGGCGGATCGGCGGCTACCGCAAGTCCTACTCACAGTTATACTACAACTGGGGTAAAATCGGTTACGCTTATCGTTTCTAACGGTGCCGATTCTGATACAGTGACCAAAACCGTTACGGTCGCCGCCACTTATGCGCCGTGCGATACAGTTACCAATGCACTTGCTGCCGATACCCTTACTTTTTACGGATTAGGTGCGGGCAAAGGATATTTCCCCGGAACCAACGGTTTTGCATTTACTGCATATGCCGATAAATTTGTTACAGCTGCACCGGTCACCCTCCGCCGTCTTCGTGTACCTGTGGCACGTGCCCAGGCTACTGGCAGCAACAGTACCTTAAACCTCTCGATCTACGGCGACAACGCTGGCGTACCAGGTACCCGTATTGGTGTACAGGCGGTAGCGATCCAGTCGCTTACGGCCGGATTCTATGCCGACATTACCCTGACTTCTCCCATCACCGTTAACGGTACTTTCTACATCGGGTTCGAGGTTCCTGCAACTGCTGATACCGTGGTAATCTACACCGTGAAAAACCGTCCGGCAGGAGGAGCCAATACTGTTTACATACAAAGTGGCGGTACCTGGAGAGATGCCAACGCGATCTTTACCTCCGGGATGAATACCTCGCTGGGCATCCAGGCCTTTATCAATTCGCCTGTGAAAGCAGCAGGATCGGTAAGTCCGACTGCAGTTTGTACAGGATCGCCGGTAAATTTCGTGTCGATAAGCAGCAACGCAGATTCGGTAAGATGGACCTTTACCGGACCAGTATCTTCCAGCACGATCACACAGCCTAACGGAACGATCACGTTCACGAAGGCCGGTAAGTATGATGTGAACCTCATCGCGCTGGGTCAGTGCGGACAACGCGACACTTTGAAATCTGTGGTGAACGTGTACGATGTACCAACCGTTGATGGTAATGCGACACCAAACCCGCTTGACCTTGCAACAGGTAACCTTGTAACCTTTACCTCTGCGGGATCAGCCAACGTGAGCACATTTACCTGGAATTTTGGAGGAGGATTGACCAAGAACGGTCCTACAGTTACCAACACCTATACACAGACCGGTTCTTATACGGTGATCCTGAAAGGAACCAATGCAGGTTGTAACCGCAACGATACCGTTAAGATCCAGGTGATCAACTCTACGGGTATTGATGAACTTGCTGCAAAAGCAGTGAGTATCTATCCAAACCCGGCAAGTCAGCACATTACGGTAAAAACCGATCTGGTGCTACGTTCAGTACTGCTGATCAACTCCGTTGGACAACAGGTACCGGTTCAGAGTTCTGAAAACCACCGTGAAATTGAACTCGGACCGATTGCTCCGGGTATGTATATCCTGAGATTGGAAACCGATTCAGGAATCATCCACAAAACGATACAGATCTCCAAATAAAGTTAAACCCCGCTATATGCGGGGTTTTCTTTTTCCTTATGATCAGCTTTACTCTATATTTGTAGCTACAGATTTTTCAAAAGTAACTGTTGTATGACCATCGGAGAAGAAATCAAACAGAAGAAATTCAGTTCGGAATACGAGAAGGCACTCATTAACCTGATCTTTACCTCGAACTGGTTGTCGTGTATGCAGCAGCGCTTTTTCAAGCCTTTTGGTATAACGCCACAACAGTACAATGTAATGCGCATCCTGAAAGGACAATTTCCCGGTCCGGCTTCAGTAGGTATGGTCCAGGAACGGATGCTCGACCGCAGTTCGAATATTACCCGGTTGGTGGATAAGCTGATTGAAAAAAAGCTTGTTACCCGCTGCGAAAACCCTAATAACCGCAGGATGCAGGAATTAAGGATTACCGATTCCGGTATGGCTTTCCTGGAAAACATCAGCAATTCTGCCCCGCTTCACCAGTATTTTGAAACCCTTACCGAAGCAGAGGCATCGCTGTTCAATGAAATGCTTGACCGGTTACGCGGTTAATTTTTGTTACTTTATTTGTATCTACAAATATTGTTTTTACCTTTGACCAATCAAACTAAAAAATCAAACTATGGCTACTTGGACAATCGACCCAATGCACTCTGAAGTACAATTTAAAGTAAAGCACCTGGTGATCTCAACCGTTACCGGTTCTTTCAAGACTTACAGTGCAACTGTTACTACCGACGGCGACAATTTTGACAACGCGAAGGTTCATTTTGAGGCCGATACCAAGTCTATCGATACCGGTGTTGAGCAACGTGACCAACACCTTCAGGGAGATGATTTCTTCAACTCTGAGAAATTCCCGAAACTGACTTTCGAAAGCAAAAGCTTCTCAGGCAGCAAACTTACCGGCGACCTTACCATCAGAGATGTAACCAAAGAAGTTACGCTTGATGTGGAGTTCGGTGGTAAAATGACCGACTTCTACGGTAACGAAAAAGCCGGTTTTGAAGTAACAGGAAAAATCAACCGTAAGGAGTTCGGCCTGCAGTGGGCAGCCGTGACTGAAGCCGGTGGAATTGTGGTTGGAGACGACGTGAAGCTGATCGCTAACATACAATTGCAGAAACAAGCCTGAGTGCGCGAAGTTGAACTGTGACGAAGAATGACGCACGAAAGCAGAGGGGGACGCAGAAATGTGTCCCCCTCCCTGCTTCAGGAGCTTTCACCAAACAGGTATTTCAGTAATTTTGCGGCACGCTGACCGCATCAGCACCTAATTATAACCGTATGGAAACTATTCCGGCAGAAAAAATAACTGCAATACATCCCGTTATTATTGACAGAAGAAGCAGAAGAGCTTACTACGAGACAGTTTTATCTTGAGGCGGCGTGCGATGCCGATTTGCTGTCGCTTTTTGAGGCTGCCCGCTGGGCGCCAAGTGCCTTTAACGAGCAACCCTGGAGATTTATTTACAGCCGCAAAGGCAGCGAAGGGTACGACAAGATCTTTAACGCACTGCTTCCGATGAACCAGGTCTGGGCCGTTAATGCTCCGGTATTGGTTCTCGTAGTAGTAAAACTGAATAGCTCGCACAACGAGCACGTAAATCGTCACGCTGCCCACGACCTCGGACTTGCCATGGGGAATTTCTCTGCACAGGCCACTCATCTGGGCTTGAATCTGCACCAGATGGGCGGTTTCAAACAGCAGGAGGCACAGGAAGCCTTCCATATTCCGGCGGGATATGAAGCCATGACCATTACTTCGGTAGGTTACCTGGGATCTGAAGACTTTTTGTCTGAAGCATTGCAGCAGCGTGAACATGCTCCACGCGTGAGAAAAGAACTTTCGGAATTCGCTTTTGAGAACGAGTGGAAGCAGTAAATTCGCTAAAACCTGAATCAGTCATGATCCCCGAACACATTACGCCTGAATTGGTGAACCAATGGAACAAGAATACCATGATGGAAGTTCTTGACATGAAATTTACCGAGATCGGGACCGAGCACCTGGTGGCCACCATGCCTGTAGATCACCGCACGCATCAACCTATGGGATTGCTTCACGGAGGCGCCACCATTGCACTGGCCGAAACCGTTGGCAGTGTTGGAAGTGCGCTGATGGTAGATACCAAGAAGTTCGCAGTGGTTGGATTGAACATGCAGGCCAATCACCTGAAAAGCATCCGAAGCGGACTGGTGAGTGCTACCGGCCGCATTATCCACGCAGGGAAATCGACACACATCTGGGACATAACCATTACCGGGCCTGAGGGACAAGTGATCTCGATCTGTCGGTTTACCAACTTCATCAAAGCGATCAATCCTTAAGACTGTTCTGACCGAGCGTGGACGAAGCCATTGTTTATTACCGGTTACCCGGCAGCACGGAAGTAGTCAGGCTGCAAGGCCCTGTAACCGCCATTGATTATCAGTCGGCTGATCTGGGTGCGCTTGAAGGGTTTATCGTTCACAGCTTCAGTAATCAGCCTTCCTTTTTAATTGAACCCTCCGGAATCACGCGGTTTCCTTCCGATGCATTTTCAGCAGTCTCGGCCAATGACCCCGCGTATGCCTTATCTCCGGGAAACAGCAACCGGTATATCGACCGGGAAGAATACCTGTCCCAACTGGATCCCTTTAAAAGCGAAATGGTATTAGATGGTATTCAGAAAGCTATTTTTTCAAGGGTAAAAAGATGGGATCAGGTGGTTGATGTTGCCAGGACCTTTGCCAATCTTATCCGCAGCTATCCCACCGCTTTCTGCTATTTGGTAAGCAGTCCGGAAACCGGTACCTGGGTGGGTGCAACTCCCGAGAAGCTCTTCAACCAGGACACCAATGGTGATATTTACATCCACTCGCTGGCAGGAACCCGGCCGGTAACAGACAGCAACTGGACCGACAAGGAACTCGAAGAACAGGAGCTGGTGACCCGCTACATCAGCAACCAGTTATCTGAAAATGGCTTTACCGGCTTTACGACCGGCGAAACCGAAACGATAAGTGCCGGTCCGGTGGTTTCCTCGGTCCGATCGGCAGGCAATCCGGGTATCACCTGTTTGTGAATCTGCGCTGCATGGAACTTACCTCAACCGGTGCCGATCTGTTTGTTGGCGGGGGAATCACGGCCAAATCCGATCCGGAGAAAGAATGGACCGAAACCGAATTGAAATCGCAGACCATGCTCTCAGTGATTTCCTCCTGAAGCTGTCCTGGAAATGAACCGCAAAGGCGCTAAGTTTTTTCGCAAAGGACGCGGAGAAAAGAGAGGGATGTTGGATTTTCCGTTTACTTTGAACTTTTACACCGCGTGAACACCAATAACCAGGACATTGTTAACCTTGTGGAGATACTGAGCCGGCTCGGACTTGAGCACGCCGTTCTTTCTCCAGGTTCCAGAAATGCACCACTCATAAAAGCTTTTAACCAGCATCCCGGAATTCGCTGCTATTCAGTGGTTGACGAGCGTGCAGCAGCTTTTTTTGCACTCGGCATGGCGCAGCAGCTGCAAAAACCCGTTGCTGCGATCTGCACCAGTGGATCTGCGTTGCTGAACTACGGTCCGGCGGTTGTCGAAGCCTATCATCAGCGCGTTCCGTTATTGGTCATCAGTGCCGACCGGCCGATAGAATGGATCGGTCAGGGCGACGGTCAGGCGATCGACCAGAAACACGTATTCAGGAATTTTTCCAAAGGATATTTTGAGCTGAAAGAGAGTCGTTCGCACCAGAATTCCTCCTGGTACAACGAGCGGAGTACCGCCGAAGCCTTTAACCTCGCTGCATTTGAACCACAAGGCCCCGTCCACCTCAACATCCCGCTGAGCGAACCGCTTTACGGCGTTGAAGCCATGGTTCCCCAACTTACTTCGCTTCCTACCAAAGGCATACAGAGCGAACTCTCGGCTCCGGCCGCATCCATAAAAGAACTCGCCAACCAGGTTTCCGGCAGGCAAAAAGTAATGCTGCTCATTGGCCAGCTTCATGAAAATGAAGCACTCCGGTCGCTGGTGCATTCCCTTTCGGAACTCGAACAGGTGGTGGTGCTTACTGAAACTACTTCCAACCTCTTTGGCAACGGATTTATCGACCAGATCGATAATGCGCTGGCCACTTTTACCGAAGAAGAAAAAGACGCATTCAGCCCCGA
Source organism: Bacteroidota bacterium (assembly GCA_040386675.1). Taxonomy (GTDB): domain Bacteria; phylum Bacteroidota; class Bacteroidia; order Flavobacteriales_D; family Luteibaculaceae; genus DASUEB01. The sequence continues at coordinate 11,847 of JAZKEZ010000035.1, read as the reverse complement.
TCTGCTGATCACCATGGGCGGAATGGTTGTGACCAAACGACTGAAGCAATTCCTGCGTACCGGTTTCCAGGGTTTGCACTGGCACATCGATCCTGCGACTTCGCACATGGATACCTACCAAAAACTGAGTTACCATGTACAGGCATCGCCGCTGAAGGTGCTTGAAGCATTGGTGCCGCTGTGTACATCGGCTGCTTCGGCCAATTACCGCAGAATCTGGCTGGCGAAGAAACAGCTGGCCGGCGAACGCCATAGGCAATATTGTGCCAGCATTGCTCATTCAGATCTGAGTGTGTTTCGCGATGTACTGAAAAGCATCCCGGAAGGAAGTCAGCTGCAAATTGGCAACAGTTCACCGGTGCGTTATGTGCAGCTTTTTGAGAACAAGACCGGGGTCACTCATTACTGTAACCGCGGCGTTAGCGGGATTGACGGCTGTACTGGGACTGCGATCGGTGCTTCGGTAGTGAATGAGCGGCCGACGGTGCTGATCAGTGGCGAGATTTCGTTCCTGTACGACAACAACAGTTTGTGGAACAAAGCTGTTCCCGCGAATTTCGTCGCCATTGTGGTCAACAACTCAGGCGGGAACATTTTCAGGATCATTGAAGGGCCCGATCAGTTCAGCGAGATGAACGAGTTTATCGAGACCACGCACAGCCTTTCGGTAAAACCACTTGCCGAACTTCACGGCTTCAGGTACCTGAGCGCAGATTCGGAAGATAGTTTGCAGCAGGTCCTTCAGCAGACCTTTGATCATTCAACCAAAACCATTCTTGAAGTATTTACCTCATCTACTGAAAGTCCTGCGGTACTGAAGAAGTATTGGAGATTTCTGAAAGAGGGAGTGTGATTTTAACCGCAAAAAGCACAAAGAAGTTACACAAAGAGCGCAGAGAAGAAACCTTTGTGTTCTTTGCGAAAAACCTTAGCACCCTTTGCGGTTAAACTTCCAATCTGACCATTAACTTTGTCCCCACTTAAAAGCTACGCCATGAGAAACTGGACCACCATAAAAGAATACACCGATATTAAGTTCGACTTTTTTGAAGGAATCGCGAAGATCACGATCAACCGTCCTGAAGTATACAATGCGTTCCGCCCGGAAACCAATATAGAAATGCTTGATGCGATGGACATTTGTCGTGAGCGACAGGATGTACGTGTGGTGGTACTTACCGGTATTGGCGACAAGGCATTTTGCAGCGGCGGCGACCAGAACGTAAAAGGTGTTGGCGGATACATTGGCGAGGACGGCGTTCCGAGATTGAACGTACTCGATCTTCACAAAAAGATCCGGTCACTTCCAAAGCCTGTAATTGCTATGGTAAACGGGTATGCCATTGGCGGCGGGCACGTACTGCACGTGGTTTGCGACCTTACCATTGCTAGTGAAAATGCACGTTTCGGACAAACCGGACCGAAAGTGGGAAGCTTTGACGCCGGATTTGGCAGCAGCTACCTGGCCCGTCACGTCGGACAGAAAAAAGCGCGCGAGATCTGGTTCCTTTGCAACCAGTACACTGCTGATGAGGCTGAGAAAATGGGCATGGTAAACAAAGTAGTTCCATTGGCTGACCTGGAAGATACTACCGTAGAGTGGTGCAAAACCATCATGATGCGCAGTCCACTGGCTCTGAGAATGATCAAACGCGGACTGAACGCCGAACTCGATGGACAGACCGGGATCATGGAATTTGCAGGCGATGCGACATTGATGTATTACCTGATGGAAGAAGCGCAGGAAGGCAAGCATGCATTCCTGGAAAAGCGCGATCCTGAATTCGGAAAATATCCGCTGTTCCCGTAACCCACACTTCTTACTTCTCATTTCTTAATTCTTACTTTCATTGAAATCCTGGATCAAAGCGATGCGTCTGCGGACGCTTCCACTTGCCTCTGCCGGAGTTATACTGGGTAGTTTCCTGGCCTGGAACAACGGCTTTAGCTGGCTGCGTTTTGCGCTGTTGCTTGGCACTGCCCTATTGCTGCAGATATTGAGCAACCTCGCTAACGACTATGGCGATTTTAAAAAAGGTACCGATAACGCAAACCGCACGGGTGAGAAACGCATGGTATCGAGCGGTGATATCACTCCTTCGGCAATGCTGACTGCGGTAGTACTGTTTGCGGTCCTGTCGTTTGTGAGCGGCACTTTACTCCTGCTCCAACTCACCCTGACACCAGAAATGCTGTACTTTTTCTATGGCGTTGGCATATTGTGCATCATTGCTGCGATCACTTATACCATTGGAAAAAAGGCTTACGGTTATTCAGGTTTTGGCGACATCGCGGTGTTCGTGTTTTTCGGGATCGTAAGTGTATCCGGAACCCATTACCTGCTTACCGGTGCATTCGATCCTTACATTCTGCTTCCGGCTTCGGCTATCGGGATGCTGGCTACAGGAGTACTGAACCTCAACAACATGCGCGATCACATCAACGATAAAAATTCAGGAAAGAACACATTGGTGGTAAAAATGGGATTCAATAAAGCGAAATTGTACCACACCTTCCTGTTGTCGATCCCGCTGGTATTGGGATTTCTTTACGTGACGTTCAACCCGCAGTCGAACTGGCAGTGGTTGTTCATGCTTACTGCGCCGATTTTACTGAAACTCTCTTCAACCGTGAAAAAAACCACTGTTCCGGCTACTCTGGATGGAGAATTGAAGAAACAGGCACTGACGACGCTGCTTTTTGCGGTGCTTTTTGCCGTTGGAAATCTGCTCTGAGTTATGCGCAGCCTGAGTTTCAGCAAACATACTTCCATTTTTAAAACTCCTGGCGGCACTTCGAGGGGCGTTTTAAGCACGAAAGATTCCTGGATCCTGCGGCTTACCGATTCTGCATCGCAGGGAATTACCGGCATTGGAGAAGTGAGCGTCATCGAAGGACTGAGCATGGATCTTCCCGGAAAAATGGAGGAAATGCTGAACTGGCTGGTGAAACACATCAACCTTCCCCAAGTCGAAATTGCTCAGCAGCTTAGTGATTTTCCTGCGATCCGCTTCGGACTGGAATGCAGCGAAATTGACCTGGCTGCTGGTGGCAAACAGTTCTTATTTGACACCCCGTTTACCCGCGGTGAAGCACCGATCCCGATCAACGGACTGATCTGGATGGGGAATTTTGATGAGATGCGAATCCGGATCATTGAAAAACTGAACGAAGGATACCGCTGTATAAAAATCAAGGTGGGCGCGATCGATTTTGAGCAGGAACTCGAACTGATCCGGAAGATCCGCTCCGAATTTTCTGCCGATGAGATCGAGATCAGGGTGGATGCAAACGGCGGATTTACACCGGAAAATGCGGCACATCGCCTGGAGCAACTGGCCCGTTATGCCCTTCACTCCATCGAACAACCCATCAGGCAGCATCAGTACGCGGAAATGGCAAAACTATGCGCGCTGAACATTCTCCCCATCGCCCTCGACGAAGAACTGATCGGTGTGCACAACCTTGATGACCGAAAGATGTTGCTGGATACCATACAACCCCAATACATCATCCTGAAACCAAGCCTGGTTGGCGGTTTTAAAGACAGTGACGAATGGATCCGTCTGGCGACCGAACGCAATATCGGCTGGTGGGCTACCTCGGCGCTGGAGACCAATATCGGACTGAATGCCATTGCCCAATGGACTTCGTCGCACAACGTAATCCTTCCGCAAGGACTTGGAACCGGACAGTTGTTTAGTAATAATTTTGAGTCGCACCTGGAGATCAGGAAAGGGGAGCTGTGGGCTACCGGAGCATCAATTTGAAAAAATAGCTACTTTTATAAGTATGAAATCATATTCAGACATTATAACCATTGATCCCGCTATTCGCTTTGGCCAACCGGCTGTTCGCGGTATGCGGATCACAGTTGGAGATGTGTTAGGGTGGCTGGCCTCGGGAATGTCGATTGAAGATATTGTCAGCGATTTTCCTGAGTTAACCCGCCAGGACGTTCTGGCTTGTCTTGGGTATGCCGCCGATAAGGAACACACTATCCGGATCGCTTCGTGAGGCTTTTATTTGATCAAAACATTTCTTTTCGCGTACTAAATGCGATTCGGCATGAGTTTCCTGAGGCCAGACATGTTAAAGACTTTGGCCTTGAATTCAGTTCCGACCGCGACATTTGGAATCATGCCAAACAGCACAATTTTACATTGGTGACGCTCGATGCAGATTTCATTAACCTGCTGACTCTTTATGGATTCCCTCCAAAAATTATCTGGCTAAGAACCGGAAACACGGGAAGTCTGCTACAAGCCTCATTATTACTATCCCACAAATCTTTACTTGAAGAATTTACACACGATAACCTGAATGCCGGGTGCCTGGAACTAACAGGGCGAAACGCCAGTTAACGGTTCCTTTTATCGTCTCAATTTTACTACATCTTGTTCACCATCACCTTCTCCCCACTCACCGACTATCGCCAGATCGGCCAGGAACTTTACGAAAGCACTGAAACCTGGAAACAGGAAGTCGGCGACTTTATTCTGAAATGGGTAGATTCTTCGGATCATATTCTTGCTCAAACCTCGGGTTCTACGGGCACTCCGAAAGAGATGAGGCTGCCGAAAAGCGCGATGCGGAACAGTGCCCTGATGACCGGGAATTACTTCGGTTTTTCTGAAGGACAAACGGCATTGCTTTGCCTCAGTACGCGTTACATTGCCGGCAAGATGATGGTGATCCGCGCCATGATCCACCACATGAACCTCGTGCTGGTAGAACCCGGAGCGAACCCGCTGCTTGAAGTCGACTTCCCGGTAGATTTTGCCGCGATGGTTCCTTTACAGGTGCGTGAACTTTTGCAAAGTGAGAGCGGTATTGCATCCTTGGAGCAACTGGATAAATTGCTGATCGGCGGCGGAGCAATGGATGGCAAACTGGACGCTGCATTGCAGCCTCTAAACGTTCAGGCATTCGCCAGTTACGGAATGACCGAAACCGTGAGTCACATTGCGCTTCGTGCAGTAAACGGTGTAAAAGCCTCAACGTGGTTTGCGCCGATGGATGGCGTAAAACTGTACAGCGATGAGCGTGGCTGTCTCTCTATCGACGCACCGTTCCTTTCAGATGAGCGTATCGTGACCAACGACCTCGTGGAATTCTCCGGCGACCATCGCTTCCGCGTGATCGGCCGCGTGGACAATATCATCAGCAGCGGCGGGATCAAGATCAACCCGGAGAAAATAGAGGAACAACTTTCGAAGGTGATAGATCAACCATTCGTGATTTCGTCTCTCCCGGACGAGAGGCTTGAGAACCGGGTGGTGCTTATCATTGAAGGAGATTACGGAGACAAGGACGGATTGATGGAAACCCTTCGTGAGGTGCTTACTGCACATGAGGTTCCGAAAGATATCTATACGGTACAGCAGCTGATCAGGACTGAGACCGGTAAAATTAACCGGAAGGAGACCAGATCGTTGCTCGATTGATTTTTTTCTAACCGCAGAGTAACGGAGATAGTCGCGGGGATCACTTAGAGGATCGTCTCCTTACCTCTGTGATTCCTCTGCGCTTCAGCGGTTATATATTCAAAAACCTACTGGTTCCCGGCACTGTAACTCCTGAACTTCTCCAGCACCGCCTGCATATCATCCGGGATTTCGCTG
>JAZKEZ010000035.1:0-6213 GCA_040386675.1 Bacteroidota bacterium | reverse complement strand
GCACGGCGTGCGCTTCATCCATTCGCCCGTCACCGGGTGACTGAATTCCAAGGTTTTGGCATGCAGCGCCTGTCTCGGCAATAGCTGGAAACAATTCTCGATAAACTGCTTGTACTTACTGAAAGTAGTTCCGTACAAAATCTTGTTTCCGCCGTATTCAGGGTCATTGAACAACGAATGCCTGATGTGCTGGAAATGCACCCGGATCTGGTGCGTGCGGCCGGTTTCGAGTTTGCACTCTACCAATGTTACGTAGCCAAAGCGCTCAAGTACTTTGTAGCGGGTGAGTGCGTATTTCCCGTGGGTTCCGTCTTCGAAAACGTCCATCACCTTGCGGTCCTTCAGCGAACGGGCCAGGTTGCCTTCAATGAAGCCTTCGTCTTCCTCAATGTTTCCCCACACCAGCGCGTTGTAACGACGGTCTATGGTACGATCGAAAAACTGTTTGGAGAGATTGGTGAGTGCCTCGTCGGTCTTGGCCACAACCATGATCCCGCTGGTTAATTTATCCAGTCGGTGAACCAGTCCCGGCCGTGGCACAGTAGCGCCTTTTGGTTGCGGTAGGTTCTGGAAATGGTAGATCAGTCCGTTTACCAGCGTTCCGGTATAGTTCCCATAACCCGGGTGAACTACGAGGTTCGGCTGTTTGTTGATGATCAGGTAGGCATCGTCCTCGTAAACGATATTCAGCGGAATATCCTGCGGGATGAGTTCGATCTCGCGCACCGGGTGCGGAAGAACGATCGAAATATCATCCAGCGGTTTTACCCGGTAATTCGGTTTGATGGCCACCCCGTTTACCAGGATGTTGCCGTTGTGCGCCGCCATCTGGATCTTGTTGCGCGAGGTATTTCCCACGCGATCCATCAGGAACTTGTCGATCCTGAGCAGTGCCTGACCTTTATCGGCCGTTATGCGGTAATGTTCGTAAAGATCTTCGCTTTCCGAACTGTCGTCAATTTCTTCTTCCTCTGAGCGCATTCCAGTTTATCTTCAGAAAATCCCGCCGTCTTCCTCTTCAGTATCCGCTGAAGAATCGGTTGCCGTAGAATCGATCATGCCGGCCTGGCCAAGTACCAGTGTGATCATTTCACCTTTAGCGATCTTGAAACCGGGAACGATAGAACGTCCGCGGTACATCTGGGCCAGTACGCAATCCGTACAAATATCCGGACGATACACTGTTTCATATTTCAATCCGATGGCATTCAGCGTGGTAACGGCTTGTCGCAGTGACTGGTTCACCAGGTCGGGCATATCTACCTTCGGTGCATTGCTGGCATTTACGGTAAGGTAAATGGTACGCCCGTCTTTTACACGTTCCATGGCGTCAGGTTTCTGATCCACCACGTATCCCTTCGGCATGTTTTCTCGGAAAACGCTGTCGATGATCTTGTATTCAAGGTCGGCATCGTCGAGGATTTCCTCGGCTTCCGCCATCGATTTACCCACTACTTTGGGAACCTCAACACTTTCGCCGTGATGGGTAATTGCAGATAAGTACCTGAAAGCAAGGAAACTTAGCAGCAATACTATAAGACCGGCAACCGCAAGGTTGGCAGCAAATGCACGTGTTTTAAAAAAATTGATCCACTCTTTCATATCCGTAGGGCTAGGTGCGCAAAGATAGAATTTCAGCCCGTTGGAAAAACTCCGGCCACTATACATAAAATGACTACTTTCCCTTACCTCACTTTACTTAACCCATGAAGAAATTTTACACCTGCCTCATCGCGGTTTTTGCTGTATTATCAGCTTCCGCACAGAATTACTGCGACAATCCCGGTTATTTCGTTACCCCGTCGAACGCGCAGTCGATCCTGGATCAAACCATTGTATTTGATACCGCCACCGATTATTACGGCGTGGAATTCCCGCTCAAACTCCGGATTGCGGTCCCGGTAGGCGATACACTGCCTTTTGTAAAACGTCCGTTTATCCTCGCTGTTCACGGCGGCGGATTCCTGAGCGACAGCCTTAGCGGATCGGCAACGGGAGCATACAACGCCCAGTACAACCAGATCCACGATGTATTTGCGCCATTTGGCTACACCGGGGCATCGCTCGACTATCGCTGCGGTTTTGGAAAAGACCACGAGCAAAACCTGCTGAATTCCTTGTTTGATATTGGCGGAGCATCCTGCGCCGGACTAACTCCGGAACTGATGGCCGGTTTCGATACTGCTGCTTACCGGGCCGCTGCCGATTGCCGCAGTGCCATCGATTACATCTTCACTCATTCTGATGAATTCCCGTACATCGACACCAACCAGATCTACATTCTCGGGGTAAGTGCGGGTGCGATCACCATTTTACACGCCGCATTCTCAGAAAAAGATGATCTTTTGCCTGGCGCACCGCTGCCCGCATTTGCTCCGCGGCATAAACTTGCCGGGGTGATCTCGATCTCCGGGGCACTGGTCAGCAATTTCGGGACTGCCTTACAGGATATTGAGGCGTCAGAATCTGTTCCCTTATTTATGGCCCAGGGAACGGTAGACCCGGTGGTTGCGGCCGAACTGGGACCGTTGAACGCCTGCAGCAACATCCATCCTTCAGAATGGTGGAACGGTGGAATCGGCATTGCCCGTAAAGCCTGCGAACACAATTATCCTTACCAGCTGGTACTGATGCAGGGAGCCGGTCACGACCTGGCTGCATTGCCGGCTGCTTACAATACCATGCTTTCGGAGCTTGGCGTATTCCTTAAGAACACCGGAATGTGCGGACTGCCTGCCGGAGTTGAAAAAGTGGTGAATAACACCGGAGCCGTGATCTACACCAAAGCCTGCGCGGTTCCAACCGGGAATCCCTGCGATTCGCCGGCCAACTTCCTGGTGAGTTCAACTCCACTAATTATTGATACTTTCCTGGTACACACCGACACGGTCCCTCACTTTTACGGATATGATTTTCCGGTGAAACTGAAGATCGCCAGGCCGGTATATGACGGACTGAATTTCTACAAGCGTCCGCTGATGATCGGCGTGCACGGCGGCGGGTTTGTCAGCGATTCGATCGGGGGTATGGCGTCAACCAATGCCTACCTGGATATGTACACCCAGCTACGCAGCATTTTTGCCGGCAACGGGATGGTCACTGCTTCGCTCGATTACCGGACCGGTTACGGGATATTGAATGAATATGCGGTTTCTGTGGCACTGGCTTCACCAAACTCTCCAGCCTGCGACGCACTCACGCCATCGGTACTCCAGTATTTCGACACGGCAGTTTATCGCGCCACGTACGATTGCCGGATGGCCATCGACTACATTTTTAAAAACCCTGAGCTGTTCCCGTATGTAGATACTTCAAGGATCTTTGTTTACGGAGTAAGTGCGGGTGCGATCACCATTCTGCACGCCGCATTCTCTGAAGCCGGAGAAATGTTTACCAACGGAACCGGCAGTTTACCCGGATTTGCCCCGAAGCACCAGTTGGCCGGCGGGATCTCACTTGCCGGTGCACTTACATCAGATTTCTCTACAGCACTCAATACGATAGAACCTTCTGAATCCATACCGCTTTTCCTGGTACACGGAACCGCCGACCTGATCGTTCCTGTTGATTCAGGTGGTCCGGGAACGTGCAATAATGTTGATCCAGAAGCCCGTTTTCACGGTTCAAGGACTATTGCAGCCAGGCTGTGCGAAGAAGAAATGCCGTATGAATTGTTCCTGATCGACGGTGCGGGTCACGATGCCGGCGGTGGATCTGCCGGATTCAATGTGATGGTAACCAGCTTCCTGAACTTTATTACCAAACAGATCATTTGCGATGCTCCGGTTCCTCAGCAGGAAACCATGGTGGCATTAGACGGAACGGTACTTTACAGCGGAACCTGTGCCGATCACTCTACAGGCATCGCCGAAACCGGGCGTAAAAATGTAGTGATCTACCCTAATCCGTCACACCATATCCTGAACTTCGACCTGGAAGATATTACCAAAACAGAAGTGCTCGATGTAAGCGGAAGAACGGTTATCCTCGCAAAGAACAGCATTAATTCACTGGATATAAGCGGATTGAATACAGGCATGTACTTCATCCGGATCAGTGCATTGAATGGTGAATACTTCGGTTCATTTATCAAAGAATAAGTGAACGCTTTGTTTACCTTTGGGCGCGTATGAAGAAAAACATTGCGATCGTAACGGGGGGATATAGCGGAGAATCCGTTATCTCTTATAAAACTGCAAAGACCGCTTTTGATCATATTGACAGGGATCTGTTCGTACCTTATTTTGTAGACATCCGTAAAGACGGCTGGTTCGGAAAAGTTGACGAGGCAGAATACCTCATTGACAAAAACGATTTCAGCTTTCAGTACGATGGACAAAAGGTAGCGTTCGACTGTGCTTATCTCGCCCTTCACGGAACTCCGGGAGAAGACGGCAAGCTCCAGGGCTATTTCGACCTGATCGGTATGCCTTATAATACCGGCAACACGCTCAATCTCTCGGTAACTTTCAATAAGAAGTTCACCACTTCTGTATTGGGAATGATGGGGTTCAACGTGGCTAAGTCGCTGCTGTTCAGAAAAGAAGAACAACTTACTGCAGAACAGCAGATCAATGAGAAACTGAGCTACCCGCTTTTCGTAAAACCGAACAACGGCGGCTCGAGTATCGGGATCAGCAAGGTGAACGATGCTGCTGCATTGTCAGCCGCATTGACGAAAGCTTTTGGTGAAGACAGCGAGATCATTGTCGAGGAATTTATCACCGGCCGTGAATTTACCTGCGGAGTGGCCTGGTACGACGGAAAGGCACAAGCCCTGCCGGTTACCGAGATCATTACGCACAACGAATTCTTCGATTTCAATGCGAAATACGAGGGTAATTCAGAAGAGATCACCCCTGCAAACCTGCCCGAAACAGAAACCAGGCTGGTACAATCTACTGCCGAAGCAATTTATCAGGCACTTGAATGTAAGAGTATAATAAGAATTGACTTTATATTTGGCGAAAAAGGAATATTCGTGATCGAAGTGAATACCATACCGGGAATGTCGCAGGCAAGTATTGTTCCCCAGCAATTGGCCAAAAAAGGATTTCCGCTTACTGACGTGATCACCCAACAAATAAACCGCGTACTATGAAAAAAACCATTTACCTCGCTTTCCTAGGGCTTCTGCTCACAACCATCGGATGCAATAAGACTGAAAAAGTTAGCTGTTCAGATGAATTTGTGACCATTAAGGCCGGAGTTGTGGATGCAACCGGGAAGCCCGTACTTGGCGCCAATGTTTTCACCATTCGCCAGTCAAACGGCGACACTATCAGACGCGGCACAACGATTCCCGGAACTGTTGAATACGCTGTACTTACTGATAATGAAAAGTCGAAAGTGAATCCCCAGGGAGAGAACTTCAGGTTTGTAGTAAGGAAAGACAACAAGTTTGTGACCGGCATCTACCGTATCAAAACCAATTATTGTCACCTGGTATACGTGTCCGGTCCGACCTCGCTTACTCTGAAGTAATTATTCAGCTTCAATAAACACAAGAAATTTTTCTATTGCCCTGGCCCTGTGGCTCAGGGCATTTTTTTGTCCTGATGTCATCTCGGCAAAAGTCTCCGCATGGCCATCCGGAACAAAAACCGGATCGTAACCGAAGCCATGTGTTCCCCGCGGATCAGCTATGATCTGTCCCTGAACCTCGCCATCAAAAACGTATTCAAGTCCGTTGCGGATAAAAGCCAGCGAGGTGACAAACCTGGCCGTTTTATCTGCGGAGTGCTCCAGGTCGTTAAGTAATTTCAGCAAGTTGGCTCGATCGTCTTTCGGTTCGCCTGCATACCTCGCCGAATACACTCCCGGCGCTCCGTTCAGCGCATCGCAGCTCAGTCCGCTGTCGTCGGCCAGGCAGGCGCAATCCAGTTTCCCCGCAATGGTCCTTGCTTTGATCAGCGCATTGCCTGCAAACGTATCGGCATCTTCCGGAATATCGTCGGTGAATCCTACTTCGGTCATTCCTTTTACCTCGAAATGGGCGGCAAGCATATCGCGGAGTTCATCCAGTTTGTGGGTGTTGTTGGTGGCGACTACTAATAAAGGGAGGGGAGGATTATTCATGCTTTGTTTTGAATGTTCGATGGATCATTTTTGATACTCGAAGGTATTATCATTCTTTGGATTGATGCTTTGTTTGTCATTGTTACTTTTTTATAAAAAGTAACGCAAAAACTGTCGCTGCTTTTCCCTCACTTC
>JAZKEZ010000034.1:0-14652 GCA_040386675.1 Bacteroidota bacterium | reverse complement strand
GCTCGAGATGACATCGCTTCTTATAATCGATAATAAGTAGCGTCATCTCGAGCGCAGCGAGAGACCCCCAACTCGCGGTCTCCAACAAAATAGGCAACTAAAAAAGCCGGAAACCACAATGGCCCCCGGCTTTCTTCTCAAACAAACAAACTCTAATTTTTTACTTATCAAGCATGGCCTTAGCTTCTTCAGCCATAGCCAGGTGATGCTTTAACGCTGGAAGTGCTCCTGCGAAAAATGATTTGATCTGGTCGTTGTAACCGTTTTCAGCAAGATCTTCAGCAGTGCTGATCGCATCTTTGTGCTTCTTGATCGCTTTATCGATAAATTCTTTGTCGTAATCCTTACCGGTTTTCTTACCAAGGTCAGCGATTTCGTTTTTAGCATCGTCGCTGATGTCGGTCTGAAGGGTGATCTGCTCATTAGCAGCCAGGTCACGGATCTTCTGGTTCATTTCTTTGTGGTCGGTCACCATCATATTGGCAACGTCTTTCACACTTTTGGTTGATGCTTTTGCAGCAGCCTGCTCACCAAGAGCAACTTCGCACATGCTTCCGCCATAAATTTCAACGATGTGTTTCGCATCAGTTTGCTTCTGGCCTTCCAGCATGTCTTTATTCACATCCTTTGCAATGTCGTTGGTCACTTCACCTTCAGATTTTTCCTCATTGTGTGAAGAGCAGGAAGTAAAGAAAAGACCTGCGGCGGTACAGGCAAAAAACGCCAGTTTGGTAATTTTTTTCATGGTATGTTAGGTTTTGGGAGTTGCTAAGAAAAATTCCCATCCCGGATCGCTCCGGGATGGGAAGAGGTTATATATTGAGGGATAGGGGGGCATTTAGAAAGCGATACCTGCATAAACGGTAACTACGCTGGTACGGCCATTGGCAAAAATGTAACCTTTGCTGGCGTTACCAACCTTGGTAAGTCCCTGGTTGTAACGAACACCCGCGGTTAGGAACAATACATCTACTCCAACTCCGGCTGCAGCACCGAAATCCCAGTCGTTGAACTGACTTTTGCGGACTTCTGAAAAATCGTAGCCAACACCTTTGTTGTCTACACTTACGCTGGCCAGATAGGATGCATAAGGTCCGAAGTGTATGTTAAGGATTGGAATCGGTTTGAAGACCAGCATCACCGGTACATCTATATAGTTAAAGGTGAATGCTCCGGTTCCTGTAACGGTAGGGTCGTTGTATCCCAGTTGACCAGCACGTTGCATCAGCAACACTTCAGGCTGGATACCAAAGGTTTCGGATAATTTCACTTTAACAAAAGCACCTGCCATCAAACCTGAACGGCTCTTTGCAGAAACATTGTCAATGTCGAAATTGGTGTAGTTGTAACCAACTTTGAATCCAAGGTCCAGGCCTTGAGAATATGCCTGTACAGATCCGAACAGGGCTATGGTTAAGAGTAAAATCAGCTTTTTCATGGCGAGAGGTGTTTGGCTCTCCAATTGAAATTATTCTGCCAGAATTGTTAAAAGACCGAAAATACTGACCTTTAACGGATTGCGAATTGCCGCTGAAGTACAACCGGGGAATTTGTAGTCGCTAAAACAGGGATTATTTTCCACATTTCTTATTCTTGGTAGAATACCCGCTTCACTCGTCCGGAAATCCCGGTAAGCACTTCGTAAGGAATGGTTTCAAGTTGTGTAGCCATGTCTTCAATAGGGTGCTCCGGACCGAAAACGATCACTTCGTCGCCTTCCTGGCAATCAATACCGGTGATGTCGATCATGCACATGTCCATACAAACGTTGCCTACAATGGGTGCGAGCTGCTCATTCACCAACAACGAATACCTGCCGTTGCCGAGTTTGCGAGGCAGTCCGTCGGCGTAACCTACGGGAACCGTCGCAATGCGTTCGTTTTTCGCGGCTTTGTGTCTGCGGCTGTATCCAACGGTCTCGCCTTCTGTAATGTCGCGTATCTGTGAGATGTGGGTCTTCAGCCTGCCGGTAGGAATGAGTTTGTCGTCGGTTTCCTGTACGTTGGAGATCCCGTAAAGGCCGATGCCCAGGCGGACCATATCAAAGGCAGCTTCCCGGAAACGGATAGCGCCTGCAGTATTGGCAATGTGTTTCAAAAATCCTTTCCCTATCAGGCTTTCGAGCTTCGCGGTAATTTCAGTGAAGGTTTTGATCTGGTGGGTGCTGAAAGGATCAAACTGCGGATCATCAGCCGACGACAAGTGCGAAAACACCGATGCTACCCTGAGTTTCGACTGCTTGTTCAGTATTTCTCCCAGTACATCAATCTCCGAAGGATTAAATCCCAGGCGGTGCATGCCCGTATCTACTTTAATGTGGACAGGAAAGGGTTGTTCATTGCCCGATCTTTCTACCGCACTGATCATGGACTGTACGCCCTGGAAGCTGAACAGCTCGGGTTCCAGCTGATACTGGATCAGCAGGTCAAAATGGTCCGGGTCGGGATTCATTACCATGATCGGAGTCTGGATCCCGGCCTTTCTCAGTTCAATGCCTTCGTTGGTATAAGCCACGCCAAGGTAATCCACACGCTGGTATTCCATGAGTTTGGCGATCTCCAGGTTGCCGCTGCCGTAAGCGGCGGCCTTCACCATAGCCATTATCTTTTTGCCGCTGAGCAGCGAGGCAAGGAAGCTCAGATTATGTGCTACCGCGCTCAGGTTGATCTCCAGCACGGTTTCATGTGCCTTACGCTGTAAAGCCTTGGTAATGCGCTCAAAAGAGAACACCCGCGCTCCTTTTATCAGGATGCTTTCATTGGCGTGATCGGCGGGATTGAGTTGCTGCAGAAATTCTTCGGTCGTGGCGAAAAACATGCTGTTTTCCGGGAATTTATCGCGATCGGCAGAGATGTGTGCGCCAATACCAATCACCTTCGATATGCCTTTGTTGGCGCAAAGGGCAGCCACTTTTGAGTACAGGGTATCGTCGGAAACTCCTGCCTCAAGGATATCAGAAAGGATAACCGTTTTATTCTTGTGCTGGGTTTGCTGATCGAGGAAGTCGAGTGCAATTTGCAGCGAACTGAGGTCGGCGCTGTATGAATCGTTTATAAGCTGGGTGTTGTTCAGTCCTTCGAGCATTTCCAGTCGCATACCCACCTGCGTCAGTCCGGGGATGCGTTCCATGAGGTTTTTGGGATCAGTACCCAGTTGAAGGGCAATGGTAACGCTGGTGATGAGGTTCTCTACCGATGCTTCATCTTTAAACGGAGGGATGATCTCGAATTCAGTTCCTCTCCACTGGCACATCAGTCCACCTTCCATGGTCTTCCTCAGGTTGAGGTTTCCTTTTTTGCGGTACGACCAGCCGATCAGGTTCGCTTTGTAACCTGTTTTCATCCATTCTACCAGGATCTTTTCGTCGTCGGCAGGAAGGATGACCGTGTCACAGTTCTTAAAAAGTTTGAGTTTCTCGCGGATCTTGTCGCGCTCTGAATTGAAGTTCTTCTCGTGTGCCGGACCAATGTTGGTAAACACGCCGATCGTAGGACGAATGATGTTCTCGATCTTCTGCATTTCGCCTGGCTTCGATATCCCGGCTTCAAAGATCCCCAGATTGTGCTGAGCGTTCATTTTCCACACAGAGAGCGGAACACCTACCTGGCTGTTGTAACTCTTGGGACTGCGTATCGCGTGGTAATCGTTGCCGAGCAGATGCCACAGCCATTCTTTTACGATGGTCTTGCCGTTACTCCCGGTAATCGCAACTACCGGAATGTTGAATTCCTTGCGGTGATGAGCGGTAAGTTCCTGTAGCGCCTCGATCACATCGGGAACCAGGAAGAAATTGCAGCTTTCACTCCCTTCAAACTCGCGTCGTTCGGTGACTACAAAATTGAACGTGCCCTTTTTGTAGAGTTCTTCGAGGAAATTGTGACCGTCGTTCTTCTCGCTTTTTATGGCGAAAAACAAGGTGTTCGAACCATGATTCACTTTCCGGCTGTCGATGCTGATATGTTCTAATGTGGCATCGTGGATCTTGCCAGCATGCTTGCTGCCAATTACTGCCTGGATTTGTTGCGGTGAATACATAGTACTGAAAACAGATGCGCCCTGAAAAAATTTCAGGGCGCAAAGGAAAAAAAGAACTTTCGGTAAAAGAAGAAGTTTAACAGAACTCTTCGAAGGCAGCTGTCAGGTGCGCTGCGATCATATCTGCATTTCTGCCTTCAATGTGGTGACGCTCAATAAAGTGAACCAGTTTGCCATCCTTAAATAGTCCGATAGACGGAGAACTCGGAGGATAAGGCAACATGTGCTGACGCGCACGGTCAACAGCATCGCGGTCCACACCTGCAAACACAGTGGTCAGTTGGGTTGGAACCTTGCTGCTGTTTTTAATGGCCATCTTAATTCCCGGGCGTGCTGCACCGGCTGCACATCCGCAAACCGAATTTACCACTACCAGGGTCGTTCCTTCAGGCAGGGATAGTTTCTGATCCACCTGGTCGGCGGTGGTAAGGTCTTCAAAGCCTACATCGGTCAGGTCCTTTTTCATAGGAGCCACCATTTCTGCTGGATACATATCGTGATCGTTATAATGATTAATAATGGACGGTAAATTTCCTGCTTTTTTCCGAAACAGGAAGCGGGATTATTGTGAAAATGTGATAATTGGTAAATGAGAAAATGTGAGAATGTGCAAATGTGGATCATTTACCCATTTCCTCATTTGCCCCATTTACCTCATTTCCCCATTAATCACAGGTGCCCGAAATTATCCTTCAGCTTCTTATAACTCGCCTCATCCTTCACCACTGTATACACCTTGGTTTCTTTCCCGATTGATGACGGTGTCTGGCCGGTAAGTACCACCACCGTATATCCCAGTACTTTTTTGCTGAATTCCAATGTCAGCGGATCAATACGCCATTCTTCGTAAAAGTCAAGCCAGGTAATGTCTTCCGGTCTCAGTAAATTGTCTTTTTCGCCGGCTATTCTCCACGATTGCTGGATGTCTTTGTCGCTCAGGATCTTAAAGGTGTTGTCCATTACGATCTTTTCTTCAAACAGCGGGTTGCGTAAGCCTTCGATCAGTTTCTGATACGCCGGGGTGGTCATGAAACTGTTGGCCATGGCCTGATTGTACTGTGCTACCGATCCGTAGCGCATGGCAATGGAAGCCAGGTTGCTGGTGTCTTTTACCGCTACACGGTAACTGATGATGCTGGCAATTTTCTTCTGGACTTCTTCAACAGGTTCCTTGTCTTTGTCTTTTTCTCTCGACTGCCCGAAGCTGTTAAGTGAAAACAAAACCGGCGCAAGCAGCAACAGGGATACAATGGCTTTCTTCATGAGATATTGAGTTTGAGGTAAAACTACAGTTTAGACAGAATATTTTGCCGGACTTTCGATGAATGAAGCTGTTTAACCACAAAGACCCGTCATCCTTTGTACCCTTTGCGAAACCCTTTGCGCCCTTTGCGGTTAAATTGTGGTTAAATTCTTCTACCTCTTCCTCCTGAAAAACTCCCTCACCAGGTTCCCGCATTCTTCTGCAAGAATCCCCGAGGTGATCTGGGTTTTCGGATGGAAAATACGCCCCTGTACAGTAGAAAACCCGCGTTTTTCATCACTTGCACCATAAACCACACGCATAGGTCTGGCCCAGCCAATGGCGCCCGCACACATCACACACGGTTCGAGGGTTACATATAAAGTGCACTCATCAAGGAATTTTGCCCCAAGATGATTCGCCGCTGCGGTGATCGCAATGATCTCCGCGTGTGCGGTAACGTCGGTAAGTCGTTCGGTCTGATTGGAACCCCGGGCAATGATGCGGTCGTTGCATACAATCACGGCCCCAACCGGCACTTCGTCGTCTTCAAAAGCGGCGGCAGCTTCTTTCAGCGCCATGCCCATAAAATATTCGTCGGTATACAAGGGTCCCATTTTTGCGAAACTACACAATTAGATAATAGCACGAAACCGTGACAATACGGGGTTTAGCTGCAATTACTACTATAAAGTAACCCCTGCATCATCACTAATTAACCATTCTTTTCCCCTCTCTATGAAAAAATTTCTACACTTTAGTCTGTTACCTGCCTTGCTGTTACTGCTCAGCAGTGCGTTTGCGCAGAGCAACATCAACACCACCTTTGGAAACGTTCGCTTTAACGTGAATATCCTCGGACCTATCTTTAACGATCTGAACACCCCACGCGGTGGTTTCGAAATTCCTGCCTCTTCTGGACAGTACAGTATTTACGCCTCTAACATCTGGCTGGCTGCCAACACGCCTTCCGGACATCGCATTGCCGCCGAGACCATGGTTCCTTTCCAGGAATTTATGCCAGGCCCGATCAGTACCGACTACGGCCCGTATTACCAGGCCAGCTTTTCAAAGATATGGTCGGTGACCAAGGATCAGATCCAGTATCACCTGGCGCATTACACCGAATCCGATTACATCACTCCTGAAGGAATTGCTTCATGGCCCGGGAATTTCCACGCCGACTCTGCCTCATACGCGGAGTACAATGACCTGAACAATGATGGTGTGTATCAACCGGCGCTTGGCGAGTATCCGACCATTAAAGGTGACCGCTGTGTGTATTACATCCGGAACGATGTGGCTCCTGGAGCCAAATTATCTACCAACACCGAAAGTATGCAGGTAACTGTGTGTGTTTATGTGTATGCCTTTGATAATCCTACACCAGCCTGGTTGCAGAACACCATTTTTGTGGATTACCGCGTGGTAAACAGCAGCAATCAGCCGTGGCAGCAAGCCAGGTTTGGCGTGTGGACCGACTTCGATCTTGGCGACCAGAACGACGACTATATCGGTTCATCCACACAGAGCAATAGTGTATTTGTTTACAACGGCGACGACGTGGATGGAATAGACAGCACCGGTTACGGTACAACACCTCCGGCTATGGCGCAAGTGTTTCTGAACCATTCATTATATACTTCTTACCATTCTTCGGCAGATACGCTTGAAGCAAACAAAGCATACGAATACCTGAACAAATACGATGAGAACGGTTCACTTCGTTCAGATGCTTTTATGTACAACGGGAATCCATTTGCCAATACCGGAAATACTGAAGACAAGCTCTCGAATGCTCCGGGGAACCGCAAGGTGCTTGCCGGTATCGACTTGGGTAATCTCGCTCCGGGCGAATCAAAATGTGTAAACACAGCCTATCTGTGGTCTCGCGCTGCTTCCGGAAACCGCCTGGCAAGTGTCGGGACGCTTAACCAGGAACTGGCAGAATTGAAAACCTGGTTCAACACCAATGGCTCACCTTGCCTGGATGAAACCAATGGAATCGAATCGGTGACCAGTCAGGGAATGGCCGTTTCGGTTTATCCGAATCCGGTGAGTGACAAGCTGTATGTAACGACAGGTGGAAGTGACCAGATCGCTTCGTTGCTGGTGCGTAACAGCATCGGACAGGAAGTATTGAGCGGAACAGGAAGTTCACTGAATACTTCCGGTCTGCCTTCAGGAAGTTACCTGCTGGAAGTCACTAATACCAGCGGAGACCGCAAGATCGTGAAACTGGTAAAATGACAAACTGTATCATAAACTAACACTAAAGGACCGGTTCAAAATCGGTCCTTTTTTGTTTGAGATCGGTTGGGTTTTCTGTTGAACTGTTTTTATGTTTGTGTAAAATCAAATCAATGAAAATCATTCTACCCTCACTGGCCATCCTGGCTTTTTGCGTTGCAGGTGCTGCCCAGGCCCAGACAAATGTGGTGAAGACTTATGGTAACATACAGTTTCGGGCTAATAACCCACTTTCTAATTTTTTCAGTCCTGAAAACAAAACAGCTATGTTCAGGATCCCGGCTTCAGGGAACGTAAGTTCCATATTCGCATCCGGACTGTGGACTTATGGAGAAGTTCAATTCGAGAACTACAAGGTGGCAGCCGAAAGATATGACCTGGAATACGGTCAGGGAACAGGGAATTCCTGTACTGAAACTTTCAAGGAAATTGTTTCTTTAACAGCACAGGAGATTGAATACCATCGGTTAAATTACAACCAGCCAAACTACCAGCCCATTCAGGCAATTGTTAATTGGCCGGTCAATAATGACCAAAACTGCGCAACAATTCCAGTGGTGCAATTCCATGATGTGGACGGTGACAGGAAATACAATCCAATGGCCGGCGATTATCCCTACATTAAGGGAGATTATGCACTGATGTATGCAAAGAATGATCGCTACTCCGATCAGAAATCTACGACCAATGGAAGGCCTACGGATCTCCAAATCGGTGTTATGGTCTATGGCTATTCATCCCTTCCGAATACACTTTTTGTGAATTATTCCCTGTTAAATACAGGGGGGGCAACGTTGAAAAACGTCAAACTGGGACTATGGGCAGATATTGATCTTGGAAATCCTGCTGACGATTATATTGGGACTTTTTCCGAGTTAAACTCAGTATACGGATACAATGGTGATGCTAATGATGAGGTTAGTGGAGGTGTTGCGCCTGGTTACGGTGAAGTGCCGCCAGCCCAGGGAATTGTTCTTCTGAATAACCAACTTATCGGGTCTGTATTAGTTCCCTCTACCGAATTCATTCCTGAGGGATATGCAAATTTGTTGAATGGTAAAGGAGTTACAGGTACACCATTGTCAAAATTTGCATTCAATGGTGATCCATTCTTAGGTTCCGGTAACACCGAGGTTAAATCAATGAATACACCTGGGGATCGACAAATACTGGCAGTAGCCAGTCCGGGAAATGGTGTAATACAGCCTTTTGAAACCGCGTGCTTTGAAATAGCTTATGTCTGGTCCCGGGCTGGTAGCGGGGACCAGCATTCCAGTGTGCAGAATCTCAAGGCAGATATACAAACGGTTCAGGCATTCTATGATTCACAGGAACAATATTGCAGTGGGGTAGTGCCGAGCAGTGTCGCCGAACAGCAGACTCTGGAACACATTACTATCGCACCAAATCCGGTGACAGATGTGCTCAATGTGTCAATGGGTCAGAGCCAGCTCACTGGTGTTTCAGTTTTTAATACCATGGGACAGGAAATTTTCCACTCAGAAAAGGCTTCATTTTCCGTTGCCCAACTCCCCGCCGGAATTTACTTCCTGAAAGTAACTACCAGCAAGGGACAAGCAATCAACAGCTTCATCAAGCAGTAATTCCTGTGCTTGCGATGATGTGGAAAGGAAGTTTCCCTCCGTGTCCTTTGCGGTTAAGATCATCCCGCATTTGTGCGGACAGCTCTTTTTGTTGATGGAAATTGCGTTACCAATACCCGAAAAACCGGGGTTTCAGAACTTTTACTGTTGTGGCGTATAAGATCGGTGAATAATATGTGTCGATTAATTTGCTTTTTTCGTCGATTAATGTTTACATTTAATCAGGAACAACGCCAAAAGAATAACCCGGTTATCACAACGCCAGTAAAGAATTGCCTTGGGGGGCAGCTGCAAAAAAGCGAAGCAAAGATGGGACGCGATCGCATAAGCAGTTAAAAGTTCTTGAGGGCGCGATGATCGGGTTACTTTATTTAATGGAGAATTGAGAATTGAAAATTGAGAATGGGGAGCTCAAGGTGAATGATAAGGCTCTTACTCTTATAGCCATAACCTAATTCTCCATTCTCCATTTTCAATTCTCAATTGAATTAACTTTAAGGATGTTTAAGTACGTCCTTATTCTTTGTTCCTGGCTCCTGATCACGTCGCTTCCCGCACAGCAGGTGCTGACGCGTGACCTGGTGTACAACCGGATCGCATTCCGGCTGAATACTGAAGGCAGTTATTTCGAAAACCGGGATGGTAAACCGGCTTACCGCATTCCACCGGAAGCATACAGCAGCACACTCTATACAGCGAATCTCTGGTTCGGTTCGATACTGGCATCCGGCGATACGGCTACTGTGGTGGGTACGTATACAGATGAGGGCGTGGAGATGCTTCCCGGACCGATCAGTTCCAATACCGATGCCGATTATTTCGACCGTTATCTCAAAACCTGGGTGCTCTCTGCCGACCAGTTGCTCTATCACAAACTACATTACCAGGACGCGGGATACGCGATGATCCCGGAGATTCGCGACTGGCCGGCAAACGGACGGCCCGGAATAGATACCGGTTCGCTGGCGCCTTATAACGATGTAGATCAAAACGGTATATACAACCCTGGAAACGGAGATTATCCGCTTATCCCGGGTGATATGAATGTCTTTTACATGAAGAATTCTGCCAACGGACAGGTAGCGAATACCACCGGCGGGAAAAAGCTAAAGCTACAGGTCAGCGGATTTCTTTACGCCTTTCATGCTACAGAAGCACCGTTTCATTCTACGCTGTTCCATAAGATCATAGTCACCAACGGTTCCGTAGCGTACGATAAGTTGCTGATGGGTATGTGGATCGACCTGGATATTGGTGATCATTTCGATGATTATGCCGGGACACTTGTGGATCAGAATACGGTGTATGCCTACAATTCAGACAATTCGGATACCGGTGGGAAGTTTCCCTTCGGCGACAATCCGCCGGTACAGGGATTTACCTGGCTCAACCGTCCGCTGTATTCTTCAACAGTGTATGGCTATCCGGATGAACCCGATGGCCATTACCGTGAATATTACTATTACCTCGCGGGTAAACATTTTGACGGCAGCTATCGCGAACGTCTCTTCGATTTTCCGGGTGATCCGCTGACAAACGACAGTCTTTCAGAACCAGGACAGGGAATTGCTCCCGGCGACCGGCGAGTATTGTCGGTTGTCAACCTCGGGAACATCGCTGCCGGAGAAACGGTTTGCATAGACGCCGCGCTCATCACCACACGAACAGGAAATACGAATCTTGAGAACCTCGCCAATTTCCCGGCAGATGTCCGTGCCGTCCAGGATTTCTACGATTCCATACTCGCCGGAGAATGCTTTCGCTATGCCGCTTCGGTCGATGAGAGTGGGAGGGAACCGGCCTTTACTGTGTATCCCAATCCTGCCACCGACCGGATTTTCCTGCAACATATCCCTGTCCAGGCAAAAACACTGGAAGTTGCTAATTCACTCGGGCAACTGGTGTTGAGTTCTTATACGGTCGCTGTTTTACCAGTAGGACAACTGTCGCCGGGAATTTATGTGATCTCAGTTAAGGATGGATATGGGAGAGTGATTTGCTCCCAGCGGCTGGTAAAGTAATATCGTGTAAGTGGATGTGCGGCAAACGGCGCATTGTACTAAATTCGCAGCCTTATCTTTTTACCATGCATCGTTCACATACCTGCGGAGAATTACGTTTAACTGATGTCGGAACCGAAGTAACCCTGAGCGGGTGGGTTCAGAAAAGCCGTGATCTTGGCGGTCTTACCTTTGTTGATCTCAGGGATCGCTACGGAATTACACAGCTTTCATTCAACATGGATGTGAATGCAGAGGCGTGCAACCAGGCCCGGAAACTGGGCCGCGAATTCGTGGTAAAAGCAACCGGGAAAGTAGTAGAACGCAGCAGCAAAAACGGCAACATTCCTACGGGAGAGATCGAAATCGCTGTAGATAAACTCGAAATCCTCAATCAGGCGAAAACGCCTCCTTTCACCATAGAAGACAATACCGACGGCGGTGATGATCTGCGCATGAAGTACCGCTACCTCGATCTTCGTCGTAACCCGTTGAAGAACAACATGATGTTGCGTCACAAGATGGGAATTGCCACGCGCAACTACATGGATAACCTGGGATTCATGGAAGTGGAAACCCCGTACCTGATCAAGTCGACTCCTGAAGGAGCACGCGATTTCGTAGTGCCCAGCCGGATGAATGAAGGACAGTTTTACGCCCTTCCGCAATCACCGCAAACCTTTAAGCAACTGTTGATGGTGAGTGGTTACGATCGCTACTACCAGATCGTGAAGTGCTTCCGCGACGAGGATCTTCGTGCCGACCGCCAGCCGGAGTTCACCCAGATTGATTGCGAAATGGCATTCGTAGAGCAGGAAGACATCCTGAATACCTTCGAAGGACTGGTAAAACACCTGTTCAAGACGATAAAAGGCATCGATATTCCTGAAATGACCCGAATGTCGTACGCTGATGCGGAATACAAGTACGGTTCTGATAAGCCCGACATCCGTTTCGGGATGGAATTCAACTACCTGAAGCTCGAAGGTGAGCGCGACCTTACCGGTGGAAAAGGTTTTCCGGTGTTCGATCAGGCAGAATGCGTGATCGCTGTTACTGCCCCGGGAGCAAATACGTATACCCGTAAGCAGATCGACGAACTTACCGAGTGGGTGAAGCGTCCGCAGATCGGAGCAAAAGGACTGGTGTATGTGAGAATGAATGAAGACGGCACCGTAAAATCATCTGTAGATAAGTTTTATGGCGAGGACGACCTGAAGCAATGGGTTGAACTTACCGGCGCAAAAACCGGCGACCTGGTTTTTGTACTTAGCGGCGATACCGATGCCTGCCGGAAGCAGATGAATGAACTTCGTCTGCACGTGGGCGACCAGCTTGGATTGAGAAACCCGGAAGTATACAGCTGTCACTGGGTGGTAGATTTTCCATTGCTTGAGTGGAACGCAGATGCACAGCGTTATTTCGCGATGCACCACCCGTTCACTTCTCCAAAACCGGAAGATATCCCGTTGCTGAACAGTCAGCCGGGTAAAGTAAGGGCAAACGCTTACGATATGGTGATCAATGGTGTGGAAGTTGGCGGAGGATCCATCCGTATCCACGACCGCCAGGTACAGGCCGATATGTTCAGGCTGCTTGGATTCTCTGATGAAGAGGCCCAGGCTCAATTCGGATTCCTGCTGAACGCCTTTGAATACGGTGCGCCGCCACACGGGGGAATTGCTTTTGGTTTCGATCGTCTGTGCTCGCTGTTCGGCGGCGAAAGCTCGATCCGCGATTTTATCGCTTTCCCGAAAAACAACAGCGGCCGCGACGTAATGATCGATGCGCCGTCGGTGATACACAACGAACAATTGGACGAACTCAGCCTCAAAGTAGCGCTGAAAGCGTAGTTAATACAGGCATATGTAAAATAAGAAAAGCAGATCGGGATTATCCGGTCTGCTTTTCTTATTTTAGACCTCCAAGCTCTCTACCATGGAACGTCCAAAAATACCTGTATTTCCCACCGTTTCCGACCTGTTCCTCGAGGTTGCCGGTGTGCTTTTTCTCTTTGCCAGCCTGGTGTACATCGGGTTCCATTACCAGGATCTCCCCGAGATCATCCCGGTTCACTTTAACCTGCAGGGCGAAGTCGACGGTTTTGGCAGTAAGAATACTCTATGGGCGCTGCCGCTGATCGGATTGGCCATTTTCGCAGGAATGACGGTGCTTTGCAAATACCCGCACATCTTCAACTACCCGGTTGAGGTAACCCGCAGGAACGTGATCCGCCAGTACCG
Source organism: Bacteroidota bacterium (assembly GCA_040386675.1). GTDB lineage: Bacteria > Bacteroidota > Bacteroidia > Flavobacteriales_D > Luteibaculaceae > DASUEB01. Next base: position 1,277 of record JAZKEZ010000034.1, on the reverse strand, counting down.
TCTCGCAGTAAGCCTGATCCGCTGGATCAAGATCGAAACGGCGTTTATTTTCGGCGTCATCGTGGTCGAAACCGTACAGGTGGCCAATGGTGAAAGCTTATTGCCGTCGTGGTTCGTAGCCCCTCTGGTAGCCATTCTATTCGGTACGATCATCGTCTACCTCGTAAAAGCCTCCCGCGCCGCCTGATACCCATTTCCTCATTTCCTCATTTCCAAATCTGCACATCTACCCATTTTCCCATTTCCCAATTACATTAACACTTTTTTCGCCCTTTCTAATCTCATTCTAATCCTGCTCTAAGACGGTCCACATCTGCCGGGTCTACATTCGCAGAAACGATTCGTCATGAGACTAAGGATAACATTTTTAATTGTGGTGATCGCGCTGATTGCGCTGTCGCTTACGTCCCTGATCAAGGCGGGTACTGTTGAGCATCCGGAAAACAAAATACTGGGTACCTGGAAAGAGGTTTCCTGGAAATACGAACGGGTGGATCTGCGCTCAGGTAAAAATACCCACGCCGACACTTCGCTCGAACACGATATCTTCTCTAATCTTATCATTCACCAGTCAGAAAGCTGGAAATTTGATCCTAAATTGCTGGTTCTTGAGAAAAAAGGTCAGAACCCACTGCAACTCCACTGGAGCCTGAAGGGCCGCGGACACATTCTCAAGATCAGTCACGGTCGCGAAATCAACGAGTTTTACCAGATCACAGAACTTAGCCAGAACCGTTTGGTGCTCCACATGGAAAACGATGTGCATTCGCGTGGGATCGTACAAATTGTGTTTGAAAAAGATGCAGGTTAATTATGCTTAGGAAATACAGTAACAGCCGCACCCCCGGCGACAATTTAAAACTGGGTTCACTTACCGCGTTTACCGCAGGAATGGTGAACGTATCATCGCTTATCCTTTTCTTTTCTTTTACCTCGAATGTTACCGGTCATTACGCCATCCTGGCCGACGAAATTTCCAACGGCCGCTGGTTCCAGGTGATCATCGTATTTATGTGGATCGCCCTGTATTTTATGGGAAGTTTCATTTCCAACCAGATCATCATCCGTAAAAGCAAAAACTCATACGTTTCGCACTCTGTGCCTTTGTTGCTGGAAATCCTCTGTTTCCTGGTAGTTGGCTTTTACGGCAAGTTCGTATACACAGAAACCTTAATAGAAACCGAACTGCTGGTGGCCATCCTGTTGTTCTCAATGGGACTTCAGAACGGACTTACGGCCAGTATCTCCAATTTCTCGGTAAAGACCACGCACCTTAC
>JAZKEZ010000033.1:0-2562 GCA_040386675.1 Bacteroidota bacterium | reverse complement strand
TGGTCACCGTGAGGTTCTATAACAGTGATAAACCAACTATGATCAGGGGGGCGTTTTCTCTGATTAGATAAATGAATGATCAGATGATGAGGTAATTGGTAGACTGCGTTTCCTGATTATCTCATCATTTGATTATCTAATTAATTTCGCGGAATGTATCAACAGGAACTTATCGATTACCTGCTTCAGTATCTCAATGAAAACCGGAGGCAACTTCTTTTCCGCGACCTGGACCTGAGAAGCAATCACCTCACCCTGATCCTGGAAGATTTTTACCACGCGCACAACATCAGTGCAACCATGCGTACTGCCGATTGTTTCGGACTGAAGGAACTTCACATTGTGGAGAACAAGATCCGGTACGAGTACAATCCTAAGATCAACAAGGGAGCCGACAAGTGGATCCACCTGAACCGCTATTGCGAGCAGGAGTTCAATACACCGACCTGTCTTAATCGCCTGAAAGCGGAAGGCTACCGTATCGTGGCTACCAGTCCGCACCAGGGCAGCTATACCATCCGCGAACTCGATCTCACCCGGAAGACCGCGATTGTAATGGGTTCTGAAGGCGACGGGATATCCGAATACGTAAAAGAGCACGCCGATGCTTTTCTGAAGATCGATATGCCGGGGTTTACCGAAAGCCTGAATGTATCAGTAGCGGCAGGCATCATCCTGGAAACGCTCACTCACCGCATGCGTTCCGAAGGTCACCCGTGGCAACTCGATGAGGAGGAACGCCATAAACTGCTCATTGGCAACCTTGCCAAGATGGTTCCCGATTGTAACCTGCTCGAAAAGCGGTTTATGGAAGATCGCGGAATCCATGAATACGAACCGCTTTTTAAGGAAAGTGCGCTTCGTAGATCCAGCGAAATTCATTGATCATTAAAGCGGTTGCGCCCCAAAGCGTATAGCCGTTTACATCAAAATAAGGTACGTCAACAGTCACGTCAAATACCGGAAGCACCATTTCTTTGCTTTTCCGGTTTTCAGGGTCGAACAGTTGTTTCAGTGAAATGGTAAGCACCTGCTGTACTTCTGCGGGTTGCAGCGTAAGATCGGGAAACCGGTCCATCCAGCCTACATAAGGCTGAGCCAGGAAGTTGCTCGGCGGGATGTACACCTCGGATAGTTTCCCCAGTATGGTGATCTTGTCCTGCGCAATCCCGATTTCCTCCCAGGTTTCACGTATGGCCGTGTCGAGCAGGTCTTGGTCTTCAGGATCTTTTTTCCCACCCGGAAAAGCCAGTTGTCCGCTGTGCGTCCCGAATTCCGTTCGCTGGATGAACAGGACATGGATTTCTTCATTCACCGGGAAAAGCAATAACATAACTGCACTCTGACGTGGAGTAAGGGTTTCTTTGGCCTCCTCGGGTGAAATGCGCTTGTAAGGCATCATTTCTTTGTGTGCCTCGAAACCAGGTAGTTTTTCCTTCAGTGCAGTTTCAAGTTGTTGCGGTACAGCTATTGCCATTTCAGATGGTTTAAGCGCTAATTTAGAGATATGAAGATGTTTTCAGATCAGCACATGCACAATCCGGACGGGTTAAACTTGGAAGCTCTCCGGTTGATGCTCCCCAAACGCAGTAGTAATGCAGAAAAAAGAGATTTCGGCAGTGTGCTGATCGTTGGCGGATCAAAAGGAATGGCAGGAGCGGTGATCCTTGCTGCAACAGCGGCATTGCGATCCGGCGCCGGACTGGTGACGACGCTCATTCCCAATTCACTGTTAACCATTTTGCAAAGCTCGGTGCACGAAGCCATCGCTGTTGCATCGGCCGATGAAGATTTTCACGTATCACTTAATGAGGACATCACGCGCTTTACTTCGGTGGCACTTGGTCCAGGCTTAGGCACACATAAGGAAACCGCCGGTTTTGTAAGGCAGGTATTGGAGCAATCCACTCAACCGCTCATTATTGATGCGGATGCACTCAATCACATTTCCCGCGAAAAGCTGCACGGAATCATTCCGGAAGGTTCAGTATTGACGCCACATTTGCGTGAATTTGAGCGATTGTTCGGGACTTTTGCCTCAGCAGACGAACAACTGGAAGCGCAACACAGCGCATCGGTAAGCAGGAAAATTTTTATCATCCGGAAAGGCGCAAACAGTGTACTGACCACACCAGCGGGCGAAAAATTCATCAATCCTACCGGTAATCCCGGACTGGCCAAAGGCGGCAGCGGCGATGTGCTTACCGGGATGATCGCAGGATTGTACGCCAGGACCAAAAACATGGAGCATGCCGCCCGGCTGGGGATGTGCCTGCATGGATTGGCTGCAGATGTGGTGGTGGAGCGCTCGCACGAGGAGGCAATGATTGCGGGGGATGTGGTGGGGGCTATTCCGGAGGCTTTCCGGAGATTATCAGGGAATGTTTAAAGTACTCTTCAAGTCGGATGACGCTTAGTTTGTCATTGTTACTTTTTTGGAAAAAGTAACGCAAAAACTGTCGCTGCTTTTCCCTCACTTCACTCCACTCCCGGAAACGCGACCTTGACGGCGATCTGGTCGTTCCTCCCAGCTTCCGTCAAGGTGCCCGCGTTCCGGTTCGC
>JAZKEZ010000032.1:0-2195 GCA_040386675.1 Bacteroidota bacterium | reverse complement strand
GTCTTCGTTTACCACGGCGTGAAGTGAACTCCAGTCGCCGCTGGCCAGTGGAATAATGGTCGGACTGTTCATTCCCGGCAGGATTTTGCAGATCGCGGCCAGTTTGTCGTTCGGGGCGTTCAGCAAGATGTATTTGTTGGCTTTGGCTTTCTGAACCGCCTGTATCCTGAACACTATCTTATTTAATATAGCCCGCGTTTCTTCGCTGAGATCAGGGTTGGCAATAAGTAATGCTTCGCTTTTCATCACTACCTCAACTTCTTTCAGACCGTTCATGGTGAGTGTAGAACCGGTGCTTACAATATCGAAAATGGCATCTGCCAGTCCGATTGACGGAGCGATCTCAACCGATCCGGAAATGGGGTGGATGTCTGCGTTGATATTTTGTGCGGTTAAAAAATCACCAAGAATTTTAGTGTAGGTGGTGGCAATTTTCAATCCCGACAAATCCTGGATGGAACTGTAGTTTTTTTCACGGGGCAGAGCAATGCTGAGTCGGCATTTCCCGAAACCCAGTCGCTGCGCCACATCCACACGGGCATTGGTCTCTGCAAGCAGGTTCTCGCCCACAAAACCGATGTCGGCCACTCCGTCGGCCACACAACCGGGAATATCATCGTCCCTGAGAAACAGTACTTCGATCGGGAAGTTACTGGCCTCGGTCCGCAGTTTATTACTGTAGTTCTCTACTTTGATGCCGCATGAACGCAGTAATTCAACCGAACTGTCGTGAAGTCGACCGCCTTTCTGGATCGCGATCCTTATTTTTTTTGTTTTCATTGTAAAGCATAAAAAAAGGGCTTACCTATTCGGCAAGCCCTTTGATTGTTCAACAGTTTTATATTAATAGTCACTGCATACCGATCACTGCCTGCCTTGTGCAAGTAGATGATGGTGGTGATGTGACAGTATTGTTCTCATTTGTGCGACAAAAGTAGAATAATTCTTTAGTAACCTTCTTTTTTAGAAAAAATATTTCAAGACCCTGCGTTTTTAAGGCTAAAGCTATTGGGGTACGCTCATTTGGAAGCGTTGAAGAAAGCCTTTGGTTGGTGCGGAGTGCGGGTTGCACGTGATGCTTTCTGCATGGTTACTTTCATCCATCCGTCTGCATTCCTGACCATGTACTGCAGGCTGCCGTCGGTATTTTTGGTTACTTCCAGCTTAGATGCAGCTTTACGGTCTTCGTAAGGACCATTTGGGTTACACACCAGCATCAGGTAAGTGTCCATTCCGTTACGGCCTGCAACTCCACCGGGACGACCAGGCTCTCCCGGGTTTACCCAGATCTCGTAAGTCCCGAACCAGTAATCTTCACGGTTTACAAAGTATTCGAAATCGTAAAGCCCGGTGTAAGTAGGGTAGTACTCATCGAAATAAGGATTGTCGGCAATATCCGGGTTGTTGTCCCAATAGCTGTATGGTTCATAACGGTCGTAACTGATCCCGAAGTAGGCGTTTCCTGAATATCCGCGCGGACCCGGAGTATCCGGAATGATCACGCAGGAAGTAAGACTGATAGCAACTAAGGCGGTGAGGAGGAAGATTAACTTTTTCATGGCGGCTGTTTTGATAGACAGCCTCTTTTCAATGATTGTGCCAAACGATGGATGCGTTGGTATTGTTGGGTTGTAGCGATGTTTGGGGTCTCTCGCTGTGCTCGAGATGACGACCTTCGTTACGAGCTAACTCTTACCACCTACCACTTACTTCTTAATTCTTACCTCTTAATTTCTAAATTGGTCTGATGAAAAATAGAGCCAAAACTCTAAAAGACTGGATTAAAGCGGTATTGATCGCAGCCGCGGTAGTAGTGAGTTTTGTCTGGCTGATCGGGAACTGGTACATGGTTAGCTCCGGTTCGATGGAAAGCACGCTGAATACCGGTGATATGGTGTTTGTGAACAAAACGGCATATGGCGCCAGATTGCCTTACACACCGCTGAGTCTGCCTTTTACCGACGGGCATTCCGGACTGATCCGTTTTGGTTATCACCGGCTTCCGGGCTACAGCAGCGTAAAGCGCGGAGACATTGTGGCGTTCAATTATCCTGATCTCGATACCGTTGGAGCAATCGATCATAAATCGGTGTGGATCAAGCGGGTGGTTGCACTTCCAGGAGATACGGTTCGGTTCATAAGATCCGTAGCCGTGGTGAACAACGAACCTGAGCAATACGTGGAAGCTCTTCAAT
>JAZKEZ010000031.1:0-6903 GCA_040386675.1 Bacteroidota bacterium | reverse complement strand
GCTCGGATCCCGCACGAAGACATCATTTGCCTGGAAGCCGATAAGAACTACACGCTGATCCACATCAGGGGCGTAAACCGGCCTAAACTGGTGAGGTACCTGATGTCTGAGATCCAGCGGATGCTTCCTGAAGAAAAGTTTGTGAGGGTGCACAAATCATACGTGGTGAACCGGAAGCTGATTACCTCGCTTACTGCCAATCAGGTGGATCTTGGGGAGTTTAAGTTCCCGGTGGGGAGGGCGTATCGGGGGAATTTGATCAACGATCAATTATAAGGTTAGATGATCATTTCCACATGAGGGGATGTTTTTAACCACAGAGGCACGGAGGAGTCTCTGAGTGCTCTGCGTTGACCTCCGTGTTTGAGGCTGTTCTACGAGGAAATTAGTTTTAACCACAGAGGTACGGAGGAATCGCGGAGATCTCTGAGGAGTTCTCTGAGTGCTTTGCGTTGACCTCCGTGTTTGAGGCTGTTCTACGAGGAAATTAAATTTTAACTGCAGAGGCACGGAGGAATCGCGGAGATCTCTGAGGAATTCTCTGAGTGCTCTGCGTTGACCTCCGTGCCTCCGCGGTTAAAAAAAACCAGTACACATTTACATATAACAGCGCTTCAGCCTACTGCTTCACCACCTTCACCGCATACTTCAATCCTTCGGCATTCAGGGTCACCGTATACATTCCTGCCGGCATGTTGTCCAGCTGAGGAAGGAACCAGGTGTTTAGTCCGGCGGAGTAGTGAATAGTCTGCGATGTAAGTTGTCCGAGGTTGTTGTGGATCGTAAACGTTACGTCCTGGTTAACCGGAAGGTTGAACGAAATACGCGTCTCATCCAGGAACGGGTTAGGCATCGCATTCGAGATCGCGTAACCGTTGCCGATATCAGACATTCCGCTGGCATCCATCACATATACATTGGCAGCACTAAGCGCGAACTTTTTCGGGTTGAGGTACTGATCGAAAGCGGTGGCAGGGGTTTCGTCTGAAGTGATCGAAACGGCACTGCGTGATCCGTTCGAACCGATCACCCTGAATTCTACCAGGAACAACGTGTCTCCTTTAGCTTCGCTGGCATTTGCCGCAGCATCGTCAACATAACTCAACATCACTTTTCCGTCTCCGGTCAGTCTTTCACCGGAAACCAGGCTGTGTTTGGCCGGTACGATCTTCACGTAGTCCAGCACGGCGCTGTTCCACGAGAGGGTCATCTGGTAACCCGCCACATCTTTGTATCGGTTTACAGTAACCGGCACAAGCACGGTTGTTCCGTTAGCGACGGTTTTGTCGTTCAGGCCGAATACCAGGTCATCGTTCGCTTGTTTGATGCTTGGCGGAACAGTTGCATACTGCGCCACTTTCCCGATCGCGATCACCGTAAAGTCGAAGGTCTGGATCGATTTGCTTACCGGTACCGCAGTAACGTTACCGTTTGCCGTAACAAAACTGTAAAGCGATGCGTTCCCGAAATTGTTCACGAACAGCGGCACATCGCCCACCGTATTGTTACGTTGCTGAAGCACATCCAGCGTATTGATCCGCTTGCTGTTGTCCACATCACCGGCCCACAACTGGTTCTGGTTGAATGTAGCCGTATTCAGTACGTGCTGACGGTTCAGGATCGCATCTTCCGTTCCAACCACAGTTCCATTGTCGCCGCTCAGGTCGTTTACGGTAAGGGTTATGGCTGTTCCGGGCAATGCACGGAATGAGTACGAAGAGGTCATTGAATTGAGTGAAGCCGAAGAAGCATACCCGTTTTCGTTGATACAGCCCGCACAGTTTACCGTGGTCGACTTGTTCCAGTTCGATCCGTCAGGGTTTTTCATCGTTCCCGAGATCACGGCAAGACCGGTCAGGCAGTTTACATCAAAATCTGATTCAACATAAGCAGTGGTCCCGAGTTGGGTGATCCAGCTCGTGTTCGCAATCACCGGTTTGTAACACTCGTCGGTATCCGACAGTGCAGTGTTGGTTTTGAGCGACAGGGTAAAGAAGGCCGTGTCGGCTTTCAGGATCACATCGGTTGCCGAATAGCTAAACACTCCGTTGGTGATGCTGTGTGTGAATGAGCCTGAAGTGAAGGCAGGTACCACAGCAACCTCAGATTTCGCAAATCTTCCCAGGTTGATCTGGCCAGAAAAAGTGCGGAACGAATAGGTGCGGTTTTTCCCGTCGGTCGAGAACAGGATCGTCACCGTAGAATCGCCAAGTCCTGTAGATCGTGCCCCATCGGTAGTGATCAACAGGTCTGGAATTTCCTCTACATACAGCACGAAGTTGCGGTCGGTGTGGTTGCCATATGGATCGCTCACGCGAATGGTGATCGCATATGTTCCTTCCTCTACGGTAAGTGGAGTAGTGTATGTAGTTGCAGGATTGTTTGTGTTGAAATAAGTGGTCACCAGGCTGTCGGCTGCCGAGCAGTTGTCGGCCTTATTCGAAACCAGTGAATCCAGGTGGTACGTTCCGTTGGTGTTGGTCGCCAGGATCAGTGTATCGGCACTGGCAGTCAGGCTGAACGTAGGGGCAACGGTATCCCTTCCGCTGGTAAACACGCTGAAAGCAACCGGATTGATACAACCGGTGCTGCTCGTGGTATACATTGCAAGCGAATCGCCGGCGGCAATGCTGAATGCGCTGAGTGCGGTATCGTTTCCGTTAAACACCGGGTAGCTGTTTTCAAACAACGCTACATTCAGCGTGGTTCCGGGACAATAGTTGTAATTCGTTCCCGAAACGATCGCAGTTCCATTGATCGTCACTACAAGCGGATCGTAATCTGCGGGAGTAACAACCACCGGCTGACTCTCAATTCCGCTGATGGTGTCTTTGATCGTATAGCTCTTTGCACCAGTTCCGAAAGGAGTGCTTCCGGTATAGGTAATGGTAGTTTTCGCGGCATTCAGGGTCGATGGGACTTTGCTGCCGTCGATGTAGATACTAAACGCATCAAGGGAAGCGAAGTATCCTGAATGGGTGAAAGGAATGGTAACACTGGTATCAGCGGCGCAAACGCGGAAGTTCCCGGCAACGATCTCAGGGGCGATACCGGCCACGCAAATGTTCCCGAACTGGGTCGACGGTACGGTGAAGTCGCTTGGTAGTTTGCCCCAGCCATTGGTAGCGATTACCGTGGTGCTGCTTACCGGTGTACCGCAAACGGTATCGTTGGTGTTGTTTGCTGCAAGCCTGGCTGTGATTGTAAACACGATGGTGCTGTCTGCAAAGCTGAACGGGGTAATCGATTCGTAAGCGTAAGTCAGCGTGTCGCCCGCAAGTTTCGCGGTAGATCCGGCAATACCGGCTTTCGTGGTAAGTGCAGTAGTCGGAGTGATCGAAAGCACAGAATCCACGCGGCTTCCCAGGTTGATGTTCCCCTGGATCGAATTGTAGTTCTGGAATCCTTTCACTCTCAGGTTAATCGTCACCAAATCACCCGCAGCACCTGCAACGCGATCGGTAAGCAGTGATGCTGGCAAGGTTGACGGGTTTACGGTAAGTGTTGCCGTATCACTGGTGGTTTTACAGCTCTGGTTCATCACGTGACAGCGGAAGTTGTCACCGTTCATTCCGATCAGCGTGCTGTCGATGGTATAGTTAGCAGCAGTAGCCCCGTTGATATCAGTAAATGTTCCGGTGCTGTCGATCTGCCACTGATAAGTAAAGGTCACACCGGTTATTGGAGTTGCAGCAACGGTGAAGCTCACCGGCTGACCGGCAGTAACGGTGGTGTCGCGCGGCTGACTGGCAATCACCGGATTAGTACAGCCTACCACTAAAGTAGCAGCAGGAGAGATCTGCGATCCGCAGGTTCCGGTAGCCTGATAGCGGTACTTGTTGCCGTTCATGGCTTGTGTCAGGTTGCTGATCACTAGTGTGGTTGAGGTTTCGCCGGCGATAGCGGTCCAGCTGTGAGCAGCGGTACTGTCCTGCCACACAATGCTGGTCGCGTAATCAGCAGGAATGGCTGAAGCTGTAAAAGTAGCCGGCTGGCCCATGCCGGGATTCACCAGACCGGGTGCAGTAACGGTCAGGTATTCGATAGCTCCGCGGTCAACGGCACAGGAGATGATACGGGTGTTACCCATCAGTTCAGTTACAAAACTGGCAGTCGGAAGCAACAGGGTGTTGCTTCCGCTGTTAAGTGCCGGACTTCCGGCTTGTAAGTTGTAATTGCTGTTGGAAACTTCAAAACCTGTAGCGCTTGCTGCAGTGTCTTTCACAAAGAGCGGATCCTGGTCCAGGTTACCAACTCCTGAGCTCAGTCCCTGAACAATCGAATAGCTGGTATTGGCAGCACTGAGCCCACTGGCGGTTGAATTGCTCCAGACGATCGAGTTGTTCACTATGGAACCCGTTCCGCTAAGCTGGAACCCGCTTTCTGAATAGTTGCCGGCAAAGGTACAATTGGTGATCTTATGTGCAGCCGATGCTGTGGTCCTTAAAACGTAGGAACCCGAACCGGTACCGGCATTGCCGGAGAACAGTGAGTTGAAAACGCTGAGGATAGTAGTACCGGATTTATAAATGGTTGCGGTATTTCCTGAGTTCCTGGTAAACGTACAGCGGTTAATGGTTGCTGTAGACCCGGAATTAATGGCACCTCCGTTTGTTGGCGAGGAATTCCCTGTGAAATTACAGTTGATGGCGTTGAGTGTACCTGGCACAGATATGGCACCTCCGCCGGTCTGTGCCGTATCGTTCCGGAAGGTACAATCGTTAAATGTTCCTGCTGCAGCGGTGCTCACTGCACCTCCGAGGGTTACCGCTTTGTTGCCGGTATACGTACAAGCGGTGAAGGTTCCGGAACCAGTGGAAGATGCTCCGCCCTGGACTCCCGAACTGTTGTTGGTAAAGGTGGAAGTATTAGCAGTTGTGGCTCCGGATCCAAAATACGCTCCTCCGCTAGATGCGGCGGAATTTCCGGTAAAATTACATCCGGTTGAGTTTACGGTTGCACCGTAAATTGCACCTCCGGAACCGGTAGTTGCCTTGTTGTTGGTAAAGACAGAGTTAGTGTGGGGAGAAGTTCCGTTGGTAGCGATCGCTCCGCCATTGACTTGAGCAGTGTTGCCTGTAAATGTACTGCCGTTAGTGACGATCCCTGCGCCGTTGATCGCTCCGCCGGATGCACCCGACTGATTGCCGGTAAACGCACACGTGGTGAAAGTGGGTGCTGTACCGGTGAATGCCGCACCACCGTTACCCGTTGCCGTATTGCCCGCAAAAACGCACCTGGTTGCTGTTATGGCCTGAGTGGAGCTAATGGCTCCCCCGGTACCTCCGGCTGTATTTTCTGTAAAAGAACAGCCGGTAACGGTTAGTGCGGCAGTTGCATTTAGTGCTCCGCCGCTGCTGTTTGTGGTGTTTTTGGTGAAATTACAGTCCTGGAAGATGGTTGATTTTAAACTGTAAGCAGCTCCGCCACCTGAACCTACTGAGCGGTTGGCCGTGAACATACATTTTTCTAACCTAAGGTAACCCGCGCTGTTGTTGTACAATGCACCTCCGCCTGAACTCGCCGAATTATTGATGAATGTACAGCTGGTGATACGGGTTTTGCTGTCGATAACGTGAAGTGCCCCGCCGATCTGGTGGTTCATCGAAAATCCGTTGTAGACACCGGAGCTGTTCACATTGGCCAGGCCGTTCCTGAAGGTAAAGCCTTCGATGATCACACTGTCGGTGGCTGAGGGCTTATCGGTGATCAGCATAATATGTGTCGAGTTGTCGGTACTGTCGGCCGGGTTGTTGATGTTTCCGTCGAGGTACACCGGGTTGGCCGAAGAATCTCTCGCACCAATTCCGCCGGTCGGGTACCAGCCCAATACTTTAAATCCGCCGCGGGCGATCCAGAAGGTGGTCAGACGGTTGGTGTCGCTTTGTGCACCGGTAGAGTAGTAGGTCCCTTTTGCCACGCGGATCTCGGTCACCTCGTTTACGTTGTTGGCGTAATAGATGGCATCAGAAAGATAGGTGTAAGCATTCGTCCAGCTTGTCCCGGTATTGGTACCAGCTGCGGCGCTGTCTACGTAAATAACGGCCGGTGGTGAATCGCAAACGCTGCTTTCGGTCGCCCCGATATCTGTTGCGCAGTTCTGGCGCTTGTTTCCAAGTACGTCAAGTGTATCGATAGCCTGGGTCAGCGCAACGCTGAATCCTGCATTTATCGCCGGACTTCCCGTTCTTAATGCATAATTGCTGTTTGGGGCTACAAAAGTATCTGTAGTAAAGGGGGTAGGAGTGAGGAACATCGGATCGGCATTGATGTTCCTGCCGGTCACCGGGCTCATGTCCTGCACAATCGAGTTGTCGATCGTAGCATTGAACAGACCCTGCACGCTGGAGTTGTCCCAGAAGATGGAGTTGTAGATCGTGGTATTCACCAGATTAAACCCGATGGTGCTGTTGTTCCCGGTAAAGGTACAGTTGGTGATCTTGTGGCTGCTTCCGCCATTGATCTGGAATAAATAATTGCTTCCACCGAGTCCGAGATTTCCGGAAAAAACCGAGTTGGTAATGGTGGTCTGACCTGCTGGTTTGAACAGGGTTGCTACCGAACCGCTGTTACCTGAGAAGGTACAGGTAGTTGCAACCATGGCGCTATTGTCTGAGGCTATCGCACCACCGTATGCTGAAGCGGCGCAAGAGTTGGTGATGAATCGGGTGTTCTTCAGGGTAAGCGTACCTGTTGTGTTAATTGCTCCGCCATTGGTAGCTGAAGTATTGCTCTTAAAAGTGACATTGGTAATGGTGAGGGCACCGGTTGATTGAATGGCTCCGCCGGTTGCACCGGATGAACGGTTTCCGGTAAAGCTGGTATTGGTAAGTGTTGCAGCTGCACCAAGATTTAACGCGCCACCACCGAGCGCTGTATCTGCGGTGAAGGTACAGCTGTCGT
>JAZKEZ010000030.1:0-2336 GCA_040386675.1 Bacteroidota bacterium | reverse complement strand
TTCCGATGCACCTCATCAAGGAAAACATGGACAAGCAGTTGAAAGAGTGCCATGAAGCGCCCTTTTATACGCTCGGGCCACTTACGACCGATATTGCACCGGGATATGACCACATTACCTCTGCGATTGGTGCGGCGATGATCGGCTGGTTCGGTACCGCGATGCTGTGTTATGTAACACCGAAGGAACACCTCGGACTACCGAATAAAAAAGACGTAAAAGACGGCGTAATTACCTACAAACTGGCTGCACACGCCGCCGATCTGGCCAAAGGTCACCCGGGTTCACAACACCGCGACAATGCCCTGAGCAAGGCGCGTTTCGAATTCAGATGGCAGGACCAGTTCAACCTTTCGCTCGATCCGGATACCGCAAGAGAATACCACGACGAAACCCTTCCGGCAGAAGGAGCCAAGATCGCTCACTTTTGCTCGATGTGCGGTCCGCATTTCTGCAGCATGAAAATAACGCAGGATGTGAGAAAATACGCTGAGGAGCAGGGACTTGCCGAAGAATCGGCTGCACTGACCAAAGGAATGGAAGAGATGTCTATTGAGTTCAAAAAAGCCGGTTCCGAGCTGTACCTGTGAGCCTTCCGAGATTCATAGCACTAACCGCCCCCGGTTTTATACCCGCAGAACACGAGCAGTGGACAGGCTTGTTCAAGGCCGGTCTCGAGCGACTGCACATCCGTAAACCGAACCTGAAGAAGGAACAGGTGGCTAAGATCATTGCTGCCGTTCCCGAGGAGTTTCACCAGCGCATGATCATCCACGGCGAACCAGAATTGATGACCAGCGCGGCGTTTGGCGGATATCATGGAAAGCACGGGGAAGTGGAATTGGCTGAAGGACAGTCGTTTTCGAGTTCTGCCCACAACTGGCAGGAATGCGACGAGCAGCTGCAACAGGCCGACTATGTGTTCCTCAGTCCTGTATTCGACAGCATTTCAAAAGAAGGCTACCTGGCGAATTTCGAGTTGCGGAGATATCCCAAGATGCTGCAGGACCGTCCGGTATATGCGCTCGGTGGTATTACTGCCGACAATTGGGAAGATGCGCTTGCTTTTGGCTATTACGGGGTTGCAGTGCTTGGCAGTTTGTGGGAAAAACCCGGCAAGGTGTGGAGAGAGTTTGAGAAATTCAAGTCAACAGCAAGGTAATGAGCAGATTGCGGCCAAACATAATGAGCATTGCCGGCTTCGATCCAAGCGGCGGGGCGGGAACACTGGCAGATTGCAAGACCTTCGAGCAACTGAAAGTGTATGGCTTTGCCGTGCTTACCGCGAATACCGTGCAGGACGATCGTACCGTAAGCCAGGTGAACTGGTTTCAACTTCCGGCGATTCTCCAGCAGATCGATGTCATTCTCGACCGTTTTGAGGTGAATTACTTCAAACTCGGGATCGTGAAAGACGCCGAAATGCTGCAAACTGTTGTAAAACACATCAGGAGCCGCGTACCTAAAGCATTTATTACCTGGGACCCGGTTTTGAGATCAACCGGCGGAACGACCTTTTTTACTGACCCAGTTGTATCAGCCGAAGTACTGTCATTGCTCGATCTCATCACCCCAAACCTTCCCGAATTTTGTGAGATTTTTGGTGATGGGTTTGATCCCGGGCAGCTTCCGGCAAAATTGATGGTGTTCCTGAAAGGCGGGCACAATACCGTGAAATTGGGGACCGATACCTTCTATTTTGATCGTAAGTCGTTTAATTTCAGACCAAAAGCAGAACGCATCACCCCTAAGCACGGTTCGGGGTGCGTACTGGCTTCTGCGCTTACTGCACACCTGGCATTGGGCTTTAAACCCCACCAGGCTGCATTGAAAAGCAAGCGGTACATTGAACAGGTGCTGAATTCCAGGCCTGAATTATTAGGGTACCATAAACGTTAAAGTAATGATTGAAAATATTCAATATATCTCCCAGGATAACAATGGATTGTCCCACTTGGAAAACATTGAGGCGGCCTGCCTGGCCGGAGTGAAATGGGTACAACTGAGGGTGAAAAAGCAGGACAGCAGCGAATGGCTCAGGATTGCTTTTGAGGCCAGGGACATCTGCGATCGCTATAACGTTACACTCATCATTAACGACAATGCAGATATCGCATTGAATGTAGCTGCCGACGGAGTGCACCTCGGACTGGAAGACATGCCCGTGAAGAAGGCACGGCAGATATTAGGCTCCGGGAAGATCATCGGTGCAACGGCAAATACCATGGAACACATTCGTGCACACGCCGCCGACGGGGCCGATTACATTGGCCTCGGACCATTCCGGTTTACGGAAACCAAGGAGAAATTACGTCCGATACTCGGCATTGAAGGCT
>JAZKEZ010000029.1:0-2407 GCA_040386675.1 Bacteroidota bacterium | reverse complement strand
GATCGAACGCAGCGAACCGGAACGCGGGCACCTTGACGGAAGCCGCGGAGGTACGTAGCGGATCGCCGCCAAGGTCGCGTTTCCGGGAGTGCAGAGAAGTGAGGGAAAAGCAGCGACAGTTTTGCGTTACTTTTTATAAAAAAGTAACAATGACAAACCTGTTGCTATCTTTGGAATTCCTCATTTTATCATGAAAGCACGGCTCATTTTTATATTGTTTATCGCACTGCTGGGTCTGGCCGGCTGCCAGTCGTCGCTGGTACCCGGGAACGGTAGGGCGGATGAGGCCAGGCTATTGGAGTTAAAAACCAGGATCTATGCTACGATAGCAGCGGGACAAACGGATTCGGTGATCTATTATGTACTGGAAAGCGACCGCTACGATTACCAGCAATATCCTGAGATCGGGATCTCTATCAACCGTGCCATTGCTGAGTTCTTCAGGCAGCGGCAGGCATATAACCAGGCGCTGAAGTATCAGCAGAAACAACTTTTCCTTCATGAACACGCCGGTGGAAATAAAGAAGCGTATGTCCACCTGTTTTGCCTGGGCAGTATCCAGAATACCTACCTGAAATTGGGTAAGATGGATTCGGCTGAAGTGTATTGCCAGAAAACCCTTGATTTTGCTATTGATAAAAAAGACCTGTTTTACCTCCTTCACGCCTATAACAATTTCGGGTATTTCCGGTTGAGCCAGCACAAATACCGGGAGGCGATCGGCTATTTTAATAAGGCGCTTTCGCAACCCGGACAGCCGGACACGCGGGCAGAGAAGGTAATGGCCGGTGTGATCACTGGTAACCTTGGCATGTGCTACCTGCACCTTGGTGATTATGCCCGTGCAAAAACTTACATAGATGCCAACCTGGCTTCTTCGAGGAGCCAGGGTGAATACAGCGATGTGGTGACCACCGTACCGGTTTCTGCCCAGATATTCATTCAACTGGGTCGTCCGGAAGAAGCTATCCGGGTATTGGATTCGGGAGAAAAATATGCAGCAGCGAACCGGGTGACCTTCTCTAAAGAGGAGTATTACCGCGAATATTACCGGGCTAACCGACTGCTGGGGAATCAGCAGGGATTTGCGCATTACCTCGGCCTATACGAAAAAGAGGTGCTTAATAAATTCACGCAGCAGCAACAGGCACTGGATGAAGCACTGACCAACCTCACCGATCAGCGGGTTGCGCGGTTGGAACTGGAAAAAGAAAGACAGGAACAGGAAGCCCGGAAAAGTGCGGAACTGGCCTCGCTGCGCTTCCAGCGTCTGATCGGTATACTGCTGATCACGCTGATCCTGATCGTTTCGCTCGTGCTTTTCTACCGCCGGAAAAACCGTGAATCGCAGCGCAAGGCAGAATTGGAAAAAGCACAGAAGGAACTACTGGAAGCCGAACTCCGCAACCAGGAACTCGAAAAGGCCCGGTTGAACATTGAACTGCGCAACCGCGAACTGGAAGAAGTACGGCTGAACGCCGAACTGCAATCGAGCCAGAAAGACCTCACGAACCTCGCGATGGACCTGAACTACCACGAGGAAGTGAAAAAGACGCTGGTGCACAAACTGAAGAAAGTGCGTAAGGACCAGGACGCCGGCAACGTAAATGTGGTGGTGAATGAAATCCTGAACGACCTGAACCTGATGTGGCAGGACGGACAAAGCCGGGCGCTGTTCAACGAGAACATCAGCAAGGTGAACGATGCGTTTTTCGGTAGGCTGAAGGAAAGATTCCCGTTGCTCAGTAAAGGCGAACTCGAATTCTGCGGACTGATCCGCCTGAAGATCGGTACCAAGGAAATCGCCACCCTGAAAAACATATCGGTAGAATCGGTGAAGATGACCCGTTACCGCGTCCGTAAAAAGCTGCAACTCTCCGGTGACAGCGACATGTACCGGTTTATGGAAGAGATTTAAGTGGTTCTTATTTCAACAGGTTGATGCGACCGAATACATCCTGCGTTTCGCTTTGTCCTTCAGGTGAGTACCTGAGTTTGAATGCATACACATCAGGTTTGACTGATTCTCCCATATAGCTTCCGTTCCATCCTTCACCGGGATCTTTGCTGGAGAAAATAAGTTCTCCCCAACGATTGTAGATGTCGAGCTGGTATTTATCACTCTTCAGGGAACCCATCACCGGGAACCACAGATCATTGATCCCATCATTATCGGGACTGAAGGATGTGGGGATGTACAGTGTAAATTCATCATTTACCGTGAGGTAGTGCAGTACAGAATCCGAACATCCATGGGCCGAGTTTACGTACAGCCAAACCGGGTAAGTTCCGGGAACAGCCGGTAGTTCGTAATTCGGTTCTTCTGCCGTGCTTGAAAACAACAGGCTTTGCAAAGTACTGTCGAACACTTCCCATCGGTAGGCAGCGGCCAGCGCACTGTTGTTTT
>JAZKEZ010000028.1:0-16533 GCA_040386675.1 Bacteroidota bacterium | reverse complement strand
CCGCCGGACTTACTTCCTTGAAGTTCGGGTCGTAAGAACCGATTACTACGGTTTTGGTTTTCAGTACGTTGTTCCAGGGGGTTTCGTCGTTTACCCAGTTACTCACCGGGGCCGTAACCGAAGCCGTATCCTGGCTTACCACGATCGTATTGATCGGAATGTTGGTAGGCACTGTGTAATTAAAGGCTATTCGTTTCACTTCACCGGGTGCAAGAACCGGGAATGCAGCATCCTGGTTGTACCAGTTAGGATCGTTTACCGCATCTGCCAGAACGTACAGTGCCGGGTTCATGTTGGCCAGCGGTAACTGTCCGTCGGTGCGGAAACCCAGTTGTGCGGTTGGTTCATTCTCGGTTCCATTGTTGTAAATCAGCAGGTCCTCGCGGTAATTGTTGCCGGGAATGGCAAAATCGATCTTGGTCCTAATCAGGTGCAGGTCGTGTGACGGGATTACTGTATTCCCGAAATCAGCGGTAAAAGTGCAACCCGAAGAAGGGGTTAGGTTAGCGTACACGGTATCCTGCTGACAGCTTACCGGAGTATATTTGGCAGTTGGCATCTGAGCGACGGCATACGAGCCACCTCTTACTTTTAGTTCATAATTTCCGCTCGAATTGGTAAATACATAGCCTTGGTACCTGATGAATACCTTTACATTCGGCAGACCTTCTTCGCCGGCATCGCGCATACAGTTGGCATTCCGGTCGTTGTATACCGTTCCGCTGATCGTACAGTAGCAGTCGTCTGATGTTTCTGAATTTCCTATAACGAAATTTCCATATGCCAGGCAGCCCATGGTATCTCTTACGCTTATAGAGTAGTGGCCGGTGCCCAGGTTTGTCCTTGTAAACGTATTAGATGGAGTTGAAGGTGATGCATTCCCGTTGAAGAGATAGCCATAATTTGGTGTTCCGCCCGTTACAATCAGTGTAACAGCACCATCGGTTGAATACACACAGCTTGCCGGAACGGTCCCGAAAGAAAGGGTCATCGGGCTTACGCTCTGCAACTGATAGTCCTTGGTAATTGTGCATCCTTTGGTGTCTGACACTTTAAGCGAATAATAGCCTACAGGTACACTACTCAGGTCAGACAGGCTCGAACCGTTGTTCCACAAATAGGTAAACGGCCCGTCGGTACCTGTAACCGTTGCGGTAACATCGCCGGTAGTGGCCGGACAAGTGGCCGGATTACCGCTAAGTACCAGCCCGAGTGTACTTTCACTGCCAACATTTACCGATCCGTCGCGTACACAACCTACATTATCTTCTACATAAAACGAATAGGTTCCGGTTGATACGCCGCTAAGCGTTGCACCAGTCTGCTGCGGGTAGGTTCCCCAGGTAATGGTGTAAGGAGCCGATCCACCTACCGGAACCAGTGTTGCGCCGCCTGTGGGTGAAGTACATGAACTAGCTGAAGCGGAATAAGTTACCGTGATCGGAGTGGTCGCTCCCACATAGGCACTACTTTCTCCAATACATCCGTTGGCATCGGTTGCGGTAATTTGAACGTATTCGCCGCCTTTCAGTCCTTCAACCGTTTGTCCGCTCATGCCATTGTTGTACGAATAACTATACGGCGGGGTTCCGCCGCTGGCAAACGATTGGATCGCCCCATCACTTTCCTTACAGGTAGCATCGGTAACCGTAGGATTTATGCCAATTGAAATTGCCTGGGTGATCTCTGCGGAACCTGTTCCTTTACATCCCTGGACATCGGTAACCTCAACCGTGGTCATACCTTTAGATAGTCCGGTAAGGTCTTCAGATGTGGCCCCGTTCATCCACAGGTAAGCATACGGAGGTGTACCACCGGTAACCTGCTGCACGCCGGCAGCTCCGTTCGTACAATTGGCCGGGGTTGTATACAATGACACATCCAGTTTTGATTCTTCAAATCGCACAGGTTTAGCATAATGGATGCTACAGCCTGTGCCGTTGGTTACCACAATAGAGTATTCACCCTGCGGCAATGACATGGGATTGCCCACAGCAACTGAGTTTCCGCCGGCATCAAACCATTCTACGACCGGGGTTGCGGCAGTACTGTCTACATAGACCAAAGCTGAGCCGTTGGCCGGACAGATACCTGGGTATACCTCAACTCCGTAAATGGAAAAAGGTTCACGCATCCCGATCACTTCCACAAATGCGCTATCTGATCCTGAAGTAACAATGACATAACCAAGGGCTCTGTCGATGCCCGAGAGTATATCGGTGAGTGAATTAACGTTTTTGTGTGCAGCTACAAGCCCGGAATTGAAGCTGTAGTACTAGTAGTCTGCCGGAAGGTTAAAACCGGTAGCCGTAACCTGTACTTCGCCATCGGCGTTACAGATTTGTTTGGTAACTGTGGCGGTGCCACTTTGTGCGGTAGCCGCCGCTGAAAGTAAGACCAGCAGCAGGGTTGCGAAAATGTTTTTCCTGTACAGAAGAATTCTTCCGCTTTTTAATAAAGGGTTCATTGATTAGGAATTGGGTGAGAAAATGAATTGAATGTGGTGGACAGCTGCTATGCCGCAAGGGTCGGTTCCGGAGAAACCGGAACACAATTTAGAAATGACGGGTCAAATCAGCAAATGATCACCCTACTTGAAGAACAGAGCGGTCAGAAATTATACAGAATGCTCAACTGGAAACCAAGCCAGCTTTGCCGGGTAGGCGAAAAGGGATTGAACGGGCGTTCTGCTTTCTTCGCCAGCGGGGAAGTCAGCGGTTCCGGGATGGAACTGGTTGGAATAGCCGGAGTTCCTGAGTAAGCATTGCCATCGCTTCCGTTTATGGTGTACTTCGACAACACACGGTTCAGCGTTACTCCGCCAACTACCCCGAAATTTCGCGAGAAATCGTACTTGAGCAATAACGAAAGGTTGTCCCAGTCTGAACGTACATTCATTACATATTCATCGTTGTGGTAGATGATGCTGTCGCCGGTAACCGGGTCGTTTTCTATCGTTACGTAGATGTTGTTGAATGTCTTGCTGTCCCTGAACGGACGGCCGATGGAATACGCAGCACGAAGCTGTAGATGTGCTGTCAGCGGAACCGCCGTCCCGATCCCAAGTCGCCAGTAGGTTGAGCTGCGGTAATTGAAGATGGTTCCGGTAGCATGCAGGAACTTCAGTCCGCCGGTAAGAATGGGCGATACATAGTAAATCTCGGTATTTGTAACCCCGCCTTCGAGCATCAATTGTTCGCGCAAAAACGATTTCCGGAGGTTTTCCTGGCGGATGGGAGAACCGGAAACCAGGTTCACTACCGAAGAATAATACACCTTTTCAGTCTGGCGACTCAGCAGGCGGTACAACGCCAAAACGGCCACAGAATCTGCAGCCAGTAATGAATCGGGAATGAAAATGGGTTTGAGCGTATCCGTAATGGACGTAGAAAACGTGTCTTTCTTAAGAATGATGGACCCTTCCGGGACGATGGTATCGATGGTGATTCCTTTTCTCAGCGGTACTTCGAGTTCAATGATCCGTTTCGGACTTACGATTCCTTCGCGCAAACGCGGCAGCAGGATCAGGTACGATTTTCTAAGTTGATAGCGAATCCCGGTCTGTTGCTTCAGAATGTACAGCAACTGTTTAGGAGTAAGCCGGCTATATCCAATGGTGACTTTGGTTCCAGGCGAGATCTTTTTGGTATCGTACGCAATTTTGTAGCCGGTTTCCTGTCCCAGAACCACCATGAGGTCTTTCAGTACATACACGTCTTTGCGAAACAGCAGCGGTCGCTGCAAAGCCGGATCGGCAGCATAAACCCAGCTGCTTACCAGGAAAAGTATCCCGGCCAGCCATCGTTTTTGACTACTTGCATGTTCCACTGAAAATAAGCTTCCCTCCTTCTCGTCTCACACTGATATTTAATCCAATCGTAATTGCTTCAGCAATATTGTCCAGCGAATCGTTGGTTGAAAATTCTATGTGAATGGTGCACTCGCCGATAGCCGGGTTTTCAAGCACTATTGGTGTATTGAACGAAGCAGAAAGCTGCTTCACCACATCCTTCAAAGGAACATCGTTGAATACGAACGATTGTGCTTTATCTGCTTTATTACCCGGTGTAACCGGGGCTTGTTGCGGAAGTAGATTATAAATGTTTCCGGTAGCACTGCACACCGCAGTTTCTCCAGGAACCACAAGTATTTCGTCTGATAGGTTGAATACTTTTACCTTCCCGGTCATTACATTCACCATCACGCTGTCGCCGGTATGTTTTACACTGAAGGAAGTTCCTACTACCTGTACGCGACAAATGCCCGCATCGATGACAAATGGTTTGGTTTTATCGGGCGTTATGGTAAAGAATGCGTCACCTTTTAAAGAAACATTTCGTTCATCGCCCGAAAATTTGGCTGAGTAGCCCAGTTCGCTGTTCGGATATAGTTTCACTACCGATGCATCGGCAAGTTGCAGGTCCAGAGTATCGGCAGTTGTAGTTGCCATCCTGTCGAGACCATTAACAGAAGATGGTTTCAGCCACATCCAGCCAAGGAATACAAGTCCGACCATGCAGGCGGCAGCAAGTAGTCGCTGTAGGGTGAATATGGATACCACCCTGGTTTCTTTCTCTTCAATTTTTTCCCATTCGCGGTTGGCGTCAGGAATGTGCATGGTTTCATCACCGGCCTCTAACCATGAAGCCTGGATCTGTTCAAAATGCAGTTTGTTAGACGGAGATTCCTCCATCCATTGATCAATGCGCCGGGCTTCTTCAGGAGAAGCCTTACCACTGAGATATTTAATGATCAGTTCAAAAGCTATCATTTCACAAATCCCTCCCGATAATATGCCACAAGACAGAGGATCACTACGAATACCCCTATTGCCTTCCTGATTATTTTGAGTGCTTTACCCATGTGAACCTCAACCGTTTTGATAGAAATACCCAGTTCCGCAGCGATTTCGGCATACTTCTTATCCTCGATCCTGCTTTTCAGGAAAACGATCTTGCACTGTGGCGGAAGTTGGGCCATCACACTTTCAATTCTTCTTCCGATCTCATCGTCGCTCAGCGCATGTTCGTGTGCATAGGGAGCTTCTTCCTCGTGGTTTTCGGTAGTGTACTGTTTGTGGTGCTTACCTCTGTTTTGCCGGGCAGCAATGATGTTGAGACTTTCGTTGTATACACTTCGGTACAGGTAACTACCCGCATCTGTAGTGATCTTTATCTCGTCTTTCTTCTCCCATAACCTGGAGAATACCGACTGCACCGCATCACGAGCATCGTCATCATCCCGGAGGATCGTGAACGCATAGCGGTAAAGTTTATCGTAATGTGATATATAGATCGATCGAATGTCCATTTCGCGCAGTGGGTAAGCTATACCGACTGCAACGAATATCTGATTAAAAAGCAGCCTGACAAAATAATTAGATAATTAGATGATGAGATAATTAGTCCATCCCCCATCTTCTCATCAACAAATTATCTAATCATCTAATTCATAAGCTCCTCAATCTCCTCTGCTTCAATCGGGATATTCTTCATCAAATCTACCGGGCCGTTGTTGGTCACCAGTATGTCGTTCTCCAAGCGGATACCAAGACCTTCTTCAGGAATGTAAATACCAGGTTCACAGGTAAATATGTTCCCGGCCTGGATCGGCTCGGTCCATGAGCCTACATCGTGTACATCGAGCCCGAGGTAATGACTGGTGCCGTGCATAAAGTACTTCTTGTACGCGGGCCAGTCTGGGTTCTGGTTGGCAATGTCGGTCTTACTGATGAGTCCGAGGCCAAGCAATTCGCTTTCCATAATTTTGCCAACTTCCTTGTGGTAATCGGTAAGATACGTTCCCGGTTGCAGCAGTTGCATGGCTTCCCGCTTCACCCTTAGTACGGCATTGTATACGGCACGCTGGCGTTCGGTAAATCGTCCTGAAACCGGCAGGCAGCGGGTAAGATCGCAGGCATAATTGGCATATTCGGCGGCTACATCAAGCAGGATTACGTCGCCGGCCTTGCATTCGCGGTTGTTTTCTACCTAATGAAGCACACAGGCACTGGCCCCGCTGGCAACGATCGGTCCGTAAGCAAAGCCATTAGAGCGGTTCCGCACGAATTCGTGCAGCAATTCTGCTTCGATCTCGTATTCCATTACTCCCGGTTTTACAAAGCCCAGCAGGCGTCTGAATCCCTTTTCGGTAATGTTGCAGGCGGTCTGGATCAGCTCCACCTCGATAGAATGCTTTACTCCGCGGATCTTGTGCATGATCGGGGCCGAACGTTCGTAACGGTGCAGCGGATAGTGTTCGCGCATCCAGTTGCCAAATCTCGCATCGCGGGTCTGCACCTGGATATCGGCACGCAGGTGCTCGTTGCTGTTCAGGTATACGTGTTCTGCTTCAGCCATCAGCGTTTGCAGCGTCTTCTCAAATGAAGTTACCCACTGGATGTTGCGGATGCCGCTCACCTGTGTAGCCTGCTCCTTAGTAAGTTTCGCGCCTTCCCAAACCGCAATGGTTTCGTTGGTTTCGCGTACAAACAGGATTTCGCGGTTCGCCGGATTGAACGCCTCAGGAAAGATCACCAGGATGGTTTCTTCCTGATCAGCTCCGCTGAGGTGAAACAGGTCGGCATTTTGTTTGAAGCCCATATGCCCGTCAGCATTGGTCGGCATGATGTCGTTACTCTGGAAAATAGCGATCGACTTCGGTTTCAGCTGTTTGGCAAATCGCTGGCGGTTGTCCACAAAAAGCTGCGGATCTATTGGGGCATATTTCATCAGGAAGAAGTATTTAACTCATAGGCCCGGAGGCGGACAAACTTCAGAAAGTTTTCCATGATCACCAAATGTACTTCGTCCCGTTCCCAACCTCTAAACCGTCTCACCCACCCAAACCGTCTAAACTGTCTAAACCGTCTCAACCGTCTAAACCCCTCAACCTTCCAACCTCCTCCCCCACACACTTACAACTTCTCCCCCCCTTCCCCCAGAAACTTTACCTTTCCGCCCTTATGAAACTTATTTCTCTTTTCACTGCCCTTTTACTGGTTTTTTCTGTTGATGGGAGCGCACAAACCGCGGTTCATCTTCGTTGCGAACATTTGGTAAACCCGATTGGTGTAGATGCCCTTCAACCCAGGCTTTCGTGGAAAATGAGCGCTGGAATCCGCCAGACGGGGTATGAAGTGATCATCGGGACCGACTCGGCAGCAGTCGCACGTTCATCATCAGTCAAAAAAATTGAAGGAAATGATCAGTTGGTCACATTATCGGTGAATACCAAGCCTTTTACCCGCTATTACTGGAAAGTGATCTTGTGGAATGAAAAAAATACCCGGCTTCCTGCTTCAGAAATTACATGGTTCGAAACCGGGATGATGAATGCATCGAACTGGAAAGGATTCTGGTTGTCTGATGTATACGGAACCAATGTAGAGGAGAAAAAAGCACCGTATTTCAGGAAATCGTTCCGTACCGGCAAAAAGATCCGGTCGGCGCGCGCCTACATTGCCGCAGGAGGATTGTACGAACTCTCCATCAACGGAAAAACAATCGGTGATCACCGGCTTGATCCCATTTATACCCGTTATGACCGCCGGACCTTATATGTGACACACGATGTTACCTCTGTCCTCCAGGAAGGAAACAATGCCATCGGCGTCCTTCTCGGCAACGGCTGGTACAATCACCAGTCTACCGCGGTGTGGAATTTTGAGCATGCCCCCTGGCGCAATCGTCCGACGTTCTGCATGGACCTGCGCATCACTTACACCGACGGCACGGTAGAAACAATTATTACCGACAACAGCTGGAAAACAGCGCACGGACCGCTTCTTTTCAACAGCATTTATACCGCAGAACACTACGATTTCAGGCTTGAACAGAAAGACTGGAACACACCCGGTTTCGACTACAGCAAGTGGAACAGAGTGTATTACCGCACAGCACCTTCGCAAAACCTGGTGGGCCAGCTACTGGTACCCATTCGCGATGTTGAAGTCATCAGGCCGGTTTCCATGAAAAAACTCGACAACGGGAATTACCTGTTCGATCTTGGCCGGAACATTTCAGGAGTGGTGCAGCTGCGTGTAAAAGGAAATTCCGGAACAACATTGAGACTGCGGCATGCCGAACGTTTACTTCCCGATGGACATACCGATCAGTCGAACATTGATGTGCATTACCGGCCGGTTGGAACCGCCGACCCATTTCAAACCGACGTGATCATCCTTTCGGGAAAGCAGGACGTGTTTCGTCCACGGTTCAATTACAAGGGATTCCAGTACGTTGAAATTTCCTCCGATCAGCCGGTAACACTTACAGGTGCTGATCTGACCGGTTTTTTCACGCACAGCGATGTAGAACCGATCGGCAGGATCAGTTCATCCAACCCGGTGATCGACAAGATCTGGTTCGCCACCAACAATTCGTACCTGTCGAATCTTATGGGGTATCCTACCGATTGTCCGCAACGCGAGAAAAATGGATGGACCGGCGATGCACACATTGCCTCAGAAACCGGCTTGTACAATTTTGATGCACAAACCGTATACGAAAAATGGATGGCCGATCACGCGATGAACAGCAGCCGAACGGGGTTTTACCCTCCATTATTCCCACCGGTGGATGGGGTTACGAATGGGGCAACGGTCCCGACTGGACCAGCACGATCGCCATTATTCCCTGGAACCTGTACCTGTTTACCGGTGATGTGAAAACGCTGGCCGACTGCTATCCCAACATCAAACGATACGTGGATCACATCACCCAACTGTATCCCGACGGAACAACCAGCTGGGGGCTGGGCGACTGGGTTCCTGTAAAATCGAAGACAGAGGTCGAGTTGACTTCCACCTGCTATTATTACAAAGACGTGATGATTCTTGCCAAAGCAGCTGAAATTCTCGGTTTTACCGAAGATGAACAGCGATATGATGCACTTGCAGGGAAGATAAAAGAGGCATTCAACGCCAAATTCTTCGACAGTGGGAAAGCCCAGTACAGAAGCGGCTTACAAACTGAAATGAGTGTGCCGCTGCATTTCGGACTGGTTCCCGACGGAATGGCCGGCAAAGTGGCCGCCAACCTCGCCAGGTCGGTTGCTGTAAACGGTTATAAACTCGATGTGGGATTACTGGGCACCAAATCCATACTCAATGCACTGAGCGAAAACGGTTACGCCGATGTGGCTTATAAGATCGCGGCGCAGGAAACCTATCCTTCGTGGGGATGGTGGGTGAAGAACGAAGCAACCACACTCTACGAAAACTGGGACATCCAGGCCAAAAACGACATTTCCCTCAACCACATCATGTTTGGAGAGATCGGCGCCTGGTTCTACAAAGGCGTGGGCGGCATCCATCCCGATCCCGAAAAACCCGGCTTTGAGCGGGTCTTGATCCGTCCGCACTTTTCAGTACCGCAATTCAACTGCTCGCACAACGGACCTTATGGAAAGATCGTCTCATCGTGGACCTCATCCAAAGGCGTGATCAGCTATACCCTGGTCGTTCCGCCAAACTCAACCGCGATCCCGACTTTTGATGATGCATATACCAGCGTGCTGCTGAATGGAAAAAAATGGACGGCATCGCAGGCAGAACTTCCTGCCGGAACCTGGCGTTTCGAATTGCGCTGATCTTTCCTTTTCTTAACATCTTCTTCAAAAAGCGTTTTGCCGCAATTGAGTTACCTTTGCGCCAAATTCTTGTTGATGGACATTGAGCGCTACCGCGAGTATTGCATTCAGAAAAAAGCGGTGACTGAGGACTTTCCGTTTGATAACAACACGCTGGTATTCAAGGTTGCCGGGAAGATCTTTGCGCTCGGCGATGTAGACATTTTCAGCAGCGTAAACCTGAAATGTGATCCCGAACGCGCGGTTGAACTCCGCGAACAGTACGACGGGATCGTTCCCGGCTACCACATGAACAAGCTGCACTGGAACACCGTTTCCATGCTTGGAAGCGTTCCCGACAAGCTCATTTTCGAGCTGATTGATCACAGTTATGCCCTGGTCGTGGCTTCGCTTACCCGGAAAATAAAACAGGAATTTGATCTGATATAACTTATGACATTGAATAAAATCGGCCGCCGGCTTCTTGCTTACCTGTTCCGGGGAATCCTTCTTTCGGTACCGCTGGCAGTTACTGTTTATATCGTGTATACCGTTTTCGTTGCGGTAGACCACATCGTTCCGCAAACGGTTTACGGAAAGTCGATCCCGGGATTGGGCATTGTTACCCTGCTCGCAATTTTTGTTGTACTTGGCTGGCTTGGAGGCACTTTCCTTGCTCAACCGCTCATCAAATACTTCAAGCGACTACTCGACCAGGTACCGCTGATCAAAACGCTGTACAATTCGGTAAAAGACTTTCTTTCGGCATTTGTGGGCCAGAAAAAGAGCTTCAATCTTCCCGTCCTGGTCCGCATGAAATCAGACCATGAAGTGATGCAGCTCGGTTTCATCACTTCCGAAGACCTTTCAGTGATTGGCCTTGATGAAAGTATGGTAGCGGTATATATTCCCATGTCGTTCAGCGTGGCCGGAAATATTTATGTGGTTCCGCGCAAGAACATGACGCTGCTTGATGTTACAGCTCCCGAGGTAATGAAATTCATTGTTTCCGGAGGTGTTTCCGCACTCGATGTGAAACCCGATCAAGAACCGAAACACTAATGAGTTACCGTCAAAGTCTCATCCTGCTGCACATCGTGATCCTCATCTGGGGATTTACAGGCATTCTGGGTAAAGTCCTTACCGACGTGCTGCTTTCCGAACAACTGGTCTGGCACCGCATGCTCATCGGATTCCTTTCGATCGGCGCAGCCGTACTGGTGATGAAGAAAACGCCCTGGCCTTCCACCGGAACCGTATTGCAGCTTTTTGCCGTAGGAGTAGTAATTGCCTTGCATTGGGTCACTTTTTTCGGCAGCATCAAAGCTTCCAACGTATCGATTGCACTGGCCTGCCTGTCTTCCGGCTCCCTGTTTACCGCTATACTCGAACCTATTTTTTTCAAACGAAAGATACTCGCTTACGAACTCATTCTCGGACTGGCCGTTATTGGTGCGCTGGTCCTCATTTTTAAGTTCGAGACCAATTACCAGCTGGGCATTATCCTCAGTGTTACCTCTGCCT
This sequence comes from Bacteroidota bacterium, assembly GCA_040386675.1. Taxonomy (GTDB): domain Bacteria; phylum Bacteroidota; class Bacteroidia; order Flavobacteriales_D; family Luteibaculaceae; genus DASUEB01. The sequence goes on along the minus strand of JAZKEZ010000028.1, from coordinate 5,439 downwards.
TTCTGGCCAGCCTGTTTACCACGCTGAACGGTAAGTTTGTACGAAATACCGATCCCGTAAAAGTAAGTTTGTTCGAGATTTTCGGCGGATGGGTAGCTGTTTCAATTTACCTGGTCTTTTCCGGACAACTGACCGAAGAAATGTTTGATCTGCCCGGATCTGCCTGGTGGCGCATCATTGTACTCGGCACCATTTGCACCGGTTTTGCATTTCTTGCCGGCGTTGCGGTGATGAAGAAACTATCGCCGTTTACCGTCTCCCTGAGCATCAACCTCGAACCCATCTACTCTATTATTCTGGCGTTTTATTTCTTTAGTGAACATCGTGTACTCACCACCGAATTTTACATCGGCGCGATCATCATACTGGGTACCGTAGTGGCCAATGCGCTGCTTAAAGCCAGGAGAAACAAGCAAACCGGCGAATTAAACGAAAGCATTTCATGACCTATTCCGAAATCACCCAACTCAGAGAATACTGCAACAGCATTACCGCCTACAGCCGGTGGGAAACGCGCGAAGTGATGGTCGGCTCAATAGGTTTCGGAGGAAAAAACCCGATCCGGATTCAGAGTATGACCACTACAGATACCATGGATACACTGGGAACTGTGGAGCAAAGCATCAGGATGATCGAAGCCGGTTGTGAACTGATCCGAATCACCGCGCCAAGCAAAAACGAGGCAGAGAACCTCAAAAACATTAAAGACGAACTTGTAAAACGCGGCTACAACACGCCGTTGGTAGCCGATATCCACTTTACTCCGAATGCCGCCGAGATCGCTGCTAAAATTGTAGAGAAAGTCCGCATCAATCCCGGGAACTACGCCGACAAAAAGAAATTCGAGGTCATTGAATATACCGGCGACGCTTACCAGGAAGAACTCGACCGCATCCGCGAACGTTTTACCCCGCTGGTACTCATATGCAAAGAACACGGTACCGCCATGCGGATCGGGACCAATCACGGCTCGCTGAGCGACCGGATCCTGAGCCGTTACGGCGATACGCCGGAAGGAATGGTTGAAAGCGCGATGGAATTTCTCCGCATTTGCCGCGACCTGGACTACCACGAGATCCTTTTGTCGATGAAAGCCAGCAATACGCTGGTTATGGTGCAGGCCTACCGACTGCTGGTAGCTACCATGAAAGCTGAAGGAATGAATTACCCGCTGCATCTTGGCGTTACCGAGGCCGGTGAAGCCGAAGACGGACGAATAAAATCGGCTGTTGGGATAGGAACATTGCTCGAAGACGGATTGGGAGATACCATCCGTGTATCGCTTACCGAAGACCCTGAATTTGAGGCACCGGTAGCCGAGAAGCTGGCAGAACGCGTACGGAACAGGGTGGCTAATCCTCAGATAGCTCCGCTTGAAGGACAAAACCCGGTAAATCCGTTTGCCCATCATCGCCGCGAAACCCGTGAGATCATGAATATCGGCGGTAAGAAAGTCCCCGTCGTAATTGCCGATTTCTCTGCAAAAGAGCAGCTTACTGCTGCAAATCTTTTTGGAGTCGGTTACAACTACTCCGTTCCGCTCGACAAATGGAACATTGCCGACCAGGCTTGTGATTACGTGATGATCGGTAAGTTGATTCCTGATTTTGAGATTCCCGGAACTCTTGGTTTTATTGCTGATCTTGAGAATTGGAAAACCAATTTCAGCGCTGCCGAACGCGTGTATCCGATGATTGATCTCCATCAACTTGACCAGGTGGATGTGATCGGAAGTCCGCTTGTTTTTCTCCGCCTGTCCGATACCGAACTGATCGCTCACGCCGCTAAACTGAAAGCCTTCGACCGCTTGGTGATTTTGCTGCATACCGAAAATACGCATGCAATGGCCGCCATGCGACGGTCGGTTTTCGAGCTGATGGCGTTTGAGGTAAACCTTCCTGTAGTTGCGCATACCAAGCCTTCTACCGGTGATGGAGAGCAGTTTATGCTCGATGCCGCCGCAGAGCTGGGAGCCTTGTTTGTAGACGGATTGATCGACGGAATACAATTATCGTCGGACGAAATCCCAATAAAAATTGTCAATCAAACCGCTTTTGGTATCTTGCAGGCCGCGAGAACACGGATATCCAAAACCGAATACATCTCCTGTCCTTCCTGTGGACGAACTTTGTTTGATCTGCAGGAGACCACTGCGAAGATACGCTCACGGACCGATCACCTGAAAGGGATCAAGATCGGGATCATGGGTTGTATTGTAAACGGACCGGGTGAAATGGCAGATGCAGATTACGGTTATGTGGGTGTTGGTGTCGGCAAGATTACTTTATACAAAGAGAAGGAAGTAGTTAAAAAGAACATTCCTGCCGAGCAGGCTGTTGACGAACTGATCGAACTGATCAAAGCCAATGGCGACTGGGTGGAAAAAACCGATGTATAATGGTTAAAAAATGCCTGTACCTGTTATCACTGGTGATCCTTCCGGGATTTGCCGGTGCACAGAACTTCAATGACGCTCCAGGCCACGACGACGAAAAGTACGTGGCACTTATTTTCCCAAAAACGTATTCCACGCCGGAAGCCAGGATGTCGGCTGCTGTACCCACAGCTGTAGTCCCTACACTCGAGGCAAAAAACCTGGTAGATTACGCCAGTCGTTTCCTGGGTACCAAATATCATTCCGGAGGTACAACTGCCAATGGTTTTGACTGTTCCGGTTTTACCCGCAATATTTTCCAGCAGATCGGGATGGAATTGCCCCATTCTTCATCCGCGCAATCCAACTGCGGGATAAAGATCGATCTTGACCAGGTCAGGCCGGGAGATCTCCTGTTCTTTACCGGCGGAAATCGCAAAAGCGGCCGTGTTGGTCACGTAGCTATGGTTTCAGAGATAACTGCTGATGGCGAGATCAGGATGATCCATTCCACAATTCATGGCGGGGTAATGGTCGACACACCTTTCAATACCGCTTATTACAAACCCAGGTACATTTGTGCCCGGAGGGTGCTGAAAGACGGAAGATCTGAGTTATAATACAGGAGGCGAGAGCCTCTTTTTTTATGTCCGATTGTCTCCGTGTTCACCAGGCGGACATACCCTCACAAATTTTTTACACCTTAACCGGCAAAACTACCAACCCTTTAGGGGGGTATAAAGTTCTTCTATTGGTTTACTGACGCGGCTTCTGCATCCAAAAACGATGCAATCCCCCTTAATAAGGGGCAAACGATCATTTTATACGCTAAAATACTGTTCATCAATTCGTTATGCAGTTTTCTATTTTTAAGCCATGGACAAACCTCAGCAAGCCATTGGTAAAAGGATTCGCAGGGCGCGGATGGACGCAAATATGAAACAGCAGGAAGTTGCAGATTCGGTGAATATTAGCCGCAGCAACTACCAGAAGATCGAAGCCGGAAATATTGGAGTATCAGGCGTGATGCTTTCGCAGCTGTCACAACTGTTCAATACGACCGTAGAGGAACTGGTAACCAGTGAAACCGATCTTTATCGTCGTCATCCCGGTCATCAGGTGGCCAGCGATCCCAATTCAGCTTATTACGACCTTTCTCCACGCGAACGCTCACTTACCGATAAGGTAACGCTTCTTGAAGAAATGCTTCGGGATAAAGAAGAGATCATCAAACTACTAAAGGAAAAGCTAAACGGCGCAGACGAATAAGGACGGTACGATCACTTTGGTGTCGACGTAGAATCTGTTCCCCGTGTAGCCGGAGTTTTGTAACGGTATTTACGCGTTGCGTTATCCGGGGTGAAGGGTTTATCTGCCTTTACCTTTGAATTGGTGCTCGCCGGTTTACCACCCTTGCGGTATGCATCGTAGTTGGTGGTATCCGGAACACGAGTGCCTGTGGTCGGGTTTTTCTTCGGGTTTTCCGACGGTGGCTTGGTTTGAGCAGCCGCCGATATGGAGAACAGCGCGATGGAAAGCGCAGATAGGATGTGGGTAAGTTTCATGGGTGCCTGGATTTAGAACGTCAGCTTACAATTGCCGAAGTTGTTTTGGCAATTGGTAAGCAAACGCTATTCCAGTACTTGTGGACCATTACTTTGCGGGCTTATAAATAATGCCACCACTGCATGCCTGTGCTCCGGTCTGCCATTTTCCTGACCGTACTCTGCATATTCATGTGGAAGTTATCGCTATGCCCCTGATTGGACAAAGAAAAAAAGAGAACCTCCGTTATAGGAAGTTCTCTTTTTCACCACACTTTTAAAATCCTGAATTCCGACCTAAGTTGCTGTTTATTAGCAAGAAGCACCCACCTATAGTGTGGCAAATCTTGTCAAATAACGAATTGAAAGCAAATCACAACTCTGGTGCCCTTCTTTGTTTGTCCGTGACCAGTGTGGCAAATCTTGTCAAATAACGAATTGAAAGCAAATCACAACTCATAGTGATGTGGTTAAGAGGCACACCGCAGTGTGGCAAATCTTGTCAAATAACGAATTGAAAGCAAATCACAACTTACGGCCTCTGTCTGTTTGGTCTTTAGACAGTGTGGCAAATCTTGTCAAATAACGAATTGAAAGCAAATCACAACCAAAGTACACACCATCCCTGGCAACTGCGAAGTGTGGCAAATCTTGTCAAATAACGAATTGAAAGCAAATCACAACAAGAACCACCGGTTATCTTTATAAATCGCCAGTGTGGCAAATCTTGTCAAATAACGAATTGAAAGCAAATCACAACGAGGTCAACGCATTGGGTCAATCAGAATGCAGTGTGGCAAATCTTGTCAAATAACGAATTGAAAGCAAATCACAACTGAACCGGTAGCCACAGTTCTTTAAGCTGAAGTGTGGCAAATCTTGTCAAATAACGAATTGAAAGCAAATCACAACTATTCCCCATTTGCATTGTTGCGCAGGTGTAGTGTGGCAAATCTTGTCAAATAACGAATTGAAAGCAAATCACAACCGTGCTCAACCAGGTCTTCCGAATTCGGTAAGTGTGGCAAATCTTGTCAAATAACGAATTGAAAGCAAATCACAACCAACACGGCATCAACCGCATAAAAGACCAGTGTGGCAAATCTTGTCAAATAACGAATTGAAAGCAAATCACAACGTCACGTAACCAAGATCATTATTTACAGCGAGTGTGGCAAATCTTGTCAAATAACGAATTGAAAGCAAATCACAACTGCACTGGAACACGATGGACATGAGGTTTTAGTGTGGCAAATCTTGTCAAATAACGAATTGAAAGCAAATCACAACTTTATTAGAGCTTCAGTTATCAGCGATTGAAGTGTGGCAAATCTTGTCAAATAACGAATTGAAAGCAAATCACAACCCGGGCCTATGTCTGACTGTTTTATGCCTCAGTGTGGCAAATCTTGTCAAATAACGAATTGAAAGCAAATCACAACTCAGAATTGAGCAGAATTTTTTGACACGCTAGTGTGGCAAATCTTGTCAAATAACGAATTGAAAGCAAATCACAACAAC